>JBDKUZ010000097.1:0-46345 GCA_039679395.1 Methanospirillum sp. | reverse complement strand
AGAGATATTCGATAAGAAAGGCCACTTTCCGGATCTGATGATGATGGCGATGGAGAAATATATTTGATTTTACATTGCCTTAAAAAGTTAGAAAATTGGATCTCATCTGGTTTACCAATGACCTTTATTCTAAAAATTAGATTTGGATCAAAATATGGGCTGAATGTTAATTTATTTCTCTCTTGTTCAGCGACAATCTGATCAATATTTCGTTTCTGAATTTCCGCAAAATCTTCCCGAAATATCTCCTCAGTTCCACCCGAACCTCTCTGTGGTCTCCGTCTTTCGAATTCCTTCTCGTATCGATTAATACGTAAATGATCGGCCATTCTCCCCTTCGCTCCTCAACTGAATCATTTCCGTTTGCCTTTGAATAGAAATGATAACATCATACTGAGAGACACGACAATTTCCGTCAATTATCATATGCTTAATCGCTCGAATGACTGTTTGCTCGATATCAGCACCGGAAAATCCATCCGTCATTGAAGAAAGGAAATAATAATCTATCGCGCCATCGGTGTTTATTATGGCAAACTTCCTTTGAAATATGAGGGCTCGCCCTTCATAATCTGGCAAATTATAACTAATAATATCATCAAATCTGCGCCATACGCCACTATCAAGAATTTGTGGGTGATTTGTTGAAGCAATAAGGATGCTTTCACCTTCATAATCCTCGAGCATTAACATAAAATTATTTACTACGCGCTTTATTTCACCATGCTCTGTTGGATCGTCCCTCTTTTTTCCAATAATATCAAATTCATCAAAAAGTACCACCCATCTTCCCTTTTCGATAAAATCGAATATTTTTCTAAGATTTGCTGCCGTCTCCCCTAAAAATGATGATATGACCGATTCAAATTTAACAATAATAAGGGGAAACCCGATCTCAGAGCTAAGGATCTTTGCAGATAACGTTTTTCCTGTTCCCGGAGGACCGCATAAGAGAATCTTGTTTCGAGGCTTCAGCCCAAATGATGAAAGAGAATCAGCATATTCATACTCTTTCGGGATTTCCTTCAATGCTAGAATAACTTCTTCGGGAGCAATTAAATCATTCCAATTATAATACGCCTTTTTTATCTCTAACAATGGGAACCCTTTTTCATTATCTCGAGGAATAGGTGGAATTGCTTTTCGTTGGTAAGGTTTTTCCTTATATCCATTTGGTATTTCATTAATAATTAATTTCAATCTTGATGCAATTAGGTGGTGATTTTTCTTTTCTTCTTCTTCAATGATCTGTGAGGCAATTTCATGGAAAAGCGCTTCGTCTTTTTCCATAAACGCTTTGAACAGCAGCTCTATTGTTGAGGAATTCATTGAGACTACTTGGATTATTGATATCCTCTTAATTTATTTATCATGCTCCCTTTGTCTTTGTCAATAAACTTATCGATGAACCCCCCGTTCTCAGGTGCGCCGCACCGACCGCGGTCCTCGCCCGGCAAAACCCGTGGCGCGGCATTTGATCATGTGACCACAACCACTGCCGTGGTCACATCCCCCGGCCCGAGTACCCGATCACCCGACCGTCCCATCGGCGATCACACTCATCGGCCTCCCTTCCACTTCCAACCTCGAACTCGGAGCGGTAATTCTCTCTCTCTCTCTCTCTCTCTTTCTCTATTGTACTGTACTGTGTACACACTTGTGTGGAACAGAATTGTGTACACACGTGTGTACACAGCAGGCTGGGGTGGTGCTCGGTGCGATGAGTGGAGTATCCAGTCTCCGTCGTCACTCCGCGCAGGCCGTCCGCTCCTCGATCCGGCGCGGAACCTCGCTCGCCGCGAGGGCCGAGAGCTGCCGGATCGCGATCTCGTTGAGCCGCCGCAGCCGCTCCTCCTGCGGAAGATCCATCTGGATGAACTCCGCGTTCAGGTTCTCCAGGCCGGCGAGCACGAGGAGCTGCTCGATGCTCGCGTAGTCCCGCATGGTGCCCGCGAGCTCGGGGTGGGCCTCGTGCCACTCCTCGGCCGTCCGGCCGAAGAGGGCGACGTTCAGCAGGTCCGCCTCGCTCCTGTAGATCGACGCGGCCTGGTCCGGCGTAACCGACGGCGGCACGAGCTTCTCCTTGATCGTCGCGGAGAGCATTTTGTAGTTCAGCCGGGAGAGGGTGCGGGTCAGGTCCCACGCCTCCGAGAGGCGGCGACCCTCGTCCGTCTTCAGGCTCTGGAACTGCGTGATCAGGTAGAGCTTGAACTCCGGGCTGAGCCAGGACCCGAACTCGAACGCGATGTCCCTGTGCGCGAAGGTCCCGCCGCGCCGTCCCGTCGTCGAGGTGATCCCCCGCGCCCCCGTCGCCTCGACCCACCGTTTGGCCGACAGGTAGAAGCTGCCCCGCCCCGCCTCGTTGCGAACTCCCTCGAATCCGGAGGAGTTGAACCCGGGGTTGTTGAGCTGCTCCCAGATGCCGAGAAAGAGGATGGTGTCCTTGTTCCGCAGCCACTGCTCGATAAGGGCGCTCCCGCCCTCGAAGTGCTTCACCATGTCCGTGAGGGAGATGAAGTCCTCCCCCTCCCGCGACAGGACGGTGATCGGCGTCCCCTGCACCTCCATCGTCTTCCGTGCTCCTGGCGTCATGTCTCAACCCCATCGCTTAAGGGCGCTCCCCCGCCGCGTCGGCGCGGCGATCGTCGGGGGGCATCGATGGACGTACTACTGCCAGTGATGTCAAAATACGTTCGGTCGGTTTTCGCGGGACAAAGACGCTTCGAGCGTTGGCGATCGCTCTCTCGATACCGGCCCGCCCATACGGGAGAAGGGGATCGGCGGATGATTGCCGTTTCGATCCCCGCCAGGGCCGGCCCGTCGGCGTTCCGAAGTTCGATTCGATTGTTGAATAACAATCCATATCTTGAGTTGTCGCAGCGCGATCGTCCGGAGCGGCAAATAACAATACTTTTTTAAACGGAGCCCAATCCCCTCTCATGGAAACCCCCGCCCTGCACCACGCATTCCTGATCCTGGCGGCCTGCCTCGTGGCCGGCACGATCCTGTCCGCGGGGTGCACGGATACGGTACCTGCGGCGAAAACCACGGGAAACCTCGCCGGGTTCGATGATTTTGTCGGCCGGACGATGACCGGGTACGGCGTGCCGGGCGCCGTTGTCGGCATCGTCGAGAACGACTCCGTCGTGTACCTCAAAGGGTTCGGCGTACGGGAGCTCGGAAAGCCGGCACCGGTCGATCCCGACACGCGCTTCCAGATCGCGTCCGTCTCCAAGTACGTCACCGCCGGGGCCATCGGCACCCTCGTCGACGAGGGCAGACTGAAGTGGGACACGCCGGTCGTCACGTACCTGCCGGGCTTTGCCCTGAACGACACGTATGCCGGCGAGCACGCGACCCTCCGCGACCTGCTCGCCCACCGCACGGGGCTCCGACAGTACGATGGCGACCTGCTGGGCAGGCTCGGGTACTCCGCCGGCGAGATCCTGGAGCGGATGCGCTACCTGCAGCCGGGCTCCGTTTTCCGGGAGAAGTACCTGTACTCGAATGCGGGCTTCTTCATCGCCGGGGAGGCCGCGGCACGGGTGGACAACCGGAGCTGGGAGGACCTGACCGACGTCCGGATCATCGCGCCCCTCGGGATGACGCGATCGGGGGCCCATCCGGAGACCCTGTACCTCGACGACAACCATGTCGCCGGCCATGTCGGCACGGGCGGAGACGTTCGCACCATGCCGCTCGAAGAGGCAAGTCTCCCCGCTGCGGGCCAGGTGGTCTCTACCGGACGAGACATGACGCAGTGGCTCCGGATGATGCTCAACAACGGATCGGTCGACGGCAGGCGGATCCTCTCGCCGGAGAGCGTGAAGGAGATCCACGCGGCGAGCCTGGTGGCGGGGCGGGGCGGGCCGCTTGATGACCCGAACGCGGCCGTCGGCCTCGGGTGCGACTCGTACACGTTCCTGGACCAGCGTGTCATCGAGAAGAACGGGGCGCTCGACGGCGTGCGGTCGATCGTGATCCTCGTCCCCGGGAAGAAGGCCGGGCTCGTGGTCATCGCCAACAAGCAGCTGACGGTCTTCCCCGAGGCGGTCCGGGACGAGTTCCTCGAGCGGTATGTCGGGACGAGCGGCGTCGACCTGCAGGCGCGGGAGAAGGTCAACCAGGCCGGGTGGAACTCGTTCGTCAAGACGATCGAGCGGCCCGCGAATGCCAGCCCGGCCGCGATCGCTCCGTCCGCCATCGCGGGGGCCTACAGGAGCGAACTGTACGGCACTTTGCAGGTGGCCGAGGGGGCGGACGCCGGGAATATGACGGTCCTGTTCGGGCCGAACGGCTACCCGGGGAGTCTCATGCACATCACGAACGATACCTGGTACCTCTCGTTCCCGAACCCCGACGACCAGGTCGCCTATCTAACCTTCGCGTCAGGCCCGTCGGGAGCGGTCACCGGATTCGCATCGGAGGAGATCGGCCCGTTCTCGCGGGTCCCGGAAACGCCGTTCAAGGAGCCGGAGCGATGACCATGAACTGGAAGATTGCGGGCCTTCTCCTCATGCTGATTCTCTGTACCGCCGGGTTGCGTGACATCGCCGATCTCGTCGGAGAGCGGCACGCCAGCGCCGCTCGTCGGCTCCCATGCGGCAGTCTCCCGGAACCTCGACACGTACATGACGGCCCTTGCCGGGGCCGGCAGATTCAGCGGGGCCGTGCATGTGGCGCGGGGTGACACCGTCCTCCTCTCGAAGGGGTACGGCATGGCGAACTACGAGTTCTCGGTCCCCAATACGCCGCAGACCGTCTTTCCCATCGGCTCGAACACCAAGCAGCTCACCGCGGCCGCCATCATGAAACTGCAGGAGCAGGGGCGGCTGAACCTGACCGACCCGGTGACGCTGTACCTCCCCAATGCCACGAAGTGGAAGGATATCCGGATCTACAACCTCCTGAACCACACGTCGGGGATCCCGTCCGACGGAGCGTTCCCGCTCACCGACCCTGCCGACCTCACGCTCCCGGAGATCATGGAGCGGACGGCCGCCCTCCCCCTCGCCTTCGCACCGGGAACGAACTACACGTACTCCAACAACGGGTACATCGCGCTGAGCGCCATCATCGAGCGGGCCTCGGGGATGACCTACGACGAGTACCTGACGACGAACATCTTCCTGCCGCTCGGCATGAACTGCACCGGGCAGGACAACGCCCGGGATGTGTTTCCGGGCCGTGCGTCCGGCTATACCACGATGAACGGGAGCCACGTCCACTACGATCTCCAGAACATCCACAACTCCTGGGGCGCCGGGTCGATCCATTCCACGACCGAGGACCTCTTCCGGTGGGAGCAGGCCTTCCACACGCCGGGAGCGTTCCTCTCTCCGCAGTCGACCGCCGCGATGGTGCAGAACCATTACGGCATCGAGAGCGGGGTCATGAAGAACCGCACCATCAACGCCCATGGCGGGCGGAACTTCGGGTTCATCTCGTACACGCTGTATTATCCGGACGAGGGCTTGAGCATCATGTTCCTCTCGAACCACGACCGGACGCCGATGGTCACCCTGACGGACGGCCTCGCGGCGATCGTCTTCGGCGAGCCGTACTCGCTGCCGCAGAAGGTCGACCGGAAGGCGGTCCCGCTGAGCGCGTATGCACGCAGCGACTATATCGGGACCTATGCCCCTGCATGGGAGAGGTCGTGGACGATCATCGTCTTTGCTGAGGGCGACCGCCTCTTCTACCACTCGGTCATGCCCAATGAGACGGTCGAGCTCTTCTTCGAGGGGGACGATACGTTCTTCGTCACGCCGGAGTCGAACGACGCCTTCATCTTCACCCGCAACGCCGGCGGGGAGGTCGACGGGCTGAAGATGTATACGCTGGAGAGCTCGTACGACCTGTCGGAGAAGGTGTCGTGACGGCCCGGAACAGGCGTCACGGACGGGGGCGAAGCGGCCGCCCCGTCACACGGCCCTGACGACCATCAGCGTGATGTCGTCCGACTGCGCCGCTGTCCCTGCGAACGCCTGGACGGCCCCGAGGATGGCCGCGACGATCTCTGCGGCCGGGAGCACCCGCGCCCCGACGATCGCCTCGCGCAGCCGGTCCTCGCCGAACATATCCTGCACCTCGTTCTCGGCCTCGGTGATCCCGTCCGTATAGAGCACCAGCACATCCCCCGGCGTGAGGACGGTCATGCCGGCGTCATACGCCGCGTCCTCGACGGCGCCGATCGCAATACCCGTCGCCGGGAGCTCGGAGAAGGAGCCGTCGGCGCCGTGGCAGATCAGAGGAGGATTGTGGCCGGCGTTCACGTACGTGAAGGAGCGGTCCTGCGCGTCGAGGACGCCGTAGAAGAGGGTGACGAACATGCCGCCCTTCGAGTCCGGCGTGATGATCGCGTTCGCATCCCGGATCGCCTCGGCCGGCTCCTGCTGATGCCAGGTCGCATTGACCCGGACCACGATCCGCGAGAGCGCCATGAAGAGCGCCGCCGGAATCCCCTTTCCCGCGACGTCGGCGATGAAGATGCCGAGCCGATCCTGGCCCACGCGGACCACCTCCAGCGGGACGACGTCGAAGAAATCGCCGCCGACCTCTTTGGCCATGAGGCTCCGTCCTGCGATATCGAACCCCGCGAGTTGGGGGATCACCTCCGGCAGGAAACTCCGCTGGATCTCGGCGGCGATCTGGAGATCGGCGTTCGAACGGGCGAGCCGCTCCTCCGTCTCACGCCGCTTTGTCGTGTCCCGGATCGTCTGTATGGCCCCGGTCATCTCACCCTCCACGTTGTACAGCGGGCTCGCCTTGGCCCAGAAGTGCCTGCCGCCTCCGCCCCGCTGGTTCGGGATGAAGGTGTCCACGAGCAGCGTGTCGCCCTCCCGTTCGACGTGGGTGTACTGGCTGTCCACCTCCGCCTCCGGCATGAGGACGAGGTTCGCGAGCATGGGCCGCCGGTACCCGTAGAACGGCAGGGCGTACTCCAGATCTCCCTTCCCGATCATGGACGAAGCAGGGATCCCGGTCAGTCGCTCCATCTCCCGGTTCCATGTAACGACCACGCCCTCCAGGTTGATGGCGAGCGTGGCGTCCGGCAGAAATTCGATGATCTCTGCGAGACGTCGCCGGGACTGGACGAGCTCCTGCTCCTCCTGTTTCCGTGCCGTGATGTCCCGGATCGTCTGGATGGCGCCCCTGATCTCCCCCTGCAGGCCGTACAATGGGCTCGCTTTGCCCCAGAACCACTTGCCCGCGCCGCCGCGGAGGTTCGGGATGAACGTGTCCACGAGGAGCGCGTTCCCCTCCCGGTGCACGTGGGTGTACTGACTGTCCACCTCCGCCTCCGGCATGAGGACAAGGTTCGCGAGCATGGGCCGCCGGTACCCGTAGAACGGCAGGGAGTACTCCAGATCCCCCTTTCCGAGCATATCCGCGGCGGGGATCCCGGTCAGTTCCTCCATCTCCCGGTTCCACGTCAGGATAGCGCCGTCGCGGTTGATGGCGAAGGTGGCGTCCGGCAGGAAGTTGATGATGTCCGAGAGACACCGCCGGGATTGAACGAGATCCTCCTCGGCTCGCTTCCGCGCCGTGATATCCCTGATGGTCTCGATAGCTCCGGTGATCCCGCCCTGCGAGTCGTATAGCGGACCCGCCTTCGCCCAGAAGAACGCACCCCCGGGGCGGAAGTCCGGGATGAAGATATCGACGATGAGCGTGTCGCCGATCCGCTCGACGGTATCGTACCGTCTGCTGATCTCGACCTCCGGCATGAAGACGAGGTTGGCCAGCATCGGCTTCCTGACGTGATAGAACGGAAGAGCGTACTCGTAGTCTCCCTTCCCCAGCATCTCTTCCTTCGGAACCCCGGTCATCAGCTCCATCGATCTATTCCAGGCGATGACCCTGCCGGCCCGATCGATGACGAACGTGGCATCCGGCAAGAACTCGATGATCGCGTTGTGAAGGGTCTGATCCGTGGGTTCCATGCTCCGATACCTGTACGGAGTATACCACGAGCGGCAATGATGATACTTTCTCTTGTACTTCCGCGCGGCCATCCGCGAATCGGCCGGCGCCGTTTGCCGATGCCTTGATATCCGCTCCTCCCGAGCTGGAACGTATATGCAGGTTGATCCCCGCACCTCCAGGAGCTGCACGCCATGAAACCGCCCGTCCTGCTCCTTCTCCTGCTGCTCGCCTCCGCGGCGCAGGCCGCCGACCTCTCGGGCCCCGGCGAGATCACGGCCCCCGGTTCCTACCGCCTCGCGGACGATCTCGCCGGCGGCGGGATCCGGATCAACTCGAGCGACGTGCTCCTCGACGGCGGCGGTCACCGGGTCGTCGGGTCCAGGGGAGCGGGAACCGTCGGCGTCCAGGTCGACGGACCGGCCGCGAACGTGACCGTCGAGAACCTGACCCTTCGGGACTGGGACGTCGGTGTCGAGTACGCCTCGGTCCAGGGCGGCCGCATCGTGGACGTGAACGCGGAGAACTGCACGAAGAACGGGCTCTTCATCGACCGGTGCCGGGACCTCGAAGTCCGGAATACCGTTGCTGGCCGAAACGGCTATCCGGGGATCGCGCTCAACGGGTCCACCGCGTGCCGGGTGGTGAACGCGACGGCGACCGCAAACGGCGACGTGGGCATCTACCTGCTCGGGTCGGCGGGCTGCACCGTGGAGGCGAGCATCTCCACCGCGAACCTCCTGAACGGAGTCTGCCTCGAGGGCCCGGGCACGGGCGCGGTCGTCGGGTGCACGCTCGACCGGAACGGCTATCCCGGCGTGGCGGTCAACGGCGGCCGGAAGGTGCTGATCAGCGGCAACATCATCTCCGATAACCGGCTGGCCGCGGTCTGGCTGGACGGGACCGGACCGTGCGTGGTGACGCGGAACGCGGCCGTTGGGGACGGGGCCGGCCTCGTCGTGCGAAACGCGACCGTCCGTCCCCTGACCGGAGGAAACCTCTGGCTGACCCCGCGGCAGGTCGACGGCGGGACCGTTCCCATCCCCTCGCTCTTCTTCCCCGCACTTCCACCGCTGCGCCCGGGAGCGTGACCGGGCCGGCGGGAGATCGACGGGGACCGTGACGACCTTTTATCCCACCTCCCCACCCCTGGGGAGAGCATGGCGCTGCTACGCTACCGGTTCGACCTGACGATCCAGGCTGCATATGGAATGTTCGGATTTCTCGTCTCCCTGGCAGTCCTGTACCTCGTACTCGGACAGCTCAGCGTGGTCACGGCCTTCATCATCGGAATCGGCAACTTCCTGGTCGCCGGGTTCTCTCTGGAGTATGCCCGGCAGTCCGTATCGTCGGGCAGAGGGGAGGGGCTCGCGGCAGAGGAGTGCCATCGCCCGCAGGGGTTCGTTCGCCCTCCGGCTCCTATGTCTCGGGAGTGACCTGCGGCTTTCCGTTGCTGCGGTCCTCCGGCTCTTCTTTTGTCGTATGAATGATGATGATGCAGATGCCCATGCCCAGAGTGACGGCAATCATGATCTGGGGCATCGAGGCGAGACGACCTCGACCACTTCGGGAGCGGGACTGAGCACGAGCGCCAGCCCGAGGTGGAGGAACTCGATCGCGAGGGCGAATGCCATCGCCGGGATGATGCCCGGCAGTCTCCCTCTGTTCAGGCGGTGGACGAAGCCCGCCAGCAATCCGGCCAGGATGGTCGCCAGCGAACAGGGAAGACCGGTGGCACCGCCGAGGGCGTAGCGATGAGCGCCGCCGATCAGCCCGGCCGCCAGGCCCGGCACGGGGCCCGCGACCAGTCCGGCCACCATCGGCGCCAGGTCCCTGATGTTCGTGATAACGCCGTACTCTTCCGTCGACCCGATATACGTGCCGAAGATGGAGAAGAGGCCGAAGATCGTGACGAAGATGAGGTAATCGCGCCACAGCGCCTTCTTGAAGATCACCCGCTGGATCGGTCTCTGCTTCGTGACGATCTCCATGAAGACGAAGACGAAGATCTCCGTATGTGCGAACAGGTTCAGGTATTCGCCGAGCAGGCCCTGAGGCTCTTCCCCGACAGGCATGGCGCACAAGATAGATGGGCGCAATCGTGGCACCCAATTGTTTGTATCCCGTTACTCGTCCTCCCGGCCGATCGGACCACGCCCGACGGTGCATCCGCGCCGATGCCCGTCCCGGCGGATGCCCGCCGCGCTCTCTCCCGGTCCCGGCAATTCCGTCGCACAGCATGCGCGCGGACGCGTCCTCCCACGAGAATGCCCGAATTGCCGGTCGGAGAGATCTCTTGGAGGAATGAGAATAACAAAAATAATAAGCTCCGCCCGCGAGATGAACCTATCATGGCAGAGAGGATACGCGTTCTCTACGTCGACGACGAACCGGGCCTCCTCCAGATCTGCAAACTCTTCCTCGAGAGAAGCGGCCGGTACAGCGTCGACACCATCGAGTCCGCCGTCGCCGCGCTCCCGCTGCTGACCAGCGGCTACGACGCGGTCATCTCCGATTACCAGATGCCGGGCATGGACGGCATCGAATTTCTGAAACGGGTGCGGGCTTCGGGAAACACCGTCCCGTTCATCCTCTTCACGGGACGGGGGCGTGAAGAGGTCGTCATCCAGGCCATCGACGAAGGGGCGGACTTCTACGTCCAGAAGGGCGGGGACCCGAAAGCCCAGTTCGCCGAACTGACCCACAAGGTCCAGATCGCCGTCGAGAACCACCAGGCCGCGGAGAAGATACAGACACTCAACCGGCTGTACTCGGTACTCTCCGCAACCAACAGGGCGATGGTCCGCCTCCGGACGAAGGCGGACTTTTTCTCCGAGATCTGCCGGATCCTCGTGGAGACCGGGGGATTCCGCCTGGCCTGGATCGGCATTGCCGACCTCGAGCTGAAGGCCATCCTGCCCGCGGCCTCGGCCGGGCACGACAACGGGTACCTCGATCGCGTCGATATCTCCACGGAAGACATCCCCCGGGGCCGCGGCCCGACCGGTACGGCATACCGGGAAGGGAGATACTATGTCGTCAACGATATTGCCACCGATCCGCGGATGGAGCCGTGGCGGGAGGGCGCCCTGAAACGCGGGTACCTGGCGAACTCCGCCATCCCGTTCGCCCTCGGAACGAGGAATGCCGGCGTCCTCACCCTGTATGCCCCCGTGACCGGGTTCTTCGACGACCAGATCATCGGCCTCCTGGATGAGCTGGCCATGGACATCTCGTTCGCCCTCCAGACTATCGACGAGGAGGCCGACCGAAAGGCCGCGGAAGAGAGCATCCGGGACCTCGAGCAGAAAGAGGCCGATCTCATCAACTTCCTGCCGGACGCCACCTTCGCGATCGACCGGGCCGGCCGCATCATCCTGTGGAACCGCGCCATCGAGGAGGGGACCGGCATGCCGGCGGCGGAGATGCTCGGAAAGGGGGACTACGAGTACGCGATCCCCTTCTACGGCCGGCGGCGGCCGATCCTGATCGACCTGATCAGCGAGCCGGACGAGGTCGTCGCCCGGAGATACGGCCACATCGTCCGGGACCGCGATATCCTGATCGCGGACACGACGGTCACTCTGCCGAACGGAAAGGAGGTCGTGCTCATGGGCAAGGCCGGCCCGCTGTATAATCGCGAGGGCGAGGTCGTCGGCGCGATCGAGTCCTTCTGGGACATCACCAGGCTGGTACGGGCCGAGGAGAACCTCGTCGAGAGCGAAGGCCGGTTCGCCGCGTTCATGGACCGTCTCCCGGTCACGGCCTTCATCAAGGACGCGCAGTCCACGATTCTCTACGTGAACCGGCCCATGGGGGAGCTCTTCGGGGCCGGAGATTGGGTCGGGAGATCGGTACGCGAATTCTTCCCGGCCGACGTAGCGGAGAAGATGATCGAAGACGACCGGCGGGCCCTCGCGGAGGGGTACCGAAGGGCCGTCGAGCATCTCACAACGAAGACTGGCGAACAGAGAATCTTCGAGACCTACAAATTCCGGATCGATCGCGAGAATAAACCCCCGCTCATCGGGGGCTTCGCGGTGGATATCACCGACAGAACCCGGGCCGAGGATGCAATCCGCGAGAGCGAGCAGCGGTATTACAGTATCATCGAGGACCAGACCGAGTTCGTCTGCCGGTTCTCGCCGAACGGCACCCACGTCTTCGCCAACGAAGCCTATTGCCGGTACTTCGGACTGAGACGCGAGGAGATCCTCGGACACCGGTTCCGGCCGGTGGTGCCGGCGGAGGACCGGGAGCGCCTGGACCGATTCTTCGCCTCGCTCACCCCGGACCATCCGGTCGATTCGATCGAGCACCGGATCGTCATGCCCGACGGCACCGTGCAATGGCAGCGGTGGAGCGACCGGGCGATCTTCGATGCCTCCGGAGGGGTCGTCGAGTACCAGTCGGTGGGCAGGGACATCACGGAGGAGATGGCGACGCGCGCCGCGCTGGAGGCGAGCGAGACACGGTTCCGCAAGCAGTACCAGAACAACCCGCTCCCCATCTTCACCTGGCAGCACCGGGACGGCGAGTTCGTCCTCGTCGACTGCAACCGGGCGGCCGAGATCCTTTCCGAGGGCCGATCGCGCGCCATCCTCGGGCGGACCGTGTCCGAGCTCGACGGACTCCAGCCGGGGCACCGCTCCCAGATCGAACGCTCCTTTTTCGAGCGCACCCCGCTCTCGCAGGAGTTCGTCTCTGGGTACTTCCTGCCCGGGAAGCGGATCCTGGGCACCACCGCCTTCGTCCCGCCGGACCTGGTCATGGTACACATGGACGACGTGACCGAGCGGAAGCGGGCCGAGGAGCTGATGCGAACCGCGCTGCGGCGGCTCGACTCCCTCGTCTCGAACCTGAATACGGGCGTGATCATGGTCTCCGAGGACGGGCTCATCGAGCACGCGAACCGGACGTTCTGCGACCTCTTCGAGATCGACGGCCCGCCCGAGGGCCTGATCGGGAGGCCGGCGCAGGAGATAATGGACAGGGGCCGTGAGATCTTCGCCGATCCCGACGCCACGATCGCCCGCCTCGGGGAGAACTTCGTGCGAAGCGAGCCCTTGCGGGGGCTGGAGGTCGCTCTCCGGAACGGGCGATTCGTCACCGTGGAGCACGTCCCGATCGTCGACGCGGACGGCCGGTGCGCGGGCCGCATCTGGCATCTCCAGGAGATCACCGAGCGGAAGCGGGCGGAGATGGCCCTCCGTCAGGCGAACGACAAACTCACGCTGCTGTTCCGGATCACCCGTCACGATATCACCAACCAGCTCTCCCTGCTGATCGGCTACCTGACCGTGCTCGGAGACGACCAGATGGACGACGAGTCCCGCAGGTATATCCGGATCATGCTGACCGCGGCGGAGCGGATCGCCGCGATGCTCCGGTTCACGAAGACCTACGAGGAGATCGGGGTCCAGGCTCCGGCCTGGCACGACTGCCGCGCCCTCGTGGACGCCGTGACCCTGCAGGTCCCCCTGGGGAAGGTCGCGGTGACGAACGCAATTCCCGCCGGCACGGAGATACTCGCGGACCCGCTGATCATCAAGGTCTGGTACACCCTGCTGGAGAACGCCGTCCGTCACGGGGGGACGATCACGACTATTCGTTTCTCCGAGCGGGAGTTCGATGGCGACCACCAGATCATCTGCGAGGACGACGGGGACGGCATCCCCCCGGACCTGAAGGAGCGGATCTTCGAGCAGGGGGTCGGCAAGAACACCGGGTTCGGGCTCTTCCTCGCCCGCGAGATCTTCGCCACGACCGGCATCACCATCCGGGAGAACGGGGAGACGGGAAAGGGCGCGCGGTTCGAGATCACGGTCCCGAAGCAGCAGTACAGGTCGGCTCCGCGGCCGTAACCGGTTCTCGGCCGCCCGCCCGCGATCGGCGTGCCGGCTGCGGAGCGGCGGACCTCCTCTCGTCCGCACGCGCGAGACCGGTTACATATCTGGTCCGTCGTGCGGAATGTGCTCCACTGGGTGAACTGACGCTCCGTCATGCTCGCCCGGCACGGGGCGCTCGATCCGCTACTGCTCGTCACGTGCGTCGGGAGAGTCTTCGAAGCGCTTGAAGACAGAGAACTCCGCAACGATCATCTCGCCGGGCTTCGCATCGCGCAGCGCGGACTCCGCGTGTTCCGCGCAGACGGTGGCCGCGCAGCAGCCGAGCGACTGGATACCGATCGCCTTCTTTCCGCAGATCTCGCAGACTGGACGGCCTTTCACAGCACTCCTCCCTCCGATCATTCGGTGGCACCCCGGGAATGATCAACGTTTGGCCTTCGCTCGCGAAGGGTGGAGGCGGCGGACGTTGCTCGCGTCCGGGCGACGGTTCCTCCGCCTGGGAAATCGACGGAGCGGCGTGACCGTTACGGGAGCTGATCCACGGTTCTCGAGGGATCGGGGGAAAATGAGGTCGGGGGGGACGGCCATCCTTCGCGCTACACCGTGAAGGATGGCCGTGATGTTGCTTAGCTGGCCCCGCGTTCGTTCCAGATGGTCTCTGCGTATGACGGACGGGGGACTATTGGTAATTAGGCCGGTACATATATATTAATTTCCAAATTCTTCAGAGCACTATTAACGGTGCATTTGAAGGTTGACCCCCGCCTTGGGGGAGAGGCCGGCCCCTGTACTGTTCATTCCGGTTCGACCTCTTCACCGGTCGGCCGAGCCTGTCGTCCGGCTCGTCGAACGGTCGTGACGGAGTACGATTGCGGCCTCGGCCCCCCCTGCGCCGATCCGCCGAGAGTTGCCCTCTCGCCTGAACATCGACGCCGGCGGCGGCCCGGGGTCGATCCATGCGCCGCGAGATCCCGGCCGAGCCGGTTACTCCGGTCCCCAGATCCTGACGCAATACCCCCCGGGCCCGATCTCCGACCGGTATCCGTGGACGGGTTGGGTCTTCCATGCGGCGCACTCCTCCCTGTAGCAGAGGACGACCTCCCGCCCGGACTGGTGGGACATGAACGGACAGATCCTGTCGGTCATGCAGTCGCCCCTCGCCGGAGTCCTCCGCGGGACGGTTCTCGCCCGGCTCCCATCACGATCTTCTTCATCGACCCGGTACCGGCGATCATGAACGGACCGTCGATAGTGCGCGAACGCGTCGGGTCGGCCCCGGGCCTCCCCGATCGTTCTGGTATCGTATTCTTGCTCATCCGTCTCTCCTCCAATGCCGGTCTCTTTGCCGGATCCGGGCCGTCACCACGCGCGGGGAACGGAGAATTCCGACGGACGCCGATTCGGTGGGCCGGTTCGCGAACTTCTCCGTCCCGTTCGCAGCGCTCTCCCGATACCGGGCGCGCACCTCCGGCAACGGCCCGTCCTGGCCGTTATCGTCCATGTATGTCCTCTCTCTTGAATGCTTCCTCGCAGGACCATCACCGAATGGCCGGTGCCGGTACCCGTCACTGGCCCGGCCTGGTCACCCAGTGCGACAGGCTCCCCATCTGCTTGAACGCCTCGATCAACGGGAGGTCGATGTCGGATCGGCGAGCGCTGCGGTAGAACCGCCACCGGTCGCGCATCCTCGGGCCCCTCTCGCGGTACGCCAGCAGGTAGTCGAGCGTCTCGCGCTCGCGCTTCATCCACGCGAACCGCGACAGGACGACACGCGTATAGTCCGCCGGGTCCGATAGGTGCTCTGCGAGGATCCTCGCGCACTCCAGGGAGAAGGCGATCCCTTCGCCCGTGAACGGCGCCACGGTTCCGATCGATTCGCCTACCCCGACGATACGTTGGGACATCCCGTCTCCCCGGCGGCCCTCCGTGTAGAACGGCATCGAGTAATACGGGGACGCGACCCGTACTGCGTCCCTGCAGCCGCAGACCCGGGTGAACGAGAACTGTTCGGCCATCTCCCGGTAGAAACGTTCCATGAGACTCTCGAGGCTGGCAAGCCCGATGCCGCCGACGCCGACGTGGTATTCCCCGTTCCCGAGGGGGAAGACCCACAGATACCCGAGCCCGGGGACGTCGTTCCCGTAGACGCCGGCCTCGAGCCGGCTGTCCCCGACAGGCTCCACCACGACGCGGTGCTGCAGGGTCGGGAGCGTCAGATCGGGGCTGCATGGCGGGAGGAAGGACCGGGCAAGCCCGGTCGCGTCCACGATCACGTCGTATCCCTCCGCCTCCTCCGGCCCCAGCTCCCGCCGCTGCACCGCGACCCCTCTCGTGAGATCCCGGAGAAGCCGGGGCTTGTCGATGGTGAGAAGAGGCGTGCGCGCCACGAGGCCGTCGAAGTTCATGGACGGCATGGTCTCGAGAATGTACGCGTCCGGGTCGAGGCCGATCCGCTCGAGGTACGGCGCGATCCTGGCCGGAGCGCCCCACCCGCACGAACGGCATCCGCACCGGGTGCCGTGCGCCATCGCATCGTAGACATCGGGGGAGAGGCCGTCCTCCGTGAGGAGCGCCGCGAGGTAGCCTCCGGCGACCCCGGCCCCGGCGATGGCGACCTTCATACGATCCCCCCGAATGCCACGAGGATGATACAGATCGCCACCACGTGCACGAGCGATGCTCCAACCTGCTGCAGCATCAATGTATTGGCCCGCGCCTCGAAATCGGGAAAGACCGAGAGGAGGGCACGGGTGCAGAGCTGGTCGATCCGTGCCCCGAGGACCGTGTTGATCCCCGCGATGAGCGCCGTGACGAGACAGAGGACGTACGCGAGCGCGATACTCCCGAGGATGAGGGCGAGGGG
Organism: Methanospirillum sp.; assembly: GCA_039679395.1. GTDB lineage: Archaea > Halobacteriota > Methanomicrobia > Methanomicrobiales > Methanospirillaceae > UBA288. Next base: position 29,707 of record JBDKUZ010000097.1, on the reverse strand, counting down.
ATAGACCATCAGGACGGAGACGAACATCGTGACGATCCCGTAGATCGTCGAGTGCGGGCGTTCGGGCGACCGCACCGAGGAGGTCCGCTTCCCGCCCAGGCGGTCGGAGTTCACGTCACGGCGCATCATGGAGACGACGAAACAGGAGACGGTCAGGCCGTGGAGCAGCGAGAGAATGAATGCCAGCAACGAGAAGACGTTCGTCGCTGCGTAGACGATGGTCACCGTCACCCCCACGACCAGCCACGGGAAGATGTACCATTCGGTGAACGGCCTGTACGCGAGCGCGAACCGGGGATGGTTGTACCCGTAATCGAAGAAGAAGCCGAGGAGAAACAGGATCGGAATGTACACACGGTGCAGGGTGAGGTACGCGGCCAGGACGACCACCACGGCCGTGATCACGGCCGACATCCGGCGATAGTCCCGGACGGTCGCCCACCCGAAGACGAGCGGGCGGTCGCGGCCGGTCTCTCTGCTCTTCTCCCGCCGGTCGAGGTCGAGGTCCATGATGTCGTTCCAGATGTGGGCGTCCATGTGGATGAGGAATGACGCCACAACGGCGACGACGAAGAGGCCCCAGTCGGCGGCAAAGCCGGCTTCCCAGAGCGTCACCACGAATCCCAGCAGGAGCGCCCCTCCGGTGAAGGGAATGAGCCCCTCGATCCTCAGGACACGCACGAGCGTACGCGGGTTCATCAGTTCCCATGAAGGCGGGAGGATGATTTAATGCATCTGCAGTGCAGGCGGCGCCCGTCTCACCGAAGGCGTGCGACGATGGCCCGTACGGGGAGACGGCAGTCACTGTCGGAAAAAGGATTGGATCCGCACTATCCTGAAATAAGTTTTAGGACTGCGCGATCGCCAAGGACCGTCGGGTTCTTCAGCATCAGTGCTTTCACCAGCTGCAGCATGCCGAACTCCTTAAGCCTAATGGTGGATGCCGAACGGATCAGCCGGTTCAGGAGATCGTCGGAGAGCGTGACAAAATACTCCTTCAGCCGGTAATTGCGCTCGAGAGTCGTCCCCAGGGACGAAGAGCGCCAGTGCGTGTCGTAGTCGTTGAGGACCGTCAAACTGGAATCCCCGCATGCACTGCTTTTCACGGCGACCTCCCCGGCCAGCCGGCCCGTATACATCGCGTGATGGATGCCCCCGCCCGTGATCGGGTTCACCACGCGCGCAGCATCGCCGACAATCATGAGCCCGTCCATGACGGTTGAAGCCAGCGGCCGGCAGACGGGGACGCCCCCCGTCGAGAACTCGATCGCGCGGCCGTCGGGAAACCGCCGCCGAACAAACGCATCCAGATAGTCCCTGGCCCGGTGGCCCGGCCCGCTTGCGGTCCCGGCGATACCGACCCCTACATTGGCCGTCCGATCACCCTTGGGGAATATCCAGAGATAGCCCTTCGGTGCAATTGTGTTTCCGAGAGCGAACACGGTCGTGCCGGGATCGATCTCGATGCCGGTCATCAGATACTGTGCCGAACTCATCATCTCCGACGGCGGAACTAAGGTGTCGATGCCGCATTGACGTGCGAACCGGGACTCGACGCCATCGGCGGCGATGACGATATCGGCACGGACTGCCGATCCCGCCCTGTCGATCACCGCTCCGCAAACGCTCCCGCCGTTCATGATCGGAGCGACTGCCATCGTTTTCACCGCGATCTCGGCACCGGCCGCGGCGGCCTGTCCGACCAGCGCCCGGTCGAAGAGTTTCCGTTCGAGCACGTAGCCGACTTTGTCTCCGGCCAACCTCGGGTCGAGCAGCATCCCGGTACCGTCCGGCGCAACGATCTGCGCCCGCGTGATCTCTGCGGAGATCCACGATGGATCCGGTGCGATGAACTCCGCAAGCACATCCCGTCCGATCCCTTCGGCACACCGGATCGGTGTGCCGATCGCGGGCCTCTTTTCGAGAAGGCATGTGGAGAGTCCGGCTTCCGCTGTCGTCTGTGCCGCAACGGCGCCTCCGGGTCCGCCGCCGATCACCAGCACGTCGTACCTACTCTTCATCGGCAACCTCCAGCGCGCCGACCGGGCAGATGTCCGCACAGGTGCCGCACGAGATACAGCCGGGTCCGACCGATAGACTCGCATCCACCAGTTCGAGTACCATGGCGGGACAGACCGCCACGCAGGTCCCGCAATAACAGCATGTCATTCGATCGATCACGATCATACGAAGAGATGAGGAACGGTTCGAATCATTAATCAAATACAACTGCGAGTGGTTGTTATGGACGATCGCCAGATCGCGAATCTGAAGAAGATCGGCCTGAACGAGTACGAGGCACGGGCCTATGCCAGTCTTGTCGGATTGCGGGAGGCGACAGCCCGGGAGATACTGGAGGCGGGGAGCATTCCGCAGGGGCGAATCTACGACATCCTGAAGGTACTCGCGCGGAAAGGATACGTGGAGATTCAGGAAGGGTCCCCCACCTATTATCGTGCCGTCGACCCCGCGGCCGTCATCCAGAGCCTGAGCACCGAATATACGGAGCTGCTGCAGCAGACGATGGATACACTCAAGGATCTCCATGTCGAGGCCACGTCCCGGCACCCGGTTTGGGTGATTCATAATGAGAGCGCCATCACGAACAGGGTTCTGACGCTGCTCAAGACCGTTGAAAGAGAACTGATCGTGTACTCGAACAATCCGGAGTTCTTCCGCCAGTTCGCTGATGAATTTCGGCGGGTTCGGAAGCATTGCAGGGTGCATCTCATCGTCGATGATCCCGAAAAATTCCGGTTGAGAAATCTGACGTTGCGACAGGCGAATGAAGAGTTCTTCTACATCATGGGGGATTTTGTACAGGAGGGGGTGACCTACCGGAATATCTTCTCCATCATCGTTGACGAAAAAGAGTCCTTCGATGTCATGATGATCGGAAATACCCGGGTCGGCGTCGTGACGAAACTCCCCGTGATCAGCTACATCATCCGGCGCTGGCTGAGCCGTCTCGGCCTGCTGGATGACGAAGGGTCGTGATGATCCTCCCGGGGCGCACCGGTTGTGACGGAGACGACCCTTTTTCGGAAGGGGATGGCGGCAATTGCACCGTCGACCGCCCTGCCGCGTCTTGGCGGGACGACATCGGGTTTGTATCTCAGGTTCGTGGCCGTTCATCAGGAGACGTCAATATTCCTATGGAACGATGAATAGCAGGATGACTGAGACAACGGAAACGCGCTTCAAGTGCGAACTCGACACCTTCTTCACGGTGACCCTGCTGAGCGTGGTCTTCGCGGCCCAGGTCTCGGGCCCGGGATTGCGTACGTCGTCGCCACGGCCCTCGGAACCTCGGGAGTGGAGACGCCGGCCCTCCGGGAACTCGGCGGATCCCTCGCCATGGTCGCATTCGGCCCCGGGTTCGCATGAATGCGCTCGAGCGCGCTCATCCGCCGTGCGAGCCGTTGCCCTCCCGAACGGAGATCATCGCCTGGTCCGAGCCCCTGGTCAGCCGTCGGGTTTTATCTTCGCACTTCTGCCAGGCGAGGATGGCGCTCGTGGGCCTCCGCCCCTCTAGCGGGCGGTGAGCCCGCGTCCGTCATCTCCCGACGGGGAAAACGCCATCATTCCCGGCGGGTAATTATCTGTTCTGTATGAGTATCTTCGAGGAGGCCTATCGCGGCACTCCGCCGTGGGACATCGGGAGGCCGCAGACGACATTCGTGGCCCTCGAGGAGTCGGGGGAGATCGCGGGCGACGTGCTGGATGTCGGGTGCGGAACCGGGGAGAACGCCCTCTTCCTTGCGGGCCGCGGCCACACTGTCTGGGGAGTCGACGCAGCGCAGAGCGCGATCGAGATCGCCCGGAGGAAGGCGGAGGAGCGTGGCCTCGCGGCAACGTTTCGGGTACAGGACGCGCTCCGCCTGCAGGAACTCGGGAGGACCTTCGACACGATCATCGACTCGGGCCTGTTCCACGCCCTCTCCGACCCCGAGCGCCCCCTGTATGCCCGGAGTCTCTCCGCAGTCCTGCGGCCGGGCGGGACGTACTTCATGCTTGCCTTCAGCGAGCTCGAGCCCGGCGAGTATCCTCTCCCCCGGCGGCTCCGGCAGGATGAGATCCGGCGGGCCTTCTCGGACGGCTGGCGTATCGACTGGATCCGGGCCGAGCGCTTCGAGAACCGCCTGCACCCGCGCGGCTCGCGAGCGTGGCTGTCCTCGATCGCGCGGGCCTGACGGCGCCGCGCCCCGGAGCGGACTGCGGTGGCGACCGGGTCAGGCCGGCCCTGACGGGCTCGAAGGGTCCGCCGGAACGGCGACGAGGGTCTCGATCTCCATCCGGTCCCTCCGCTTCAGGGCCATCTGCATGGCCGCCTTCTCGTCCGGGACCTCGAAGAGGACGACGTTGTCGTACTGCCCGAGCGTCCAGTAGACGCCCAGCACCCGGATCCCCGCCCTCTCGTCGGCCTCGATATCCTTCAGGTTCTCCGCCGCAATCCCGGCACCCAGCGCCTTCTTGAACTTGACCAGTCCGATAAAGAGCATCGCTCGCTTCCTCCCCCACGAGGGGTACGGTACGCTGCAGAAGCGAAGTATGTATAATTGCATCTCTTCACCCAATCGCCGAGACCAGTCCGCTCGCAGGGCTCCGCCCCCGGGGGCAGTCCGACGGGTCGACCGCGGCTCCGTGTCGTCTATGGAAAAAGGGGTTTACCGCCGCCGGCCCGCCACGAGGAGCGCGCAGGTCCCCAGCGCCGCCGCGAGCGGAAGCGCACCGAGACCGGCCTGCGTCGGGGTCGGGGTCGTCGCCGTGGCGGTTGTATCCGCAGCCGTCACCGCGGGCGCTCCGGCCTCGACCGTCCCCCGGGTCTCCGCCGTTGTCGTCGAAACCGGTTGCGGCGTCCCGGTCACCGTCGCAGTGGTCGTTGCGGACGCGGTTGCCGTGGCCGTCTCCGTCGGAATCGCCGAGCCCGTGTACTCGCCGCTCCCGCTCGAGACGGAGTCCGGCACCTGCGTCGCCGACGCCGTTCCCGCTGCCGTGGCCGGCGTCAGGACGCCGCCGTTCACGAGGGAGTACGTCCTGCCGCCGAGCGCGCTGTTGCCGGGAAGGCTCGCGTCGTACGTCACGGTGTGGCCGTTCCCGACGATGTTCGCGACCGCGGACCCGGAGATCCCGGCGGCGTCGCTGAGGGTGCTCACTGTCGAATCGCCGGTCACGGTCCAGGTACTCGTCGCATCAAGGTTCAGGGCGGCCGAGTCGATCGCGCCCGAGAGGGTGGTGCCGTTCCGGAGCACGGCCGTGATCGCGCTGATCCCGTCCGAGACCAGCGATCCGTTCAGGGCTTCGTGGTCGGCCGTGAAGAGCACGGTACCGCCGTTCGACCCCGCCGTCCCCCAGTCCCCGGCGCTGGCGTTCAGGAGTTCCTCCGCGTTGCTCGTGACCGCCACGCCCGAGAGGGTGATCGTCGCGTTCGTGTTCGTCACGTAGAAGGCCGGTCCGGAGGTCGAGGTCCAGTCATAGGAGCCGCCGGTCATGGTGAAGGACCCGACCCCCACATCCGCGTCGCCGGACATGCTCTGGTAGATCATGACCCCGCGGTCTCGCGTCCCCGACGAGCCGACGAGGTCGGTGTTCGTCAGCACGATCGAGTTCTTGCCCTCGACGACCGCGGCCTCCGCGCCGGTGGCCGTGATCGTGCCGCCGTTCACGGTGATGACGCCGGTCGAGTAGATGCCGGGCGAGTCGCGCCCGGTGGCGAGGACCGTTCCGCCCGTCACCGTCACCGTGCCGCCGCCGCGATCCGTGGCGATGGGCGCGCTGTTGGCGCCCGACGTGGTGATATCGGTGTCGGCGAGGGTGAGCGTGCCCCCGCCGGATGCCATCGCCCCGTGTCCGCCGCCGCCCGTCGCGGTGATCGTGACGTTCGAGAGCGCGATCGACGCATCCTCGCCGTACGGGAAGGCGCCGTTGGCCCCCGACCCGGAGGTCGAGATCGAGCCCCCGTCGATCGTCACCGTGGCGTTTCCGGCCGCGAGCACGGCCGCGTTGAGGCCGTAGAAGCTGCTCGCGTCGTTCGAGCTCGTGCTCCCGCTCGTCGTGATGGTCGGGTCGACAAGGGTCAGATCGCCCCCGCCGGTCACGTACACGGCCGAGACGTCGTCGGCGTCGGACGTGTACGTTCTGCCCGACTCGGTGGCGGTCGTGCCGTTGCAGGTATACGCGCCGCTCAGGTTCGACGACGCGGTTCCCGTCGGACCGCCCGCATTCGAGCCTCCCGGCGCGCTCGCGTTCGGCATGCCGTCGGGCGGGGTCCCGTTCGGGGCCATCCCCGCAGGCGGCGTTCCGCCGGGCGCCATGCCTCCGGGAGGAGTGCCGAGCGGCTGTGTACCGTTGCTCGCTCCCGGCTCCGTCGCCTGGGTCGAGATCGCCGCCGCGCTTCCGGGGATCAGGACGATGCACCCGAGTGCGCCGGCGATGACGACCACGGACAGAAGCAGGGTTCGTATCAGCACGATACTCTGCGTGATATCCTTCATACGATCGTCCTCAGGGTGGGTGACAATGTAATATATACTTTACTTTTTGTAAGGAACAGTTGACGTATTTCCATCAAAACGGGTCCTGACCGGCATCATCCCGTGGCCTGGGCCGCCTTGCACGGATGCGTCGCCTCCGCGGTCCCCGGGGCGTATGCCGGGTATGTATCTCAGGTTCATGGTTGTTCATCTCGGAACGCCGAGATATCTATGGACCAGTGAACTGCAACATGACGGACACTACTGAGACGCGCTTCCGGCGCGAACTCTCCAGTTTCTTTGCGATGACCCTGCTGAACGTGGTCTTCGCGGTGCAGGCCATCGGTCTCGGGGTCGCGTACATCGTCGGCTCGGTGCTCGGCACGACGGCCCTGCCGACGCCGGCCCTGCGGGCGCTCGTGGGCGCCCTCGCTCTGGTCTCACTGGTCCTCGGGCTCGCGTGGATGCGCGCGAGCGCCCGCGTCCTGAGGGGCGTCGCGCTCATTCGCCGGCCGTTCCGGCGCCGGCGCGGTCCGGCGAGCGAGGAGGACGTGACCCGCGGGATTGTCGGGCTGGTCGCCCACTACCGCGAACACCGGCGCACGATCCGGACGATGATCGTGGTCTGTGTCGCGGGCGGGCTCGTCTTCCTGGCGCAGGGCGTCCTCGCGGCCGTGGAATCCGCCTCGGTCGCCCTCGGAACCGGAAGCGTCACGGTGAACGCGCTTGCGCTCGTCCCCGCGGCCCTCATCTCCCTCGTGATGGGGCTCGTGGCCCTGCTCAGCTCCTACTACTTCTCCCGTTTTTCCCGAGCGTGGGACCTGCGACTGGAGGAGACGGCCCGGGCCGAGGAGCAGCTCAAGGTTGCCATGGAGCTCGACGCCGAATGAGGATCAGACGCTCCCCCTACGAGATCTACTGGGAGATCCTGGTCTTCTGCAAAACGCCACGGTCCTTCACGGCGATCATCAACCGATGCGACCTGAACTCGAAGACAGGGCAGGAATACCTCGAGTTCCTCGTCGCGAAGGGTTACCTGTCGGCCGCGACGGAGGGCGGGCGGACCCTGTACGCCGCCACGGCCCGCGCCAGCGAGTACATCACACTCTTTACGCAGATGTACCGGAATCTCTTCGACACCGTGCCCGGATTCAAACTCTGACCCTCGCCGTTCCTTTCTTCCCGGCCGTCAGTGCCCCGGCCCGAGGCCGAAGCGTACGTACAGGACCTCGTCGAGGAGGAGGCCGTTCTTCCAGATCGCCTTCTCGTGCACGGCCTCGCGGGCAAAGCCGCACCTCTCGAGGACGCGCATCGAGGCCGGATTGTTCGAGAAGACACCGGCCTGGAGCCGCATGATGTCGTACCGGCGGAACGCGAACGGAGCGAGCGTCCGGACCGCGTCCGTCGCGATCCCCCGGCCCCGGTACTCCTCACCGAGCCAGTACCCGATCTCGGCCGTGCGGCGGTACACGTCCTCGAGCGGGTGCACCCCGATGCTGCCCGCCACCTCGCCGTCCACCTCGATAGCGAGAAAGAGGTTCGTCGCGGAGCCCGTCGCGCCCGCGATGAAGCGGCGCGCGTCCGCGAGGGTGTACGGCGACGGGAACGCGTCCCGCATCCTCGCCGCGATCCCGGGACTGTCCGCCTGCCGCGCGAGCGCCGCGGCGTCCGCCGGCAGCCAGTCGCGGAGCACGCCGCTCGGAGTGACGATCTCCATGCCCCCTCCGATCAGCCCTCGCAGCGCTTGAAGGTGCCGCTGCAGACGATGTAGGAGTTCCCGTCGCTTCCGCGGACCAGCCTGTAGTACGCGGTCTTGTAATACAGGTTCGGCCGGGCCGGGTTCATGTAGACGTACTCCGCCCAGCCGGTCCCGTTCCTCTGCGCTCCGTCCACGATCTCGTCGTGGAACGGCCGGCCCGTCACATCGGTCTTTCCCCGGTAGTCGCTGCCGACCAGCCGGACGTTGTCCCCATCGGCGACCATCGTCGCGTTCGCGTCGTACACGAAGACGTAGAGGGCGGGGTTCGCCGCATCGCGATACGGCGCCTCCCCTGCGTTGATTCGCCGGAAGGTCTCAGCCGCATCCCGTCCGATCGCCTCGGCGGTCGTGTTCACGAGCGCCGTCACGGCCTCGTCGGAGAACGAGGGCCGGGCGCAGCCGACGCCGAGGTACCGGTAGATGATCCGTTCGTAGTCGCTCACGCCCCGGGCGTCCTTCCGGTCCCGCACCGCCCCGAGCGCGTGCCGGAACGCATTGACCAGCGTGTCCGGGACGTCCCTGCTGAAGATGAAGTAGAAGTCGTTCTCGCTCAGGGTGTAGACGATCTCGTAGGCGTTGGGGTCGTTCGCCGTCTTCAGCATCTGGTTCCGCCCGGCAAGATCGCCGGTGGCCCAGAGGTCGATCGCTCCCCCCTCAAGCATGCGAAGAAGGTCGTCGGGGGTCTTGCCGTGGGCCACCGTCGACTCGTCGACGCCCCGTGCGGCGAGGAGCGAGTTCTCGATCGTGCCCTCCACCGCCCCGATCCGATACCGCTGCAGGTCCGCGTCGGAGGCGATCGTGATGTTCCTGCTCGCCGGGCCGTAGAGGACGAAGGTGCCCGTGGTGAACGGCCCCGCCCACTTGTAAAGCGACTCGCGTTCCGGCGTCCGCACGATGGAGAAGAGGACCGTGCTGCCGTTCTGCGCGGCCCGGAACCCGTCGGAGAGGGGGACGACGCGGATGTCGGCGCGGGAGCGGTTCACGCCCATATCATGGAAGGCCGCCTCGAGGATCTCGACGGCGATGCCGCTCGCTGTCCCGTTCTCGAGGTAATTGAAGGGAGCCCACTCCTCGGTCAGGTACTGAAGCTGCGCGAGGCCGATCGCGGGGATGTACCGTCCCAGGATCCGCTCGTACGGGCTGATGCCCGCCGCGTCCCTCTCCTGTTTCAGGCTGTCGAGGGCCTGCTGGAAGGAGCGAACGGTCGAGTCCGGGACGTCCCTGCTGAAGGCATAGTAGACGGTCAGGGCATCGAGCTCGTACGCGATCGCGAAGGCGTAATAGTCCCCTGTCGCCTGCTCGGCGAAGTACCTCCCCGTGTTCTCGGGGTAGCACCAGAGGTCCACCTCGCCATTCTCGAGTTTGGCGATGATCGCGGTGACGTTCTCCTCGGTCACGAGCTGGCTCCGGTTCACGCCGAGATCGAGGAGCCGCTGGGTCGCGATATCGCCCGCAATCACCCCGATCCGGTATCCCTTCAGATCGGCAGGGCCCCGTATCGTTGCCTCCCGGTCGTACCGGGCAAAGAGGACCTCTCTGTGCGTGACGATGGGCCCGGCCCATTTGAACGAGTCCTCCCGTTCGGGCGTGCGCGCCGTGCTGAAGAGGACCGTCCGGTTCCCCGCGAGCGCGGCCCGGTAGCCCTCGGCCCAGGGCACGAAGCGCACCTGCTCTCGCGAGATCTTCCGCCCCATCCGTTCGGTGATCGCCTCCAGCAGCTCGACGGAGATCCCCTGCGCCGTCCCATTCTCCTGATAGTTGTACGGCGGCAGCTGCTCCGTGAGATAGGTCAGGCCGGAGGTGGTGATGTCATCTCCGCTGGCCTGTTCTTGCGCCGAGAGGCAACCGGCAACCAGGAGCGTCCCGACCATCAAGGCGAGAGCGAGACACGCGTACGGTGTGGGTGGCGGCATTCGTGAAGTCTCTCTATCAGGATACAATATATTTTGATTTTTGTTTTCAGCGCGCGAACCCGTTCCCCGCAAGCGTCGCGGAGGCCGGTATCCACGCTCTCGTCGCCTCGGAAGTGGAGCGAGGGACAGCACGATCGCAACGGATTCATACTCCCTCACCCGCAATACATCCGTATGGAGAAGAAGATCCCTGCCGCGTTCCTGGTCATCCTGGTCTTTCCCGTCCTCCTCCTCGTCCTCTCGGGCGACCCTCTCTGGCTCGAGGGATGGATCTTCAGTCTCTGGTTCATCGTTCTCTGCTTCACGACGATCCTGTACCTGTACCGGAAGGACCCGGCCCTCCTCGAGGAGCGGTTCAAGCAGCCCGGCGAGGGGGGCCAGGCGGGCTGGGACCGGTTCGTCGTGTACGGCCTCCTCGTCGGATTCATCATCTGGTTCGCCGTCATGCCGCTCGATGCGAAACGGTTCGGCTGGTCGCCGGTCTTCCCTCTGTGGCTGAAGGCGATCGGGGGGGCCATGCTTGTCGGCTCGTTCATCCTGTTCTTCAGGTCGTACGCGGACAACACCTTCCTCTCGCCCCTCGTCCGGATCCAGGAGGAGCGGGGGCAGCGGGTCGTCTCGACCGGGGTCTACGGCTTCGTGCGGCACCCCATGTACCTCGGGGCGGTCCTGATGTTCATCGGGGCGCCCCTCCTCCTCGGATCGCTCTGCGGTGTCGCCGTCGGTCTCGCCCTGACCGTCCTGCTCATGGCCCGAATCGTGGGGGAGGAGGCGATGCTCGCGCGAGAGCTCGACGGGTACCGGGAGTACAGGCAGAAGGTCCGGTACCGGCTCTTTCCCCTGCTCTGGTAAGGGCGACAGCTTGAATCACCGGCCGGACGACCTCTCACCGATCGTCGTGGTCTCTCCCGCATCCGCAGCACGGGCCGTCCCGCTCTCCCTCTGCGTCGGCGCCGCGCTCGGCATGGCCGTCCCCGTCGCACTCGGCGCGGCGGCGGGCCAGGTCGGGGCGGGAATGCTCGCGGCCCTCGGCGGACTCGCCGTCAGCGGCGCGGGCACGGCCGACACCCTCCGCACTGAGGTCGCGCTCCTTGCCTCCGCAGCCCTCGTCGGCACAGCGGCCGTCCTCTTCGGCTCCGCGATCGGGTCCGGCGGGTGGGGGTCGGCCGCGGCCCTCGTTTTTGTCGTCACGCTCGCGGCCCTGTTCGGCGGGTTCGGCCGGACGGCCGCGCGTCTTGCCGCGATCTTCACGGCATTCGCGATCATCGGGACCGCCCTCGACGCCGGAGAGATCATCTCGCCGGTCGCAACGGCCCTCGTTGTCGGTGTTGGCGCCGCCTGGGCGGCATCCATCACGCTCCTTGCATCGGCTAGCTTCCGGGTGTTCAGGCGGGAGGCCGCTCCCCCTGCTCCGCGCTCCACACCGCCGTCCTTCCGTCGCCGGTGGCGCCGCTGGGTCCTCTCGCTCCGCCGTCTCGACGGGTGGGAGTACGCCCTGCGGGTCGGCCTCTGTATCACCGTTGCCCAGGCCGTGGCAGTCCCCTGGAACCAGCCCTGGGCGTACTGGATCCCCCTCGTGACGGTGATCGTGGTCAGGCGGAGCGTTGAAGAGACGCGGCGCCGGGCGTGGCAGCGCGCGCTCGGGACGGCCGTCGGCGTCCTCGTCGGAAGCCTCATTCTCTCGGCGGGAACGCCGATCTGGCTCCTGATCGGCGCCGTCGGTCTCCTCGCCGCGGCACGTCCCGTCCTGCGAGAGTACGACTACACCCTCTACGCCGCGGCCATGACGCCCCTGCTCGTCATCCTCCTCGAGTTCGGCACGGCGCCCGCGGCGGGCATGCTGGTCTACCGGCTGGCCGACACCGGGATCGGGGCCCTCATCGCGTACGTCGTCGGCGCCCTGCTCTGGGCACGGCTCCGCCCGGCGCTGGTCGGGAATGCAATCCCCGGGGGTCACTTGATCTCGACCCGTTCGCCGGTCTGCATGAAGACCGTGGCCTCGGTGATGGTGCAGGCGTGGTCGGCCGAGCGCTCGAGGTAGCGGGCCACCATCACGTAGTTCGCGCAGCGCGTGATGGTCGCGGGATCCTCGATCATGTACGTGACGCACTCGCGGAAGATCGAGTATCCGAGCGCGTCGACAGCGTCGTCCCGCGCCGCGAAGCCTTCGATCGCCGAGAGATCGCCCGTCTCGAACGCGGCGAGCGCCATGTCGATCATCCCTCCCGCCATCACGGCCATCTGCGGGATCGAGAGCAAATTCGCAAGGTGCGGCCGATCCGCCAGATAGCCCACGATCGTCGCGATGTCCTTGCCGTATCGGCCGATCCGCTCGAGTGCGGCCGCCACCTTGAGACAGGCGACCACGGTCCGGAGGTCCTTCGCCATCGGTTGGAACAGGGTGAGAATCTGATACGCGTGGTCCTCGGTCTCGTGGAGCCTGTCACGGACCTCGGTCTTCCTCGCGATCACCCGGGCGGCGAGCGCGGTGTCCTGCGCAATCAGGGCCGCGACCGCGTCCCCGAACATCTCCCGGGCGAACGCGCCCATCTCGAGGGTTTCGCGTCGGAGCACCTCGAGCTCGGTCTCGAACTTCTCCGTCATCCGAACCGCCCGGTGATGTAGTTCTCGGTCAGGCGTTCCTTCGGCCTCTCGAAGATCTGGAGGGTCTCTCCGAACTCGACGAGCTCGCCGAGGTACATGAACCCCGTGTAGTCGCTGACGCGGGAGGCCTGCTGCATGTTGTGGGTCACGATGATCACGGTGTAGTCTCTCTTCAGGTCGTCTATCAGGTCCTCGATCTTCGCCGTCGCGATCGGGTCGAGGGCGGAGCAGGGCTCGTCCATCAGGATCACCTCCGGCTCGACCGCGAGCGTCCGGGCGATGCAGAGCCGTTGCTGCTGCCCGCCCGAGAGGCCGAGCGCCGATTCCTCGAGACGGTCCTTCACCTCGTCCCAGAGCGCGGCCTGACGGAGCGAGCGCTCGACGATCCGATCGAGCACGTTCCGGTCCTTCTCGCCGTGGACGCGGGGGCCGTAGGCGATGTTCTCGTAGATCGACTTCGGGAACGGGTTCGGCTTCTGAAAGACCATGCCGACCCGTTTCCGGAGTTCGACCACGTCGTACCCCGGGTCGTACACGTTCGTCCCGTGGTAGAGGACGGAGCCCTCGACGCGGCAATCCCGGACAAGGTCGTTCATCCGATTGAAGCACCGGAGCAGGGTCGACTTGCCGCAGCCCGATGGTCCGATCAGGGCCGTAACCCGGCCAGCGAGGACCGGGATTGAGATATTTTTGAGCGCCCGGACATCCCCGTACCGGAGGTCGAGGTTTCTGGTCTCGATGATCGTTTCGGGCGCGGACGTGGATTGTTGTATCATCTAGAGCCTCAATATTGTGTGATATCTGGTGCGGATCGCAATCGCGACCGCATAGATCGAGCAGACGAGCAGGATCAGGACCAGCGCCGTGCCGTACTGGTTCGTCTCCGCGCCGGGCACGTTCGTCGCCAGAATGTAGAGGTGGTACGGAAGCGCCATGACGGGATCGAAGACCGAAGTCGGGAGGTATCGCTGCGAGAAGACGACGGCCGTGAAGAGGATCGGCGCCGTCTCGCCGGCCGCCCGGCCGATCGAGAGGATCGTCCCCGTGAGGATGCCCGGCGCCGCGGGCGCCAGCACGACGCGGCTGATCGTCTGCCACCGCGTCGCACCGAGGGCAAGGGAGCCCTCGCGCAGGCCCTGCGGTACCTGCCGGAGGGCCTCCTCGGTCGTCCTGATGATCGTCGGGAGAATCATCAGCCCGAGCGTGATCTGGCCCGCGAGCATCGAGACCCCGAACTTGAAGAGGAGAACGAGGAAGGTGAAGCCGAAGAGGCCGAAGACGATCGAGGGGGTGCCGTTCAACAGGTCGACCCCGGTACGGATCAGGTGGGTGAGACGGTTCTCCCGCTGGTACTCGGCGAGGTAGATCGCGGCTCCGATCCCGAGCGGGAGGGCGAAGGCCATCGAACCTGCCACGAGGTAGAGGGTGCCCACGATCGCCGGGAAGATACCCCCGGCGCGGCCGAGATCCCGCGGTGATCCGGTCAGGAACTCCCAGGAGAGGGCGGGGAGCCCGTTCGAGACGATGGTGAAGAGGATGATCGCGAGGATCAGGAGCACGGCCCCGACGGCCGCGTAGAGGAGGAAAAAGGCGAGCTGCTGGCTCCGACTGCGGGAAAGTCGGGGGAGGACGAGGGCGAGCGCGATCATCGCGATCAGCGCGGCCGCCGCCCAGACGAACCCCCCGATGGAGCCGATAACGGCGGCGACGAGGAGCGCCACGAGGCCGAGGGCGATCTTTCCCGTCAGCGGGTGATCGAGGACCCCGGCGAGACGGGACCGGCCGCCTTTCGCACGCCCGGTCGCCTGGGCATTCAGCTGCTTCAGGATGCGGGTCGCCCCGAGATTGACGGCGAGCGTGATCAGGAGCAGCACGGTCGCAACCGCGAAGAGCGCGTGGTAGTGGAGCGAGCCGATAGCCACCTCGCCCATCTCGATCCCGAGAGTCCCGGTCAGCGTCCGGACCGGCGAGAGGACGTTCGTGATCGGCGACGGGATGATCGCCGCGTTCCCGGTCACCATCAGGACGGCCATGGTCTCGCCGATCGCGCGGCCCATTCCGAGGATGATCGCGGCCGTGATCCCCGAGAGGGCGGCGGGCACGACTGCCCGCCGGATCGTCTGCCACCGGGTCGCGCCGAGGGCGAGCGATCCCTCGCGGAACTCGCGCGGCACCGCGGCGATCGCGTCCTCGGAGACCGAGATGATCGTCGGGAGCGACATGATCCCGAGCAGGATCGCGCCGGCCAGCACGGACTCGCCGGAGGGCACGGCGAAGGTGACCCGGAGCCATTCCACGAGGACGATCAGGCCGAAGAAGCCGTAGACGACCGAGGGTATGCCGGCGAGGAGCTCGATCGCCGGCTTGACCAGGACCCTGACCCGGTAGGGGGCGAGCTCCGAGAGGTAGATTGCCGAGGCGATCGAGAGAGGCACGGCAAAGACCATCGCGCCGATCGTGACCAGGAGCGTGCCCACGATCAGGGGGAGGATGCCGTAGGCCGGTGTCACGAAGGTCGGGCTCCAGGTGGTGCCCGTGAGGAACGGGACGAGACCGATCTCCTCGAAGGCGGGAAGACCGTCCCAGACCAGGAAGAGCAGGATGAAGAAGACGATGACGACGGCAAACAGGGCGCAAAGCAGCCAGAGGCCCGAGATAATCGATTCCTTACGTGTCTTTCGCGGGGACAGTCGCGGCACGTCGGCGACCGTGGTCGTCAGTGACATGGGAAAAATGGGGGAGAGCTCCGTCTCTTCCACGGAGGGCGGCTCACGCCGTCCTGGTGATCGAGACGAACCCCTGCTCCTCGACGATCTTCTGTCCGTCGGGACTGAGCGTGAAGGCGATGAAGTCCTTCGCGAGCCCGGTGGCATCGCCGCTCGTCAGGTAGTAGAGCTGACGCGAGAGCGGGTAGGTCCCCGTGACCACGTTGCCGACGGTGGGCTGGATGCCGGTGCCGTTGACCGAGATGTCGAGCGCCTTGACCGTGGCGTCGATGTACCCCATGCCGACGTAGCCGATCGCGCCCGGGTTCGGAGCGACCGAGGACTTGACCCCGCCGTTCGAGTTCTTCTCGAGCATCGTGGGCGTCGTCGCGTTCGTGCCCATGATCTTCGTGTTGAAGAACTCGCGCGTGCCCGAGGCGGAATCACGTCCGACCAGGACGATGGGCTGCGCCGGACCGCCGACATCCTTCCAGTTCGTGGCCTTTCCGGTGTAGATGTCCTTGATCTGTGCGAGTGTGAGGCTCGAGACGGCGTTCGACGGGTGGACGATCATCACGATGCCGTCACGGGCCATGGGGATGATCTTGAGGGACGCGTACTTCGCCTTCTCGGCGTCCGTGACGTCGCGAGACGACATACCGATCTCCGCAGTCTTCTCTCCGGCCGCCTGGACCCCGACGCCCGAGCCGCCGCCGGAGACCTGGATGTCCGCTCCGGGGTTCAGGGCCTGATACGCCTCGGCGAGCGCCTGGGCGATCGGCAGGACCGTGGTCGAGCCGGTGACCGAGATCTTGCCCGTGAGGCCGCTGGGCGCGTATGCCGAGCCCTGCGTCACGGTGGTGCCCGTGGAGACGGTCGTGCTCGTGGCGATCGCGGTGCCGGGGGCCGCGGTCGTTGCGGTCGGGGCCGGTGTGCTGACAGTCGTCGTCGTGGTCGTCGGGGCGGGGGTTGCCGTTCCGGGGGTACCGGTGCAGCCGGCAACGAGCAGCGCGCCGATGACCAGGGCGGCCAGCCCGAGCAGGAGTAAGGATCTGTCCTGGGATTGCATGGTTTCAGGTTCATTACACGGGCACGACGATATGGATAGTCGACAGAGAATCAATATGAATCGTGAGACTATTGGGAAGAAAGGAGAACTATTGAATAGTGACACCTCGAACCAGTGAGTGGGTCGGGTCATGGATATTCGGCGCGTTCAGATGACCGGGGGGTCGTCACTCGTGGTCACGCTTCCCAAGGAGTGGACCACGGCCATGCGGATACAGAAGAACGATCCTGTCCGCGTCGCGGTGCAGCCCGACGGGACGCTGTCGATCACGGCCAGGGTCTCCGACGATCAGGAGCAACGGACGAAGGAGCTGGACGTAAGCTCGTGCGCGAGCCCGTCATTTCTCTTCCGGACGCTGATCGGGTGCTACATTGCCGGTTTCTCGGCGATCACCGTGCGTTCGAAGACACGACTGCCGCCGTTTGTCCGGACGGTGGTGCGTGACTTCACGCAGATGACGATCGGCCAGGAGGTGACGGAGGAGTCGGAGACCGCCATCCGGATCAAGGACCTGCTGAATCCGAGCGAACTCCCCTTCGAGAACACGCTCAAGCGGATGTTCGTGGTGGTCAAGTCCATGCACGAGGACGCGATCAGCGCGATCGAGCTGGGTGACGAGGCGCTTGCTCGCGAGGTGATCCGACAGGACCGTGATATCGACCGCCTCCAGTGGCTGGTCGCGCGGCAGACGAACATGATCATGACGGACCCGAACCTCTCGCGAAAGATGGGGGCTTCGTCGGGCGTGGCCTCGAGTTACGCCGCCGTTGCGCGCATCCTGGAGCGGATCGGCGACCACGCGGTCCGCATCGCCAAGAACGCGATCGTGCTGGCCGACTCGCCGGTCGGGCCAGATGTCGTCGCGCGCCTGAGAACGGCGAGCGCCTTCTCGATCGGAGTCCTCGATCGGGCCCTCGCCTCGTTCTTCACGCGCGACATGCATCTTGCGAATCGGACGATCGAGGAGATGCCGCATGCCGAGGCCCTGGCCGAGGAGGTTCACACCGCAGCGCTCTCCCTGTCGACCGCCCCCGCGGTCGCACTGGGATACGTCGCCGAGTCGGTTCGGCGAGTCGGGGAGTACGCGAGCGACGTCGCCGAGACCGTGATCAACCACGCCGTCGAGCGCGAGAGCTAGGAGGCCGGGGACCTCTCAGCGCGCCACCAGCCGCAGGGCGTTGAGGATCACCAGAAGCGAGAGCCCCATGTCGCCGAAGCCGACGGCCTCCCAGAGCGTGGCGAGGCCGACGATGGCGAGGACGGCGATCGCGGCCTTGACCGAGACGGCGACGGCGACGTTCTGCCGGACGATCCCCCGCGTCCTGCGCGCGAGGCGGAGGAGGTCGACGACCCGGTCGACCCGGTCCTCCATCAGCACGACGTCGGCCGTCTCGATCGCGACGTCCGAGCCCGCGCCCCCCATGGCGATCCCGACCGTCGCTTCGGCCAGCGCCGGCGCGTCGTTGACCCCGTCGCCGACCATGGCGATCGCACCGTGCGCCCCGCGAAGGCGTCGGACGACCTCCGCCTTCGCCTCGGGGAGCACTCCCGCCTCGACCTCGTCGATCCCGAGCTCGGCCGCGATCACGGCGGCCACGGTCGGGTTGTCGCCGGTCACTATGACGGTCCGGATCCCCTCCGCCTGGAGCGCGCGGACCGTCGCTGCCGCCTCGGGTCGGGGAACATCTTTCAGCCCGATCAGCCCGAACGGCTCCGTGGCAGTTCCCGCCAGCACCACGGTCGAGCCGGTCTCTTCGAGCGCCCGCATCCGGGCTTCGCCCTCTCCTCCGAGGGCGACAGGGAAGAGGTCGCGGGCCCCGACCCGGTACTCCACTCCGACGATCGTGCCCGCGACGCCCCGGCCCGTCAGCGAGGAGAAGTCCGCGACCTCGGGCACGACGAGGTTCGCGGCTGCAGCGTCGGCTCCGATCGCGCGGGCGAGCGGGTGCTGCGAGCGCGCCTCGACGGCCGCCGCGATCCTCCGTACATCGTCGGCGCTGTGACCGTTCAGGGGGACCACGGCAGTGACGCGGGGGGTTCCCCCGGTCAGTGTCCCGGTCTTATCGAAGGCGACGACCCGGACGCCAGCCATCGTCTCAACGTAATCCTTGCCCTTGATCAGGATCCCGTTCCGGGCAGCCCCCGTCAGGCCCGAGACCATGGTGATCGGCGTCGAGAGCGCCAGGGCGCACGGGCACGAGATGACCAGGAGGGAGAGCGCGCGGTAGACAGCCGCGTCCACGGGGAGAATGCCGAGGGCGATCGGGACCACGGCCACCAGCACGGCGCCGGCGAGCACGACCGGCGTATAGACCCGGGAAAACCGGACGATGAATGCCTCTGTGGGCGACTGCCGCTCCTGGGCCTCCCGGACGAATGCGGCGATCCGGGCGAGGGTCGAGGACGCGGACGGCCGGTCGACCCGGACCTCGAGGTACCCCTCGCCGTTGAGCGTTCCGGCGAAGACCTGATCGCCGACGGCCTTGCCGACCGGCACGGACTCGCCCGTGATCGCGGCCTGGTCCACGCTCGACTCGCCGGCCGTCACCGTGCCGTCGAGCGGGACCTTCTCGCCCGGTCGGACGAGCGCGGTCTCGCCGACCTCGACGGCGTGGACGTGGACGATCTCCTCGCGACCGTCGCGTCGGATCGTGGCCGTCTCGGGGGCGAGGGCGAGGAGCGAGCCGATCGACCGCGCAGCCCGCTGCTCGGCGTACTCTTCGAGGAACTCGGCGAGCGAGTACAGGACCATGACGCTCGCGCCCTCCGCGCCCGCCCCGATGAGGAAGGCACCGGTCGCGGCGACGGTCATGAGCACGCTCATGTCCGGCCGGTGCGCGAACACCGCCCGGGCCGCGCCGCGGAGGATGGACGCTCCGCCGATCACGGCCGCTGCCAGGAAGATGGCGGTCGGCACGTACGGCGGGACGGCTGCCGGTGCGAACGTCTCGAGGACGAGCCCGGTCGCGAGCAGGGCGGCGGAGACCGCGATGGTGACCGCCGGCCGCATCCACCAGCCGGGTTCGCGCTCCTCCGCGCCGATGGAGCCGGCGTCGACCGTACAGACAGAACAGCCTGGAGTGGCCTCCGATGCCGTTTCGCGGGGGTTGAGGTCGGGTCCCGCGCTCTCTTCGTCGGTGCCGTGGGGATCGAGCGTAGCGTCCATGATTCGTGACCCTGGTCGTATGCGGATAGGTAGTATCCGATTAATAGGTTATGAGGGCAAACGTATCGCCGGGTGCAGGTAGTATCCATGCCGGAACCTCCCGCCGCTGGCGACACCGTCTGCTTCTGCCCGCTTGCCGGCGTCCTCGACGTCATCGCCAAGAAGTGGGCCCTTCTGATCGTTGCGATCCTGGGCAACGAAGGACCAAAGGGCTTCAACGAGCTGAAACGGGAACTGGGCTGCATCGGCCCGCGGTCCCTCTCGGAGACCCTGAAAGACCTCGAGCGGATCGGGCTCGTGGAGAGAACGGTCCTCGCGACCTCTCCGCCGACCGTGAAGTACGCGCTCACGGCCGATGGGCGCACGTTACGCGGTCACCTGATCCCGATGCTCGCGTGGGTCGCGGAGCGCGGCGACCCCGAGATGCCGGGGTGCCCCGTGCGAATTCACGGCCGTTGACGGTTCGCCGTGCCGCCGGCAGTCAGCGCAACAGCCGGGCGTTGACCGCGACGATTACGGTCGAGGCGCTCATCAGCACGGCCCCCGCCGCCGGCGTCAGCACGATCCCCGCGCCCGAGAGCACGCCGGCCGCGAGCGGGATCGCGACCACGTTATATCCCGTGGCCCAGAGCAGATTCTGGACCATCTTTTGGTAGGTCCGCTTCGAGAGGCGGAGCAGGTTCGCCACGTCACGGGGATCGGACCGGACCAGCACGATGTCGGCGGACTCGATCGCGACGTCCGTCCCGGCGCCGATCGCGATCCCGACGTCGGCCTGGACCAGGGCCGGCGCGTCGTTGACGCCGTCCCCGACCATGGCAACGCGGGATTGCCGCTGCACCTCCCGGACCCGCAGCGCCTTCTCGTGCGGCAGCACCTCCG
Source organism: Methanospirillum sp. (assembly GCA_039679395.1). Lineage (GTDB taxonomy): Archaea > Halobacteriota > Methanomicrobia > Methanomicrobiales > Methanospirillaceae > UBA288. The sequence goes on along the minus strand of JBDKUZ010000097.1, from coordinate 9,136 downwards.
CATAGTAGTCGTCGAGGGCCAGGTCCGCCGCGACGGCCGCGGCCACGGTCCGGCTGTCACCGGTCAGCATTATGCACCGGTAGCCCATCGATTGCAGCTCGGTCACGGCCTCGCGGGCCTCCGGCCGGACCACGTCCGCGAGCGCGAATGCGGCGAGGACCCGGTCGCCCTCGGCGAGGAATACCATGGTCTCGCCGCGGGTGCGGGCGATCCGGAGCCGGTCGTCGTCGACCGCGATCTCCTGCTCCTCGAGAGCGCCGCGACTGACAACGCGGAGCTGTCGCCCATCGATGTCGCCCTCGACGCCACGGCCGGGCAGGGCCTGGAAGTTCGCCACTGCGGGGATCGCGAGTCCGCGGCGCCGGGCCTCCTCCGCGATTCCTCGCGCGATCGGGTGCTCGCTCATCGCCTCCAGCGCGGCTGCCAGGGCGAGCGCGCCCTCCTCCGGCAGGTCGGCGAGCGCGACCGTCGCGGTCACCCCGAACCGGCCCTCAGTGAGCGTGCCCGTCTTGTCGAAGATGACGACGTCGAGGTCGCGGGCCGCCTCGAACGCCTGCCGATCGCGGATCAGGAGCCCGGCGCTGGCTCCGAGCGAGGTCGAGACCGCGACTACCAGCGGGACGGCGAGCCCGAGGGCGTGCGGGCAGGAGATCACCATAACCGTCACGGCCCGTTCAACCGCGAAGGCGAGCCCCCCGCCGAGTACGAGCCAGCCTCCGAACGTGATGGCGCCGACGGTTACGGCCGCGACGGTCAGGACGAACGCGGCCGTGTTGGCAAGGTCCTGGGTCCGCGACTTCGACTCCTGCGCCTGCCGGACGAGCGCGACTACCTGCGCCAGGTAGGTCTCCTTCCCGGTCGCCGTCACCCGGACGGTCAGCGCTCCCTCGCCGTTGACGGCGCCGCCGATGACCCGGTCCCCCGAAGTCCGCCGGACCGGCTGCGACTCGCCTGTCAGCATGGCCTCGTTCACGCTCGACGCGCCCCCGGTCACCTCGCCGTCGACCGGAACCTTCTCCCCCGGCCGGACCAGGACGACATCGCCGACCGCGAGCTCGCTGACGGGCACGTCGACGGTCCCGTCGCCGGAGACGAGGTGGGCGCCGGATGGCATGACCCGGACGAGGGCTTCGAGCGCATGGGAGGCCCCCATCACAGAGCGCATCTCGATGTAGTGGCCCAGGAGCATGATGTCGATCAGGGTCGCGAGCTCCCAGAAGAAGCCCATGCCCGGCGCGAACCCGAGCACGACCGCCGCCGAGTAGACGTAGGCGACCGTGATGGCGAGGGCGATGAGCGTCATCATCCCGATGGCGCGGGTTCGGATCTCGGTGACGAACCCCGCGAGGAAGGGCCACCCGCCGTAGAGGTAGACCGCGGTCGAGAGAAGGAGGACCGCAAGTTCCAGCCCCGGGAACGTGAACTCGACCCCGGCGAGAGCCTGCACCTCGGGGGTCAGGGCCAGGATCGGGATGGTGAGGAGCAGCGAGACGACGAACCGTCGCCAGTAGTCGGCCAGCATTCCGTCGTGTCCGTGGCCCCCGCCGTGCACGGTTGCGGGGTGCTCCTCTGCCATCAAGCCCGCTGATCCGTGGTGACGGGGTGTGTGATCGTCCGTCTTTAAATCCCCCTGCGGCTCGCGCCGCCACGAGACGAGGTACCGGTGGGGCGTGATGAAGGTTTGGGTGATGCGGGCCTCGTCGGGTCTCGGACGGTCCGGGCTTCAGTCCTCGTTCTCGACCTCTTCCCAGAACCCTGCGAGCGCGTCCCAGCACCGTTCGGTCAGATCCTCGACAGCCCCATTATCGATTGCGCCGTCCGGTCCCTCGTACAGCCCGCGATTCAGCTCGACCGCCACCCAGGGGATGCCGCGGTGCCAGTAATGGGCCATCGAGGTGAACCCGCCGGGAAACGGATGGTTGATCGCGACCTCCCCCTCGGGGAACCGCTCCCGGAAGTGCGTCGCGAGAGTCCGCAGCCACGCCGGCGGACAGGTGACCAGCTGCCCACGCCGCGGCTCACCCAGCGAATCGCCGTGGTTGCCGAGGCAGACGAGCGGGCGGCGCCGGCCCGCGTCCTTCGCGAGGGGCGGCCCCACTGCCTCCATGCTGTGGCAGTCGAACGCGCAACGAACACCGTTCTCGTCGAGGAGCCGGTCGATCGCCTCGTGGTACGGGAAATAATGCCGCATCATCAGCCGATGGGCGAGCTCGATCGGCGGGGCCCCGCCGCTCCGCCAGACTGAACGGCGCTCCGGGGTCCGTGTCTTGACCGCGCCGTCCGGGTGGAGCGGCGGCAGGTGGTACGGCGGCCGGTTGACGTCCACGACCATGCGCGAGATCCTGGCTTCAAGCCGGGCCGCGACGCGGCCGCCGAAGTCGTAGAGGGCTCCCGTTGCCGGATCGGCCAGGCGGGCGAGATCGTCGGCTCCGAGCGCGATGAGATCCCCGACTTCGTCGGGGACCACGAGCCCGCTATGGGGCACGGTGATCAGGAATGGAGCCCGGGCGCGCATACCCGGTGATCGGCGGTGCCGTACCAAAAACTTTTGGTCGGGGAACGCCGTCACAACCCCATATGGTATCGCTGAGACTTTTTTAGCCCTGTAGCGCAAAGCTCTTGGCCAGAGGATTCCCGCCCTGTCCGTCTTCGCTCCCCGATCGCTCTGCCTGCTTCTACTTATCTGCATCGCCATCGCCTGCGCCGTGGCCATGCCCGGCCCCGTACCGCCATCCCATGGTGCCACGGGCGCCCCTCCGGCCGACGGTCCCGAGATCCTGGCGGGGGCGGTGTGGACTCCGGTAAGCGACACGTCCGGGGCCCGGGACGGGGCCGCGACGGTGCCCGGCGCAAAGAACCTCCTCGCGCACCTCGTCCTCGTCCCGGGCGATCGCGTCCAGGGGCCGGTCGACACCTGCTGGGTCTGGGCCGCAACGGCCGTGACCGAGATCGCCCTCGATGTTCAGGAAGGGGTCTGCGACCGGCTCTCGGTTGAGTACTTCGATGCGACCTATCACGACGACAGCGGCGCTGGCTGGGCCGGCGATCGGGGCTGGGTCTCCGATTACGCAGCGCACCTCTCCGCGCACCCCGTCATCGTCCCGTGGTCGAACGCGAACGCGAGCTACCGCGATGGAACCCGGTGGTGCAGCGAGAACGGAAGAGCCGCTGTCCCGGCGTCGGCGATCGCCACCAACCCGCATTACACGGTCGCCCGGTGCGAGGTGCGACAGGTTCCGACTTCGCGCGTCGGTACATACGGGGCCGTCGCGAACGTCCGGGCCGAGCTCGACGCCGACCGTGCCCTCTTCGTCGGGTTCACGCTGCCGAACGCGACGGCCTGGGCCGCGTTCCAGGAGTTCTGGGCGAACGGCAATGAGACGGACGTCTGGGATCCGTCGCCGTGGCTCGCGGCGGATGAGGAAGGGGAGGCCTTCTCGCATGCCGTGACCTGCGTCGGCTACGATGCCCGGGACCCTGGCAACCGCTACTGGATCATGCTCAACTCCTGGGGCACTGCCGACGGCCGGCGGCCGCTCGGTACCTTCCGCATGCGCATGGACATCGACTACGACCTGCCGGTCTACCGCGACCACCCGGACGGCTCGGCGATCGCGTTCGAAGCGCTCGCGTTCGAGTTCGCAGATCCGCCCCTGCGCACGATCGATGCTGCGTAAGCCCCCGGGCTTATCCGTTCCGGGGTCGAACGTCGATAGAGATGGAGACGGACCAGCAGGAGCGGACCGGAGATCCCGTCACCGAACGGAAACGGTTCGCCATCGCACGCGAAGGAGAGGCGGTCGCGCCGCACCTGGGGCGAAGCACCACCTTCGCGGTCTACGAATGCGCGGACGGTCGAGCCGTACGGCAGGACGACCTCGAGAACCTGATGCTCTCGCCGGGGTTCGTACTCGTCTTCTTCCTCCGGCACGGCATCGATACGGTGATCGCCGGAAACTCGGGGGGAGGCCTGTGCGCCCTCCTCGAGCGGAACGGGATCGAGGTCGTCCGCGGCGTCGAGGGAAGCGTCGAGGAGACGGCCCGGGCCTACGCCGCGGGCACGCTCGCGCGTACGGACGTTCCGTGCACGCTGCACGATGCCTGCTCAGGCTGCGGCAACTGCTCATGACCGCGCCCATGGACCAGATCGTGGAGGCCGTCGGGCGAGACCTCGCGAAGGAGAGCGATGCCGCGGTACGGGAGACGTCGTCCCGGTTCTTCAAAGAACCCGTTCGCTGCCGCGGCGTGAAGGCAGGAGCCGTCCGCGCCATCAGCAAAAAGCGGTGGTCGGAGGTCGCGCACCTCGGGAAAGCCCGCATCTTCGCGCTCTGCGAGGAACTCTATCGAACCGGTTTCCTCGAGGACGGCTCCGTCGCAGCCGACTGGGCCGCACGGCTCGCCCCCGCGTTCGAGCCCGGCGACATCTCCGTCCTCGGCGGCTGGGTCGAGCGCTACGTCGACAACTGGGCCGCCTGCGATACCCTCTGCAACCACGCCGTCGGCGACCTCGTGGCGCGGTTTCCCGAGACGGTCGCCGTGCTGAAGGAGTGGGCGCAGTCGGAGAACCGATGGATGCGGCGCGCAGCGGCCGTCTCGCTCGTGGTCCCCGCGAAACGCGGCGCCTTTCTCGACGATGCCTTCATGATCGCCGACCTCCTCCTCCTCGACCCCGACGACATGGTCCAGAAGGGCTACGGCTGGCTTCTCAAGGAGGCGAGCCGAAAGCACTGCGAGGAGGTCCACGCGTTCGTCCTCGCCCGCCGCGACGTCATGCCGCGGACGGCGCTCCGATACGCGATCGAACTGATGCCGCCGGAGCTGCGGGCGACGGCGATGAAGAAAGGGTGAGCGGGTCTCTCAGGCCGACGCCTCGGCGGGTGTCGGCTCGCGCGCGTCCGCCGGGGCCGCGATCCGCGTCGGCTTGTTGGCCTCGGGGTCGGCATAATGGGCTCGAACCGCGGCCACCGGAAGCATCGCGCGAAAGCCGCTGTCGAACCGGCAGATGACCATCCGGCCCGAGTCCGCATGGTAGCAGAACCCGGCCTCGATGGGAACCTCTTCGCCCTTGCGCTTTCGGAGCCGGTAGAGCGGTACGATCTCGTTATCGTCGAGCAGGGCCGGCACGTCCTCGGCCGAGATGTGATACGAGCCCCGCTCCGGCCCCGCGATGATCTCGAGCCTGAGCGCCGCCCGCTCTCGGGTCGCGAGGCCGATCGTGACCCAGCGCGGGCTCCGGGAACGGTGTTCGAGCGTCATGGCTTAATCATAATATATATAGCTCGATGCACTATAAAGGCGAGCATTCGGGCCGTTTTCCCGGAAACGACAGAGGATCAAAGTGCAGCGGATCAGAACCAACGTGAGAAAAAAGAGATGAATCAGCGTGGCTGAGCCGCCTCGAACCGCTCTCCAATATAGTTCCAGTTCGCGATCTGCCAGAAGTTCTCAACGAACTTCGCGCGGTCGTTCTTGTAGTCCAGGTAGTAGGCGTGCTCCCAGACATCGAGGACCATCAGGATCGCGCACCCCGGATAGACGTTGACGTTGTGCTTTTCGATCTGCATGATGATCGGCCGCCCGGTCATGCGGCAGATCGAGAGTGCGGCCCAGCCCGAGCCCTCGGCGCTCGTCGCGGCCGCCGAGAACTCCTTCTTGAACCGTTCGAACGACCCGAACTCGGCGTTGATCGCGTCAGCGAAGGCACCGGAGGGCGCGCCCCCTCCACCCTTTCCGGCCGGGGCCATATTCTTCCAGAAGATCGAGTGGAGGGTGTGGCCCCCGACGTTGAAGGAGAAGGCCTTGAGGGTCGCTTTCATGTCGAGATCGGCACCGCTCTTTCGGGCCGCGTCCATCTTCTCGAGGAGATCGTTCGCGGCGACCACGTACGCATTGTGGTGCTTGTCGTGGTGGATCCTGAGCTGTTCCTCCGAGATCGCCGGAGTGAGGTCGCCGTAGCCGTACGGTAGCGGCGGCAGAGTGTAGAACTTCTTCGTCTCCATACCGAATCACCTGCTTGAAGGGCCTGTGGCCGGACTATGCTTGACAACAGGGGAGATAAATCATCCGGCCGATAGCGAACGGTGTTGCCGAGCTCGTAGTCGTCGAGGATACCTTCAATATGGGACGGAGCTCAACAGGCCCCACAATGAATGGAAGGGCATGGAGGACGGAGCGGAAGGAAATCGGGCCGCAATCCGTCGCGATCCTGCTCATCTGCCTTGCCGGTATCGGCGCTGCATCTGCCGCGGTCACAATCCTGCCGCTCGGCGACTCGATCACCCACGGCGGCACCGGCGACGGCGGGATCCTGTACCCGACGTATCGCGCGTGGCTCTACCAGGATCTCACGGCGTTGGGCTACGACGTGGACTTCGTCGGCTCGCTGCACCAACCGGCCGCTCCGCCGGGGTCCGACCCCGACAACGAGGGACACGCGGCGTACACGAGCGCGCAGGTCCTCGCCGAGCTCTCGATGTGGCTCCAGGCCTACCCGCCCCCGCAGGTGGTGCTGATTCATCTCGGGACGAACGACGTGCTCGAAGGCGTCCCCACGAACGTGACGATCGCGAACCTCGTCTCGATCATCGGCGTACTCCGGGCGCGGAACCCCACCGTGACGGTCCTCGTCGCGCAGATCATCCCGACCTCGGTCGGCTCGACCAACACGGCGATCGAAGGCCTGAACCGTGAGATCGCCGGGCTCTCTGTCCTCTCGACGCCGCAGTCGCCGATCCTCGTGGTGGACCAGTACACCGGGTACGACGGCGACGCGGACAACCAGGAGGGCGGCGTACATCCGGTGACGTCCGGGGAGAAGAAGATGGCCTACCGATGGGAGGGGGCGCTCTTCCCGGTGCTGGCTCTCGGCGTGCCCGACCCCGCGACCACCGTTCCGACAACCGTCATCACGGTGCCGGTGACGAGTCCGACTGTCCGGGCGATACTTCCGTCGACCACGACATCGACGGTCACGCCACGGTTCGGGTCCAGGACGTATCTGGTCGGCCGGACTCCGACCCGAACGCCTGCCGGCGGCACCGGTATGGCTGCGAGCGGAACCCGGACGACGCGGGTCTCCTCCACCGGGCAGGATTCCGCAACCGCGATCACCCCGCCGGCAACGGCATTCACGCGCTGGTATCCGGAAACCCGCTGGAACGCCGGGCTCCGGTAACCCAGGTCATTCCTCGGGGGGGAGCGAGGAACCGGTCTCCCGCAGGGTCCGCATCGAGGGAAAGAGGATCACCTCCTTGATCGACTCCTGCCCCGTCAGGAGCATCACGAGCCGGTCGATCCCGATCCCCACGCCGCCGGTCGGCGGCATGCCGAGCCCGAGCGCGGTGATGAAGTCCATGTCGACCATCTGGGCCTCGAGGTCGCCCTCGAGCCGTCGGCGGTCCTGGGCCCGGAGCCGCTCGAGCTGATCGCGCGGGTCGTTCAGCTCGGAGAACCCGTTTGCGATCTCCATGCCGTTGATGAAGAGCTCGAACCGCTCGGTGAAGCCTTCCTTCTCGCGATGACGCTTGGCGAGCGGCGAGTTCTCCACCGGGAAGTCGTGGATGAAGGTCGGCTGGATCAGCCGCTCCTCGACAAAGAACTCGAAGAAGAGGATCAGGTGCTCGCGGTGGTTCGTCGCCTTCGCGCAGTCGGGGATGCCGTGCTCCGCCGCGAGCCGCGCCAGTTCGTCGAGGGTGAGGGCGAAGATGTCGATCCCGGCGTACTCGCGGACGGCCTCCTCCATGGTCATCCGCCGCCAGGGACGGGCGAATTCCAGGGTCGTCTCGCCGTATGTGAGCGAGGTCGAGCCGTGGACGTCGCGGACGAGCGTCGAGATCAGGTCCTCGGTCAGATCCATCATCTCGCGGTAGTCGCGGTAGGCCTCGTACGCCTCGACCATCGTGAACTCCGGGTTGTGGCTCGAGTCGATGTCCTCGTTCCGGAAGTTCTTGGAGACCTCGAAGACCCGCTCGAACCCCCCGACCACGAGCCGTTTCAGGTAGAGTTCGGGGGCGATGCGGAGGAAGAGGGTCTGGTCGAGGTAGTTGTGGAGCGTCGTGAACGGGCGGGCGTTCGCTCCACCGTAGATCGGCTGAAGCGTGGGGGTCTCGAACTCGAGGAAGCCCCGCTCGCAGAGGAAGGCCCGGATCGCCGAGACGATCTGGCTTCTCGTCCGGAACGTCTCGCGGACACGCTCGTTCATCACGAGGTCGAGATACCGCTGCCGGTACCGTTTCTCGGTGTCCTTCAGCCCGTGGAACTTCTCGGGCAGATCGATGAGGGCCTTGCAGAGCAGGTCGAGTTCGTCGACCCAGAGCGAGAGCTCGCCCACCTTGGTCCGGAACGGTCTCCCCGCGACGCCGACGATATCGCCGCGGTCGACCTGGCCGACAAACCGGGCGAAGGCCTCGTCGCCGAGGTCGTTCTTGCGGATGTAGATCTGGACGCGTCCTGTCTCGTCGCCGAGGTCGGCGAAGACGGTCTTGCCGTGGTTCCGGACCGTGTACAGCCGCCCCGCGAGGCGGAGCCGTTCATCGGCGGGTTCGTGGCCGACACCGTCGAAGCGCTCGCGAAGCTCGGCAACGGTCGCCGTCCGCTCGAACCCGTAGGGGTAGCAGGCGACTCCGCCGGCTCTGAGGGCCTCTGCCTTCTCGCACCGGATAGGGTCGAAGGGGTCGCTCTCGTTCTGCTCTGTCATGCTGGAATCTGCTGCTCCCGTGCACGTCGGGCGCGTCGATACGCGCCGGAATGCCGTATAGCGTTCCGCCCGAACGGTAATAATACCGCAGGCATTAAGACCATGGCCCCCGATGGGGATGCACGGAGAACGCAAGACTATGACCGACAACGAGCAGTGCAGGGAGGCGTCGCCCGAGGAGTGCCGGCGGGTAATCGAGGAGGGCTGTCAACTCATTGACGTTCGGGCGCCGTCCGAGTTCCGAGAGGGGCATCTCGAGAACGCGGTCAACATCGATGTGAACGCTCCGGACTTCAGGGAGCGGGTCGCGGCGCTTGATCGGGACCGGCAGTACGTGGTCTACTGCAAGAAAGGGTTGCGCGGTGCGAAGGCGATGGGGATCCTGAAACAGGCCGGCTTTACCCGGGTCTACAATCTCTCGGGCGGCTACGACGCCTGGTG
>JBDKUZ010000096.1:0-10954 GCA_039679395.1 Methanospirillum sp. | reverse complement strand
CCCACGGCCCCGCCCGCTCCGTCAACGGTTGTCACCCCCCGCGGCCGGACGTCGAGGCCGGTCAGGCGGATGAAGCCGTCCTCCAGGCTGGGGCCGAGGGTGTTGACGCTGATGTCGCGGGCCCGCCGGTCGCGGGCGTACGCCATCACGCCCTCGAGGACCGCTGGCGGGTCCTCGGTGAAGAGCCGGAACTTGTCGCCCTCCTTCCGGACCTCGCGCACGCGGTCCAGCCGCTCAAGGTCCGCGGCCGGAACCGGGACGGCCGGGTCGAACGCGACCTCGATCGACTGGACGGACCGGATCGTCTCCTTCAGCCGCTCGGGGGAGTCGATGGCCGCGATCCGCCCGTGGTTGACGATGGCCACCCGGTCGCAGGTGAGGTTCGCCTCCTCGATGTTGTGGGTCGTGAGAAAGACCGTGACCCCGTCCCGGTTGAGGTCGCGGATCACGTCCCGGATGATCAGGTTGCTCTGGACGTCCAGGCCCGAGGTCGGCTCGTCGAGGAAGAGGAGGCGGGGGCGGTTGATCAGGCCCATGGCGAGGGTGAGCCGCCGCTTCATGCCCTTCGAGAACCCGGTCGTCTTCTCGTCGCGCCGTTCGGCGAGGCCGAAGAGCTCGAGGAGGGCGGCTCCGCGCTCCTCGCGCTCCCTCCGGCCGACGTGGTAGAGCTCGGCCGCGAACATCAGGTTCCGCCACGCGGAGAGGTCCGTGTAGATGTTCGAGGTCTCGTGGACGACCCCCATCTGCCGGCGGGCCGCGATCGTCTCGCGCACGATGTCCCGGCCGAAGATGCGGGCGGTCCCCTCCGTCGGCGCCGTGATCCCGGTCAGGATCCGGATGGTGGTGGTCTTTCCCGCGCCGTTCGGGCCGAGAAAGCCGAAGGTCTCCCCCTCCTCGACCGTGAAGTCGACCTTCGAGAGCGCCTGGAGCTCGCCGAACCGTTTCGAGAGGGAGAGGGCTTCGATGGCGTGCATGGCGCTGGGTCTGATCCACACCAGGCTCCGCTTCGAGAAATAACATTCGACGGCCGGCCCGTCTCAGGTCAGCAGCAGGACCAGGATCGCGACTATCACGATGACGAGGATCGCCGCCAATACCCACCGCACATCGATCGCCCTGCCGTGCTGTCGCCCCGACGCGGCTCTCCGCGAGGGGGCGTAGCTCCCGCGCCGGCCCGGCCCGGTGTCTGCCCTGACGCGGCCGTCCTTCAGCCGGGTGAAGTCGACCGCGTGCGGCGAGGGGGTGTTCTGCCAGATCGCCTCCCCGATGCAATCGTGGCCGGAGGGGAGCCTGTGCTCGGCGCAGAAATTTCCGCCGCAATAGCGGCAATGGAACGGGTACGCGGTCCGGTTCCCGCAGAATTCACACTCCGCCGTGATGCCCCCCTGCTACGTGGTCCATGCCATCCTATATAACGATTCGTCCGCTCGAGGTCTACCGCGACGACAGGGTCCGGGTGACGGCCGTCCCGGTCGACCACCACCAGGTCTACCCGGCCTTCGCGTTCCGGTTCGACACCGTCGACGCTACCCCTTTCCCCTCTACGATTCCGTCGAACGGACCCGGTCCGCAGGAGAAATTGCGCGCACCCGTCCAGTCCCCGTGAAGTATCGGCCGAGGATCGATCGCCGGCAAAACATATCAACGCGATTTAAAACAGTGTCTTTATGTGTCCCGGCGATAGGTATTCAGCGCACACACGTCGAGCTGCGACTGGGGGCATGGTCCTGATGCCGCGATTATGGGGAAACATTGTAGATTATTATCTTGGCGAGATGCATGACGAGTTCGAGTTGCATGCAGCATGGCTTCCCGGCACCCTGATCAGACTTGGGGATGTCGGGACCGTCGACGAGAGTAACAAATTCGTCCGGCGAACCAGCCTGAAGAACCTGGGGATCTCCTTCGACACCCTGGACGGCAATCCCGGGATGGATTACCAGTTCACATCCAGACGGGGAGTCTCCGTGGATGCAAAAGCTGCGGGCCAGGCGAGCATCGGAACGTTGAAGGTCGCGGACGCGGGATTCAGCGTCCGGTTCAGTCGCGAGAAATCGACCGTGTTCTTCGCGAATAACGTGGTGGAGAAGACCATCGACGATCTCGATTCATTAACCTCGGATATCGCTTCGCTGTACAAAAAAGAGGGCACGACGTGGAAGGACACCTATGTTGTCGTTACCAAGGTCATCTGTCCCGAAAGTGCGACCATTCTCATCTCCCGCGATTCGGATGCGAGCATCGACCTCAAGGCGGAGGCCCAGGTCCCGCACATGAATATTGCGAGTATCGACGCGAATTTCTCCGTACAATCCCAGGCGGGTCTGCATACGGCAATCGTCGCGACCGATCGATTGACGCCCCTGTTCGAGATTGCGGAGTTCAACCTGGAGGACGGCCTCGGTGCGGCCTTCGGCCTCCCGACAAAAGGTCCGAAGGCAACAGAGTCCGTGTCGGACGGGACGAGATCGTTCGATGCCCCGCTCCGGATGGGGCCCGCGGTCGCACCGACCGGGGAGAGGGCGTCTCTCAGGAGCGTCCCGTTCATCGACAGACGGCAGAGAACCGATCCCCGGGGAGATTAGACCGCCAGGGCCCGATCGGCCCGGGGTCCGTCGGCGTGAAGGGAGGGATCCCATCTCCTTGTCCGTACCCCGGGTGCGAGAAGAAGGCATGAGAACGAACGAGATCGAACCGGTCGACGCGACCGGTGCGCCCTTCGAGCGAGACGGAACACCTCTTCTCCTACCCTTCTCCGAGGAAGACCCGGGATGCCGGGCGGCATCCGGTGAAGCGGTACGTCGACGATCGAGTCGGGTAATTCCCCTATTGCGATGTCCGTCGAAGGACAGACTCGCAACGGCGACGGTACGCCGGACAGAAGGAAAACATGACGCCGTGGGAGCGTTCGCGAAGAGAGTTCGCATCCATGAAGATCCGGGGGCCGGGACGGCCCCCGTCCAGTCAGTCCTGCCGGCCCGGCGGGCCGCTCCACGCCCGCCGGCACCGATCCGAATCCGATGAAGTGAGTGGGCGCGCGCCTTAAGCGAGCGCGGGGACGGCGTCGGCCCAGTTCTCGACCGCCGCGAGGATCGCGTCGGCCGAGTACCCGGAGACCGTGACCGTGGCGCGCGTGACGGGCACGGTGTAGAGCTCGCCGTTCGCGGCGTGGCACCGGACCGTGGCCGAGAACGAGTCGTCGTCGGCCGCATGCACGCCGGTCGCCCCGATCGGCCGTGTTGATCGCCGCGGCCGTCGGGCACCTGACCGCCGTGGTCCCGATGGTGATCGCGTCGCTGTCCTCGTACACGAACCGGGCCGTGTACGCCTCCTTCGTCTTCTCGACGGCCGGCATCGAGACGCCGCCCTACTCGTACGGCGTGCAGCCGAACGGGTTGTTCGCGAGGATGTCGTCCACGACCTCGGTGAACGACGCGAGCGTCGGGATTGGCGTGGTGAGTGCCCCAATGGCGGACTTCACAACGCTCCGTGAGACAGAGTTTGCCATTGCTTCTCCCGGTACTTCCTGTACCGTGGAATGATACTTCCCGTTAATTTGTAAATGGCCGGCACGACACGACGGGACTCGTTCCCGCGATTCCGCGAACAGCGGAGTGGAAACGAGCCGGAGTATCCGCGGCAGGGAACGCCGCTCCGTCGGGAATCCGAGCAGGAACGGCGAAGTGGGGATCCCCCCCGGGTTAGGGGCGGCCTTCTTCCAGGATTGGTTTCCGGGAGTGCGCAGCCCCATTTTTCCGTGGCACCGCCATGGCAACGAGCACGGTCTCGGCCCGCCGGTCGTAGAACCTGACGCCGAGCCGGAACGCGACGGCCGGGCCGGCCGCGACGGCGACCGCGGTCGCCCACGATTCAATCTCCACGCGGACCTCCCCCGAGGCCCTCGCGAAAGAAGCCGGCGATCGTGCCGGCGATGGATGTCATTGTGTCCCTCTATATGGAGCGAGGGCAGGGCTGCTGGACAGAGAGATGAGCCGGTTAATATGTAAATCAACCGCGACCGCGCCGGCACGGTCGCTCGGTGATCCGGGTTCCGCGGCCGGCTCGGCGTCGCCGACGCCGTCCGGCTCTTCGACAACCTCTGAACGGACCCCCCCGGGCCCGGCGGCTCACCGCCGGCCGCGAGCCTTGTCCACCCGCGGGAGGAGGAGTTCCATGAGACGGACGATCGAACCGTGGCAGAGGGCGCTCGCGATGATCGAGACCTCCTTCTCCCCCTCCTGGGTCCGGTACCGCATCCAGACGGCCCTGTTGGCGAGAAAGTCCGCGGGCTCGATGGCGACGATCTCGCCGAGCGGGACCTCGAACGCCGGCGCGTCCCCGCCGCCGAAGATCCGGCCGAGCCGCGGCCCCGTCCTCCGCCCGTAGAGGCGGCGGTCGGTCAGGAAGATCTCGGTGTTGTTCCGCTGCGCCCAGACGAAGAGACCGGGCCGCCCGGTCGAGACCGAGATCCCCATCGGGCCGAACCGGTAGAGTTCCTCCTCTCCGCCCGCGTCCATCGCTTTCAATCTATCCCCGGCACGGGATATAGCTTCTCCGTCCGCCGGAGCGGATCGAGATAGTGTGCCGGGGACGCTGGAGACCCGTACAGGTGCCGACCGTGACCGACACGCCTCGTGCGCGGGCCGCCGGGGGCTCGATGTACCGCGCCGACCGCGAGCACGCCGGGCCCAACGACGACGTGAACGGGAACGGCCGGATCGAGGTCGCCGACGTCGCCCGGCTCTTCAACCCCCTCCGACTTCTTTTGCACTCTCGGTTGCGATCTCATCCGGGCAGGGGGACGTCGCGAGCCCCGTCCGGCCGGGGATCGTCCGGCACGCCGATCTCCCGGATCTTCGCACGTGCTTTGCGATTAATTGAAATGCACAAACAGTGATGCCTTGTGCATCCGCTCCCATCTCGCACACCTGCGCTGCCCCTGGGCGCCCTGAGCCCCTCGGCGGGGAGCGGAGTACGGACGTCTGCTCCCGCGGGCCCGGCAGGGCCCGGTCGGGGATCGACGCCAGGGAGACGAGTTTCCAGATGGATACGGATCGTTGCAGACGAGGCCGGCGGGCGCTCCCGCCGGTCACTCTCCTTGCAGCACTGCTGCTGGTATCGCTCATGACCGGGACCGCCGCCGCCCAGGTATGGGGGACCGAGACCGTGGCCTCCGCGGGGGACGTCGGCATCTTCTCGTCGCTCGCGCTGAAGAGCGACGGCACCCCCTGCATCGCGTACATCGAGCGCGGGGCCGGCGCCGGGAACCTGAGGTACGCCTCCTGGACCGGGTCCGCCTGGACCACCGTGGCGGTGGACCCGTCTGCGAGCTCCCTGGTGCCGTCCCTGGCGCTGGACGCCAGCGGCAATCCCCGGATCGCCTACTACGACGGCGCGAACGGCGACCTGAAGTCTGCGACGCGTAACGGCGGGACGTGGACGATCACGGTCGTCGAGCACGTCGCCGCGGACGGAGTGTCCATGGTCCTGGGCCAGACTGGCCCCGTCATCAGCTACTGCGACTCCACGAGCGGCGCCGTGAAGTGCGCCTGGTGGGATCCGGGCGCCGGCTGGTCCGGAGCCTGGGTGATCTCCGGCATCGAGACGCCACAGTCCCGGGTATCGGAGACGTCCGTGGCCCTCGACACGAACAGCCAGCCCTGCGTCGCGTACAGCAGCGGCGAGGGGCTCAGGTACGCGACGTACTCCTCCACCCGGTCCACGTGGACCGTCGTGACCGTCGACCCGTCGACCCATATCTCCGGGGTCTCCCTCGCCGTGACCAGTGGCTACGCGCATATCAGTTACCTCGATGCCCTGAAGGACGCCGTCAGGTATGCGAGGCGGTCCTCGGGCGGCCCGATCTGGGAGTTCGCGACCGCGGACACGGGCATCGCGGGGGGCTCCACCTCCCTGGCCCTGAACGGCAACGACCCCCGGATCGCCTACACCACGTCCGCAGGGCTCAGGTACGCAGCCCGCGCCGCGTCCGCGACGACCTGGGCGCTCGACACCGTGGACCCGGCCGCGAGCGATACGGGCTATTCGTCCCTCGCGCTCGACACCGCCGGCGCTCCCCGGGTCTCGTACTACGACGAGACGAGCGGCGACCTGAGACTCGCCAGCGCCGCGCCCGGGAACCCCTCGGTCGAGATCGAGACCCTCGTCTCGGTCGACGGGGGCGCGACCTGGCTCGAGGCCGACGCGCCGCCGGGGCCGTCCGTCGGGATCGGCCAGACCGTGCAGTGGCGGTACGACGTCAGGAACGCCGGGAGCGTCGCCCTGAGCAACTTCAGGATCACCAACGGCACCGGCGCCGTGGTCGGGTCCCTCCCCGTCTTCGGGATCCACAGCACCTGGTCCGTCACCGGGTCCAGTACGGCCGTCGGCGGCCAGTTCTCCGATACCGGCACGGCCGCCGGCACGGTCGCGTCGAACACCGGCACGCTGGTCCGGAACTGGAACGTCACGGCCTCGGACCGGGCGTACTACACGGGCCTCGTCCCCGGCATCGGCATCAAGGTGTATACGAACGGCCAGGACGCGGACGCCGGGCCCGGCCCGTCCATCACCGCCGGTGAGACGGTGCAGTGGACCTACGTGGTCACGAACACCGGCGGCCTTCCGCTCACGAACGTCGCCGTGACCGATTCGCGCGGCGTCGCGGTCACCGCGCCGAAGACCGCGCTCGCGGTCGGCGAGGCCATGACCTGCACGGCTTCGGGGACGGCGGCGGTCGGCCAGTACGAGAACGTCGGGACGGCCTCGGGGAGATCGGCGGCCGGCGCCATGCCCGTCTCGGCGTCCGACCCGAGCCACTACCTCGGGGTCCTCCCGCTCGCAGCGGCGTTCTCCGCGACCCCGCTCTCGGGGGCCGCTCCGCTGGGTGTCCGGTTCACGGAGACCTCGACGGGGACGCCGACGGGCCGGGCCTGGTACTTCGGCGACGGGGACTTCACGGCCATGAACTGGACGCGCCAGACCGCGTCGGCCGGCTGGGCCGGGCGGTACGGCCACGCCGCCGTGGCCCTGCCGGACGGCAGCATCGTGCTGATGGGCGGGAACTCCGGCGGCGCCTGCTTCGCCGACGCCTGGCGGTCGACGGACAAGGGCGCGACCTGGACCCGGGTCAACGCCAGCCCGGGCTGGGCCCCCCGGTTCGACCATTCCGCGGTGGCCCTTGCCGACGGGTCCATCGTCCTCACGGGCGGCACGAATGCGGGGAAGACGGCGTACTACAACGACGTCTGGCGGTCGACGGACAAAGGCACGACCTGGACGCGGGTCAACGCCAGCGCGGGGTGGTCGGCGCGGGCCCGCCACGTGAGCGTCGCGCTCCCCGACGGGTCGATCGTCCTGATCGGGGGGTACGCCGCCAGCGCCTATGTCCGCGACGTCTGGCGCTCTCCTGACGGCGGCGCCAGCTGGGTGCCGGTGTCCGACGGGGCGACCCTGAGCTACCTGTCCGGACCGGCGGGCGTCGTGGCATCGGACGGGAGCATCCTCCTCGTGGGCGGGAGCGGCGAGAGCACGGTCTACCGGTCCGCCGACGGCGGCGCTACCTGGACCCGCCTGACCTCCGCGGCACCCTGGTCCGGCCGGGACCTGCTCGGAGCGGCCGCGCTGCCGGACGGCAGCATCCTGATCATGGGAGGGTCCCCGCCGTACAGCCCCGGCGGCCCGTCCGCGCTGAACGACGTCTGGCGGTCGACGGACCAGGGCAGGACCTGGTCCCTCGTGACCGCCGCCGCTCCGTGGAGCGCCCGCTTCTGGCACGAGTGCGTCGTGCTGCCCGACGGGTCCGTGGTCCTGACGGGCGGGAGCGGGCCCACGAACGACGTCTGGCGGCTCGAGACGGCCTCCTCGTACGAGCGCGATCCGCAGCACGTCTACGCCGCCCCCGGGACCTACGCGGTCGCGCTCCAGGTCTATACCGCCGGCGGCGCCTCGAACGTGATCCGACCGGACTACATTACGGTGACGGGACCCGTCGTGGTGCCCGTGCCGCCGTCGACGTCGCTGCCGACGGACCCGAACGGCGACGGAGTGTACGAGGACGTCAACGGGAACGGCCGGGCCGACTTCGCGGACGTCGTTCTCTACTTCAACCAGCTGAGCTGGATCGCGGCGAACGAGCCGATCTCGGCCTTCGACTGCAACGGCAACGGCCGGATCGACTTTTCCGACGTCGTCTGGCT
This sequence comes from Methanospirillum sp., assembly GCA_039679395.1. Taxonomy (GTDB): domain Archaea; phylum Halobacteriota; class Methanomicrobia; order Methanomicrobiales; family Methanospirillaceae; genus UBA288. Next base: position 2,756 of record JBDKUZ010000096.1, on the reverse strand, counting down.
CTTCAACCACCTGTAACCCTTTTTCCCCTGCTGCCGTTCACGCCTCCGCGGAGGACGGCCACCGGCCGTCGTCCCGGTAATAGTGCGTCCGGGTGGTCGCGCGGGATCGCGAAATCGGACCGGCGGACAGGGAGCCCGGTCCCGTCCGGCACGAACCCGCGCCCGGCGCGGGACGCGCCGAGCAGCATCCGGCCGCTCGTCGAGGCGGCGATATCGCCCGCGGGCTCGCCCTCCTCCGTGTAGAGGATCGCCGGGCAGCCGTCGGGGACCGACGGCACATCCCCGTCCCGGACCCGGTAGCGGCGCGGGGTCCCGGCCGCGATCCGGATCGGTATGCCGTCGGCGTCGTCCGCCCTCCCGGCGGAGCCGATCGTCGCCCATGCCATCAGGCGAGCCCCCCGGGCCGGGCGATCCCTTCATCTCCGTGAACGGCGCATCTCTCTCTGGCAGTCGTCCCCCGCTCTCGCTTGCAGGCCGGGTGGGAGGGGCTGCCGTTCATTCTGGTCTCTCCTCTGCCCGTCTCGTCCCCAGCCGCAGGGCCAGGGCGGCGAGCAGGTCCGCGTCTTTGTCGTCGATGCCCATCTCGCGGGCGACCTCCACGATGCCGGCGCCGAACCCGGTCGGGATCTATCTCGAGACGCCGGAGGGCCGGGAGCCGCTCCGCCAGCCCGTACGTGAAGAGCACGGCTGATTCCTTTCACACCTCGCTTGCGCCCCTGATATCGGACCTCGACCAACCCCTCCAGCATGGACGCGGTGCGGCGGGCGATCGTGGCTGGCGAGCGGACGCCGGCCGAGATCGAGGCCCTGCGGGAGGCGATCCGGTCGGTGATGATAACGGAGGGTCCGCCGGTCCGCCGTCGCGACGACGCGGGGTCCCTGCCGCGCGTACGGTGAGTATCGGGGGCGGCGACGGGAACCCGTTCGCGTCCGCGAGATCCCCGGCGGCCCGTGCGGACCGGCCGGGCGGGGGAGGAGCGGGGCCGGGAGGCGGGCGCGCGGACGATACGGGCGGCGAGAAGGGGCGGCGCGAGCCCGCCCTCGGTGGAGCCGGCGGGCTGCGGATGCGAACCGGCCTTGCACTCTATAAAACCCGGGAGCCGATATGGTATGGGATCGTTCGCGAGACCAGGGATACAGTACCGGCGGCGGTGGATCGTAATGATAAAAGTCGTATTCGAACAGAGTGCCAATCTCTCTCAATTTCCGTTCAATCCAGCGCTGGTCGAGCAGGCCTTCATCCCTCTGGTGCAGGAGGCGGCGAAGCATAAGCGGTGTCGAGCGTGTCGCGGCGCGAACCTGACGGTCTCTATCACCGCGACGGACAGCAGGGAGATGCGCGGTCTCTATCAGTGTCATGATTGCGAGGCTACGGAACCGCTCTCGGTGCGTCACAACGTGAACGAGATAGAGAAAGAGCTGGACGCGATCCGGAACGATTTCTGGAAAGCATTCGCGGGGAAGTAATTCCCGGCGAGCAGTCCCGTTCCGCGAGATCACGGGGCGGAAGGAACCGGGCCGGGCTCGTACGCTCCGCCCGGCGATCCGGGTCGTCGATCGAGGAGCTGCACCGGTGACGATCGGAGAGGTCCCTGCGGTCATGGCCGACGCGGCCCGGCTCGAGGGGGGATCCCGGTCGGCCAGGTAACGGCATTGGTTTTATCTGCTCTGGAAGAGGATACGAGATCTCATGTCGGACGCCGCGTCCCTCCATGACGGCCCCGCACCGACAGCCCGCGCCAGGGCCGCGCCGCGAATGTCCGCCGAGGAGGCCCTGCGTCGGAGCGAGGCCAGGCAGGCCCTGCTCACCGAGGTCGCGTCCCGCCTCCTCCAGACGGAGGAGCCGCAGGCGGTGGTCGACGATCTCTGCAGGCGCGCGCTTGCCGTGCTCGACTGCGACGTCTTCTTCAACTACCTCGCGGGCGATGCCTCGGGCCGGCTCCTCCTGAACGCGTACGGCGGGATCCCGGCGGAGGAGGCCGAGCGGATCCGCTGGCTCGACTACGGCGCGGCCGTCTGCGGCTGCGTCGCCCGCGACGGCTGCCGGATCGTGGCCGAGGCGATCCCCGAGCACCCCGATCCGCGGACGGACCTCGTGGCCGGGTACGGCGTCCGGGCGTACGCCTGCCACCCGCTCATGGTCGAGGGGCGGTCGATCGGTACGCTCTCGTTCGGCACCACCTCGCGCGACCGGTTCGCGGCCGACGAGCTCGCGACCATGAAGGCGATCGCCGACCTGATCGCGATCGCCATGCAGCGGATCGCGGACCGCGACGCGCTCCGCGAGCGCGAGGGCATGCTCCGCCGGTACACGCGGGAGCTCGAGCGGTCGAACGAGGAGCTGCAGCGCTTCGTCACTGTGGCCTACCACGACCTGCAGGAGCCGCTCCGCCCGATCATCTCGTTCTCGCAGCTCCTCGCGCGGCGGTACGGGGGGAGGCTCGATGCCGACGCGGACGAGTATATCGCGTTCATCGTCGACGGCGGCATGCGCATGCAGGCCCTGATCCGCGACCTCCTCCGGTTCTCGCAGCTCGAGGCGGGAGCGCTGGAGCCGGTGCCGACTGAGACGGCCCGCGCGGCCGCGGCCGCGCTCGCGCCGTATGCCGATCTCCTCCGGGAGCTCGGCGGGACGGCGACGGTGGGGCCGCTGCCGCCGGTGATGGCCGACCCGGCGCAGCTCGAAGCGATCTTTTCGAACCTGATCGAGAACGCTTTCAAGTACCGCCGCGAGGGCGTGCCGCCGACGATCGCGA
>JBDKUZ010000095.1:0-5471 GCA_039679395.1 Methanospirillum sp. | reverse complement strand
CGCAGATCGCGGCCCCTGCATCGCAGATGCCCTGCTCGTCCAGGTGAGACCCCATGGTCGCGACCGCCACCGGGCTCTCTGCCTTGCCCGAGTGGAAGTCGCCCTGGATGATCGGCCATCCGCTGGCTGGTGACTTCTTGTCTGCCATCGCTCTATCCCGTCCTGATCAGTTGAAACGCGATGATCCCCGCGATGAAGAGCCCGATCGCGATGCCGTACCAGAACGAGGTGACGCCACCGGCGACCACAAGGGCCTTCTCGCGCCCGGGGTAGGACGCGGCAAGCGCGCCTTCGCCCGAGAGCATGTTCACGAGGTCGTCCGCAACCGTCTCGAGCAGTCCGACCTGTTCGAGGATCGGCGCGTACGACTCCCCCATCGTGGTGAGGATGCCGACCATCGGGTCGACAACGAGCCCGTATTCGGGGAGGACCTGAATATACATGGTCAGTGTCCCTCCGCTTCGACGATGGGCTTCGAGTCGAGCCAGGCGGCCGCGTCACGCTTCGAGAGCGCGATGTACTGAGCGTAGGTGTAGTACCAGCCGGCCACGGAGACGATGATCGAGATGATCAGGGCGAAGATGCCCAGGTACGCGAAGCTGATGATCGCGACCATGATCATCGAGAGGAAGCCGACTTCGGCCGTCAGCATGAGCGTCCGGTCCTGCTTCTCGGACGGACCGAGGCAGGCGTTGAAGCCGTGCTGGAGCGCGATCGCACCGAGCATGAAGATGGCCGCGAGAATTCCGCCGCCGATCAGCGATGCTCCGTACGAGTTCACTGCCCCGCCGAGGGCGGCCACCTGGACCACCGAGAGGGGCGAGAATGTGAACGAGCCCGTAGCCATCGCCGAGAAGCCGATCATGACCAGCGCACCGACCGCCGCGAGTTCGGCGATCGACTGGATCATGACCGGGATCTTCATGGCGAGGATATTGTTCGCGATGTAGCCGAGGATCGCACCGATCACGAACCCGAGCACGAGCGCGACGATCGGAGATGCGATCCCGAACTTGGTTGCGAGCAGCATCGCGATGACGCCCGAGCCGAAGGCGAGCATGCCCGCCGACGGAACGCCCGTGCCGATGCCGTAGCTGCAGAGCCGCTTGATCGTGGACGAGCCCCAGATGAGGGCTGCGACCGCACCGAGTCCCCCGAAGAACGAGAAGAGCTGGGTGCCGGTGACCGTGTTCAGGTAGGTCAGGTAGATCCCGATCAGCGAGCCGATGAGTCCGTAGATCATCAGCGTGTTATGCGGGATTCCACCTTCAGTTACCGTTATCTGTGCAGTCATTTCGTCACCTCAGATGTTCAGGTTCACCACCACGATCAGGATCGCGACGAGCCCGCAGAGCGCCGAGGCGACGAGCGACGCGACGATCGCGCGGGGGAACCGCTTGAACTTCGGGTCGTGCGGGCCCTCGATGGTCCCGGTGATGTTGTACGCTGCGAGCACGGCGTTCACGAGGAACATGCCGATCGCGAAGATACCGGCGAGCGAGACCGCGACGGGCATGATCTGCGCAGCCGTCGCGTTGAAGAGCGACGGCAGGTACTGCTGGTAGACACCGAGCAGCTCGAGGTAGATCAGCGTGCCACCGGCACCGCCGAAGATACCGCCGATGACACCGCCCACGAACGAGATAAACGGCAGGCCGTGTCCTTCCGTGCCCTGGCTCTTGTACTCGGCCTGGGTGTCGCCGGTAATCGGGTCCTTCGTGACCTTGCCCGAAGCAGCGGGAATACCCATGCCGAAGACGTAGATCACGTTGACCATCATGCAGGTGATCGCCATCATCAGGCCGCCGCCGATAGCGCCGGTGACGGTTGCGACGACGAGACCCTGCCCGGCTGCCCATGCGCCGCCGAAGAGTCCGGCGAGCCCTGCGCCCGCAGCGAGCATTGCGACACCCGTCGCGATACCGGGGGCCTGACCCATCGCGGCCGGCGCGCCTCCGACCGGGACGAAGTGGACGCCGAACCCGATCAGGACACCGCCGACGATGATTCCGACCAGGGCTATCAGGGCACCCATGCCCGCGAGGACAAAGATGATCCCGAGGAAGATGATTGCGAGCACGAGCCCGACCAGCATCGCGACCGGGTTCATCGCGCCGCCTGGAGCTGGGCCACTACCGCCGAGAGCGCTCATGAGGACGTCTCCTCGGCAGTCACGTACGGGCCGTAGTTCTTCCGTGCGTAGACCTCGATCCAGCGGTCGATCACGACGAAGACCAGGATGATGACGAGGCCGACGATGATTGCACCCCATCCGGCTCCGATCTGCTCGAAGAGAATGGTGCGCCAGAGTTCGAGGAAGACGATCAGGCCGAAGCAGACGCCCGAGGCCGGGCCGCCGAGCTTGGCCGAGAACCAGCCGTTGTCAAGCGAGTTGCGCTGGCCGGCCTCGGCGTACCGGACGATGTTGCCCGAGGCCGAGATCGGCACGCCTGCGCCAAACTTCTGGTTCTGGTACTGCCGCTCCTTTCCGTAGAACGGGTTGCCCGTCGCCGAGCCGGCCGCACCGAGCGCAATGCCCCACACGAGCCCGAGGATCGGGAGCGGGAACGGGTGACCGAGGACCGCGTTCATCAGGTAACAGATCGCGACCGTTGTGAAGATCGCCACGAAGGCATGGGCCATCGTGACCGAGAGCATCGACTTCAGGATGTCGATGTAGACCGGCTGGCCGAACTTGGCCAGACTTGCCGTGCGTCCGAGGTAGCCGGACGTTGCGTAGACTCCCTGTACGAACGTCGCGATCGTCGCGCCGAGGATCAGCGCGAGGATCGGATTGACGTTCTGGATCAGGAAGACCCACGCAAGGCCGGCACCGAGCGCGCACCAGAGACCGTAGGCCGGGGGCTCCCCAGCCACCGCTTTGTTGAAGATGCGGTGGATGAAGCCCATCTGCGGAGCGAGTTGGACCTGAGAGTTCGGGTCGCCCTGCGACCCGATATCGGACTCCGTGTCCTCCGCAGCACCGGCGACGGCGGCGAGCGCACCTGCCAATGCAGTGATTCCGATTCCAAATACGATGTTTTCTACCATTGAGCCTCCTCCCGTGCCAGTGAATAGGCGCATGAGAGTTTGGGAAATTGCATCGCCACGTATATGAGTACAAACCCTTTGTGGTTCATTTAACGGTTGGCTGAGAATAAGTTAAAGGTTTCGAAACAATTTCCGGAAAGACCGGAGCATTTCGCGTAATATCGAATTTTACCCCGAATTCGGGGTTTTATCATAATAAGTTGCGTTAACGAAAAAAAAGTTGCGTTGATGGGACCTTACCGGGCCGGGATGACGAGTGAGCGCTCGCCCGCGGGCATGAACTCGCGGATGGCACCCTTCGCGAACTCGCGGCGGGGCTCGGCGAAGTCGAACACGAGCGAGGGGTCCGCGAACGTGATCTTGATCAGCGGGTTGAGCGTCCACGCATCGCCGCGGCCGTAGTGGGCCGCACCGGCGATGGCGGCGTACTCGCCCTGGTGCCCGACATTCATCGCGTAGTTCGGGTAGTTCGGGCCACGGAGCTCGCCGATCAGACCCTCGTCGGGGCGGATCGAGAGCGAGTTTGCGGAGCCGCACTGGTCCTGCAGGTCGTAGCCGAAGAAGCCGAGACGCGACCAGCCCTCCTTGTGCATGAGCATGGAGAGGTACCAGGCGTTCAGGCCGGCGTTCGAGTTGCCGGTGGCGAGCGAGGTGGTCAGGCCGGATGCGGCCGCGATGACCGAGGCGCGCTGCGAACCGCCGAAGTGGTCCTCGAGCGCGGTCGGGAACTGCTCGTACTGCTCCATCGAGTAGAGCGTGACTTCAGTTCCGAGGTCGTTGACGACATCCTGGGTCGCGGGGGCCTTGCCGGCGCCGCCGTACTTGTCCTTGACGTAGTCCATACCGTAGTAGGTGTAGTCGTCGAGGATGTTGTCGGTGTACGCGGCAGTCGCGTACTGCGTGAACCCGACACCGCCGGACATGTACGAGCCGAGCCAGATCTGGTCGAAGAGCATGGCGCCAGCGCCGACGACTTCGAGCGAGGCCTTGACGGGGTCGTTCGGGTACTTGCGGTCGCCCTGGATCATGTCCGAGAAGTGACCGAACTTGATGCCACCGGGCTCGTTCGGGCCGCGGGCGCGCCGGGCCGGGAGGATGTCGGCCATCTGGATGACACCGGCGTGCTTGGCCGCATAGGCCAGGTCGGCGACGGCTGCCTCGCCGGCGCACATGCGGTACGCGGCGATGAAGGACATGCCGAGCTGCATGGCGGACCAGCGGGAGGTCGTGCCACCGTCACAGGTGCGGCTGACGATCGTCGGGATGTGAACAGCCTGCCACATCGACTTGCCGACGGCCGCCTTGAGGGCCTCCGCCGACTTCTGGGGGAAGAGCTTCTCGATGGGGAGGACGAACTGCTTCTCGAGGTCGTCCGCGACCTCGTCGTCGCCCGTGAAGACCTTCACGTAGCAGTCGGCCGTGAGCGCGGGGTGCGTCTCGACCATGTGCTCCTGAACGACGGCGGCGCCGGGCATCGCGTGGTTCAGGATGTGCAGGTATTCGTTGATGGTCTCGGGGGTGACCTCCTTGCCGAGGCGCTTCTGGAGCGTCTGGTGGGCGAGGTCCATGCCGACGATGATCGTGCGGCGGATGTCGTCCCACATCTGCTGCATCGCGGCGTTGTTGACGAAGTGCAGGTCGTCGCCCTCGACGAAGGTGCCCGTGCCCGAGACCTCGTAGGTCATGAGCTGGCGCTGGCCGAGCGGGATGCCGCCGAGGTGGCAGCGCTTCGGGTCGTACTGGGAGATGCCGCGCTCCATCTCGACCTTGCGGCCTTCCTTCAGGAACTCCCGCTTCCTCTCGGACTGCTCGAGCCCCTTGCGCAGGAACGTGGTGTTGAGGCTGGACGGGTCCTCTCCGGCGAACTTTTCCTTCATCGCCTTCAGGAAGAGCTTCTGGGATCTCTCGATTTTTGCCATGTCAGATCACTCCTTCGGCATGAAGCCGTACTTGGTCCTGAGCGCGTGGATGCGCTGGATGTACTCGAGAGCCTCTGCGTCGTCGCGGTAGGCGGTGCCGACCATCGAGTGGTAGATCGTCGTGTGCGCCTTGAGCCACTTCTCGTCCATCGGCTTGCCGACCTTGACCTCGCGGTCGAGGGGCTCGCCGATCTGGTTCTTGACGTACTTGACAACGCCGTCCTTCTTGTCGAGGACGCAGCGCTGGAGCATGTCGAACATCATGCCGTCTTCATCGAGACGGAGCGAGTGACCGTGCACGGTCGCACCGCGGATGCCACAGAGGGCGGGGTCGAAGAGCTCGGTGTTGACGAGGTCCTTCGCGTACTTCTCGAGGTCGCGCTCGCGGCACTCGATGATCTGGCGGCCCGACAGGGTGCCCGGGTCGACGCCGCGGAAGCGGTACGCCTCGAGGTAGGACCGGAGGTACGGGTGGGTCGGCGCGTTGTACATCGAGTCAGC
>JBDKUZ010000094.1:0-2473 GCA_039679395.1 Methanospirillum sp. | reverse complement strand
GCGCCCGAGACGGCGCGGCGGATCTCCTCCTCCGTCTCGAGGGCCGCTTCCTCGCCGATCTGCGGGAGCGATCCGGCGCCGAGGCCCCGGGTCCGCTGCCGGCCGATCAGGATGCGCTGGTCCGCCTGGACCCGTGAGAGGTGCTGGGCGTCGGTGTTCACCGCGATGAGGCGTGCGCCGTGGATGCCCTCCTCCATCATTCGGGTGATCGTGTTCGATCCGCCGCCTCCGCAGCCGACCACGACGACCTCCGTGCGAAGCTCGCGGAGCACCTCCTCGAGATCCTCGTTGTTCTGTGCGTAATCCATCATGTGGTCGCTGTCCTTGACCCGAGCGAGCGCTTCCTCGACTATTGACCTCATAGATACTTCTCCAACCCCTCTACAAAGACCTCGGTGGCGCAGGGGGACCGCACCATCTCCGGGCGTATCTCCAGTCCGTCGATGACCACGGTCTCGCCGCGCTGCAGCCGTCCGAACAGCGGTCCCGGGGGCACGCCGAGTGCGGACGCCTTTTTCGGATCGAACCGTTCTCGTCTGATGATCAGACGGTCGCCCACGATGGCGGTCTGCTGGTTACCCGTTATGGATTTTACACACAGGGTTATTAAATCATGTATGATCTGTTCCGCCAGGGAGGCGGGTGCGAGGAAAATCGGCAGGAGCCGCCCGTCCTCGGTCAATCCGACCGCGGGGAGGGCTGCCACGGACTCGACAAGGGCCGGCTCGTCCGTACGGGCCGCCTCGGCAACCAGCGCGGGGTCCAGGCGGATCGCCACCGGGTCCGGGCAGGCGGCGAGGGAACCGGGCCGAAGCGCAGCCCCCGGTGCGACCTCCGCCCCGAGCGCGAGCAGGGCCGTGTAGTCGTCCCAGGGGAGCAGATCGAGGCCGGCGAGCGAGGTCTTCCCGAGCAGCGGGAGGCCGGCGTCCTCGAACAGATCGGTGATCCGCTCGAGCTCGGACCGCGGCACGGCCTTGCGGTCGACAAACAAGGCAGCCGCGCCCGAGGCGGCGACGAGATGTGCGAGCATCGGTCCGCCGAGCCGGGGCAGGTCCGCCGTACGGATGATGTGGCCGAAGGCTCCGCGGGTCGAGAGCGCGACCGCGGTCTGCCGGGCCGCGTACTGGGTGCCGCCGAGCCCGAGGAGCGGGACGGCGAGCGGGTCCGGGACCGCGGTCAGCACGGCCCGGGCCGCGGCCTCGCCCGCGGCCGGGTCGGTCCACTGATCGGGGCCGGACCCGATCTCGACGAAGCAGGACGGCGTCTCCAGATCGGTCGGGCCGTGGTGGGTCCGTTCGTAGCTGACGCGGTAGCCGTCCGGCGCGAGCGCCGCGAGGCGGCGGAGCACGGCCTGCATGAACGCGGGCGGGCAGGGCGCGACCCGGTCGGGCTCGCCGCCGAGCGCGGCCTCGCCGACGTTCCCGGTCGCGTGGACCGTCAGCTGCGGCACCGGTTTTATCGAGGTATGGCGCGAGAGGAAGACCACGAGGTCCGCATCGAGGCCGCGGTCGACCCGTTCGGCGTGGATCAGGCGGCAGTCGACCTCGTGGAACGACCAGTCGTCGCTCGGCCGGAGTTCGTCGATCAGCGTCTCGCACCGGCTCCTGATCCGGACGCCGGCCGGATCCTGGCTCGAGTTGACGCCCGCTATCCGCATCGCGTCGAGCGTTGGCTGTTGCGACAGAAGACTGCTCCGGTCGCGACGTGTGAAAAAACCTATCTTCGTCGCCCGCGTGTATGATCGCATGGACGAGGCAACGATCCGCAAGGCGTTCGACGAGATGGGCATCGAGAAGGAGATCCAGTGCCCCCAGGCAGAAGCGATGGCGGCGAAGTACGGCATCCCGAAGCGCGAGATCGGGGAGTACTGCGACTCCCACGGCGTGAAGATCCGGGGCTGCCAGCTCGGCTGCTTCCGCTGATGGCGCGGTTCCTCTCCGTCGTCCCGGTCGACGAGGCGGTCGCGGCGGCCATCGGACTGGCGCATCCCGTCGGGACCGAGACCGTGCCCCTCGCGGAGGCGTCGGGACGCGTGCTCGGCGTGGACGCCCGGGCCGACACGGAACTCCCGGGCTTTCGCCGCTCCACCGTGGACGGCTACGCGGTCCGCGCATCGGAGACGGTCGGGGCCTCGGACGCCCTTCCCTCGCTCTTCCGGCTGAAGGGCCGGGTCGCGATGGGCGCCGGGGCGACGTTCGCCCTCGCCCCCGGCGAGTGCGCGTACGTCCCGACCGGCGGCGAGGTCCCCGAGGGGGCCGACGCGGTCGCGATGGTCGAGCACGCCGAGCTCCTCGGCGAGGAGGTGCTGATCGGCCGGCCGGTCGCGGACGGCGAGAACCTGGTCCTCCCCGACGAGGACTTCGGAGCGGGCGAGGTCGTGGTCCCGGCGGGTCGGAGGCTCTCGCCCCAGGAGGTCGGCGCTCTCGCCGCCGTCGGGAGGGCGGCGGTCGAGGTCCGGCGCCGGCCCGTGGTC
>JBDKUZ010000093.1:0-25222 GCA_039679395.1 Methanospirillum sp. | reverse complement strand
CGGCGCCGGTCCGTCACACTCGTTGCATGCCATTCGGATGATCATGCGAACCACCAAGAAATCGTCTCATTAATGATGGTGGCGATGATGCGGAGTAAGCGCCCGTATGCCTGCCACAGACAACGTTGATGAAAATTTTAGTATATACGGCTTTTGAAACGCACACAGAATATAATGTGAAGTGCCCAACCGAGGCGTGATAACGAAAAGGCGGGTTTCACCACCTGCCCTGAAACCGAAGCGCGCCAATATCTACAACCTGCCAGCCGCCCGATCGGATACCGCTGCCCCGGCCCTGAAGGCGTTGATAAGAAGAAGTGATGGTGATCGTCAATCGGAGATGATGATTAATGAGTCGGGAGGCGGCAACGTTGACGCGACTCCTCCGCCAGTGGCGTTAGACCGTGGATGCGGATACTCGGGCCTGACGATAGATCCACATATGTCCGGCAGGGTCGATAGATGCTGTATGTTTGATAGGCGGCTCTCGCGGTCGTTCCTCTTCGCGACCGTCCTCTTCGCGCTCGCGCTCGCCGGCGGCATTCTGGCCACCCGGCAGGACCCCGCCTTCGGCGAGCAACTCCTCGCCAGCTTTCGCGATCAGGTCGCCGGCGATATCTTCTCCGACTCGCCCGGAGTGCTCTTTCTCAAGATCTTCCTGAACAACCTGGTCGCGTGCATCGCGCTCTTCCTCGGCGGCGCGACCTTCGGCCTCGTCCCCCTCTTCGTGATCGCCTCGAACGGGCTCGTCATCGGCGGGATCATCGAGACGATCCGCGGCGAGAAGGGGCTCGGGTTCATCCTCGCGGGGATCATCCCGCACGGCGTCCTCGAGATCCCCGCCGTCCTGGTCTCGGCGGGCCTCGGGCTCCTGCTGGCCGAGGCCCTCGGTCGCGAACTCCTCCGGAGCGAGGGGGATGCCGCTGCCGAGGCGCTCGGGTACGGCAGGCTCTTCGTCCGGTACGTGGTGCCGTTCGTCCTGCTCGCTGCAGCCGTCGAGGCGTTTATTACGCCCCAAATCATACAGCTGATGTCATAGAGGTTCCTTTCTGATGGATGACGACACGGGGGCCCTGCCGGCCCGGACCGACTTCTCCGAGTGGTACAACGAGGTCCTCTGGCGGGCCGAGATCATGGACGTCCGCTACCCCGTCAAGGGACTCTACGTCTGGTTCCCGTTCGGGTTCGGGATCCGGAAACGGACCTACGCGCTTCTCCGCGAGCTCCTCGACCGCGACCACGAGGAGACACTCTTTCCCCTCCTGATCCCGGAGCAGGAATTTATGAAGGAGGCCGAGCACATCAAGGGGTTCGAGGACGAGGTCTACTGGGTCACGCATGGCGGGCTCTCGCCGCTCGACGTGAAACTCGCGCTCCGGCCGACGAGCGAGACCGCGATCTACCCGATGTACTCGCTCTGGGTCCGGTCGCACGCGGACCTGCCGATCAAACTCTACCAGGTCGTCAACACCTTCCGGTACGAGACCAAGCACACACGTCCGCTGATCCGCCTCCGGGAGATCACCTCGTTCAAGGAGGCCCACACGGTCCACGCGACCTGGGAGGAGGCAGCAGCCCAGGTCGAGGACGCCGTCGTCCGGTACCGCGAGTTCTACGATCGGCTAGGGATCCCCGTGCTCGTCTCGAAGCGGCCGGCGTGGGACAAGTTCCCCGGCGCGGACTACACGATCGCGGTCGACTGCGTGATGCCCGACGGCCGGACCCTCCAGATCGGGACGGTCCACCACCTCGGCGACCACTTCTCGAAGACCTTCTCGATCACGTACGAGGACCGCGACGGCGAGCAGCGACTGGCCCACCAGACCTGCTACGGGATCTCGGAGCGCTGCATCGCGGCCCTGATCAGCGTCCACGGCGACAACCGCGGTCTCGTACTGCCTCCCGAGGTCGCACCCGTGCAGGCGGTCGTGGTCCCAATCATCGTGGGTAAGCGCGGCGACGAGGTGCTTGCGGCGGCGCGGAGCCTCGCCGACGAGCTCGCCGCGAGCGGCCTCCGGGTAAAACTCGACGACCGCGACCTGCGGCCCGGCGCGAAGTTCTATCACTGGGAGATGCGAGGCGTGCCGATCCGGCTCGAGCTCGGCCCGCGCGACCTCGACGGCGGCATCGCGACTGCCGTCCTCCGGACGGGCGGCCCGAAGACCACGATTCCGCTCGCGACAGCCCCCGACAGCGTGCGCGATCTTCTCGCGACAGCCATGTGTACGCTCGCGGAGCGTGCGGCCGACCGGCTCGATGAACAGGTCCGGACGGCCGGTTCCATGTCCGAGCTGGCGGCGGCGCTCGAGGGCGGGGTTGCGGTCGTGAGCTGGTGCGGCGAGAAGGCCTGCGCGGACCGGGTCGAGAAGGAGACCGGCGGCGCCGTCCTTGGCGTCGAAGTCAGATCGGACCTTGTCGAGTCCTGCGAGGGCGCCTGTGTCGCATGCGGGCGGGCCGGGACGACCGCGCTGATCGGACGGAGTTACTGACCCTTTTTGTTCCGGGCGCCGAGAGCGTCCGGACAATCATATAAGCGGCCGAAGCCAACGTTATCTTCGTGAAGACCGCGATCCTCGGAGCCGGCCTGACCGGTTGCACCCTCGCCCGTCTCCTCGCCGAAACGGGCGAGGAGGTCGTGGTGCTCGAGGCAGCCGACGACTACGGCGGGCTCTGCCGGTCGATCACGGCGGACGGGTTCACCTTCGATACCGGCGGCTCGCATATCATCTTCTCGCGCGACGAGGAGGTGCTCGCCTGGATGCGAGCGGTTCTCGGGCCGAACCGGGAGGAGCGGCATCGAGAGACGAAGTGCTTCTACCGGGGCCGGTACGTGCAGTATCCGTTCGAGAACGGTCTCGCCGATCTTCCGCCAGACGACCGGTTCCGCTGCGTCGACGGGTTCGTCCGGGCGGTGATCGCCGCCGAGCTCGCGGCCGAGCGCGGCGAGTTGACTCCGGCCAGTTCCTTTCTCGACTGGATCTACCGGACCTTCGGCGATGGGATAGCGGACTGTTACCTGGTCCCGTACAACGAGAAGATCTGGAAGTACCCGCTCGACCTGATGTCGGCCCACTGGGTCGACGGGCGGGTTCCCCGCCCCCCGCTCGCGGACGTGCTCAGATCCGCCTGCGGTGTCCCGACCGAGGGCTACGCCCATCAGGCCGTCTTCACGTATCCGGCCTCCGGCGGGATCGAGGCGATGGTCCGCGCGATCGCGGCCCCGATCGAGGATCGGATCTCCTGCGGTTTCTGCGTCCGCTCGGTCAGGCGCGAGGGCGGGCGGTTCCTGATCTCGGACGGGGAGACGACGGTCGAGGCCGACCGCTGCATCTCGACCATCCCGCTCCAGGCCCTCGTCCCGGCCCTCGAGGGCGTACCGCCGGAGGTGACGGGGGCGGTCGACCGGCTCGTCTACAACGGGGTCGCCTGCGTCTTCGTCGGGTTGGCCAGTCCCACCCTTCCGTTCTCGTGGGTCTACCTCCCCGGGACGGAGCTTGGGTACGCCAACCGGGTCTCGTTCCCGTCGAACTACAGCACGGGGACGGCGCCGCCGAGGTGCGGCTCGATCCTCGTCGAATGCACGTACCGGCCCGGCGACCCGGTGGCGAAGATGGACGACGCGGCCCTCGTCGACCACGTCCTCGACCGGCTCGAAGCGATGGGCGTGCTCCGCTCCGAGGACATCCTCTTTACCGGCGTCGCCCGCCAGCCGTTCGCGTACGTGGTCTACGACCTCGCCTACCCGGACTCGATCCGGACTGTCAGGGAGTTCGTCTCCGCCTCCGGGGTCGACCTCATCGGCCGTTTCGCCGAGTTCGAGTACCTGAATATGGACGGGTGCATCCGGCATGCGCTCGACTATGTCCGGAGGCGCGGACCGTGCGCGTGAGTTTTTACGTCGAGGACCAGTTCTTCTTCCGGTACATCGGGTGCGCCACGGCGGCCCGCACGCTCTACCGCGCCCTCGGTGGAGTCAACGGTCTCGACGTCGCATGGAAGCGCGGCACTGTCGACGCGGACCTCGTTCACTACCACACCTTCGGTCCGCTCGCCCTTCACAACCGGAGCCGGACGCAGGGCGTCTCGGTCCTGACGGCCCACTCCACACCCCGGATCAACCAGGGGAACATCGCCTTCGCCCGCCGGATCAACCGGCTCTACCCCGCGATCTACGATCGCTTCGACCATATCGTCACGATCTCCGCGCCGTGCCACCGCGAGGTGACCGCGATGGTCCCGGATATCCCGGTCACGCTGATTCCAAACGGCGTCGATCGCGAACGCTTCCGCCCCGACGCCGAGCTCGGCGCCGCGTTCCGGGAGCAACACGGCATCGGCGACGAGGAACGCGTCGTCCTGTCCGTCGCCCAGATGACCCCGCGGAAGGGGATCTACGACTTCTTCGCCCTCGCTGCGGACCACCCCGAGATCCGCTTCGTCTGGGTCGGAGGGCTGCCGTACAGCGTCCTCTCCAAGGACTATGCGCGGATCACCTCCCTGCGGGAGCATGCCGGGGCGAACGTGCTGTTCACCGGGTACGTGGACCGGATCGAGGCCCCATACGCGGCCGCCGACGCCTTCTTCATGGGCTCGTACGCCGAGACGTTCGGCCTCGTGATCCTCGAGGCGCTCTCGTCGGGCCTGCCCGTGATCGCCCGGTCCATCCCGGAATTCCGCGAGATCTTCGGTTCCTCGATTCGATACTTCTCGACGGTCGACGAGGCGAGCGGACTACTCGGCGACGATGCGGCGCTCTCGGCCCTCCGGGCCGGCGCTCGCGAGTCGACGGCTCCCTTCGATATCCGCGAGATCGCCAGGCGGCATGCCGCGCTCTACCGATCGCTGGCCGGCTGATCCGCACCTTTTTCTCCGCCGGTACCAAGAGAAAGGGTTGATGCGGTGGTGGCGATCCTCGGACGCGGCTCTGGCGGGTGCTCTCCTCCTGGTCTCGGCGGCGTTCTATGCTGCGCAGCTGCTGATCTTCGCCGATCCGAGGTCGACGGAGTTCTACATCCTGCAGGACGTCGCGTTCCTCCCGATCTCGGTGCTCGTCGTCACCCTCGTTCTCGAGCGGCTGCTCGAGCTCCGTGACCGACGCCAGCGGCTCGAGAAGCTCAGGATGCTGATCGGGACCTTCTTCTCCTGGACCGGCTACCACCTGCTCTTTCGCCTGGCCCTGCTGGACGGGAGCCTCGCCGAGTATGCCCCCGCGCTGCTCGCAAAGGCGGACTGGACGGATGCCGACTTCGTCCGCGTCCGGTCCTCGCTGGTCGGCCGGAGATTCGATCTCCGGGCGGCGCCCGCGGACCTCGCCGAGCTCAAACCATTTCTGCACGACCGGGCCGAGTTCATGATCCGACTCCTCGAGAACCCGATGCTCCTGGAGCACGAATCGTTCACCGAGCTCCTCCGGGCTGTCTTCCACCTGATCGAGGAGCTCGAGTTCCGCAGAGACTTCGCTCCCCTCCCGCAGAGCGACATCGACCACCTCACCGGAGACTGCGACCGGGTCTACCACCGGCTGATCATCGAATGGGTCGACCACCTCCGGTACCTGCGGGAGCACTATCCGTACCTGTACTCCCTCGCGGTCAGGACGAACCCGTACAACCCCGACGCCAACCCGATCGTCGGTCCGACGGTGTAGCAGCGGGGTCCGGAGGAGAAGACGCTGAGCGGTCGCGGAGAACGAGAGATCGGTCGATCGCGTACCGTCCCTGGTTCAGGAACGGACAGGACGCGGAGAAAAGGAGTGCGGGCGAGGTTCCGGGCCGGCGGACCCCCCGACACGATTCGGCGGAGTCGGACGCGGCGCCGGGTCCGCCTCAGGACTTCGGGCTCTTCTTGAACGAGAGGACATCGCCGAGGGTGGTGGAGATGCGCTGCTGCTCCTTCCGCTCCCGCGCGATCGACTCCTCGGGCACGTCGAGGAGCCGGATCCCGAGCACCTTCTCGATCCTGGTGCGGACCTCGTCTTCGGGCACGAGCTCGCCCTTCTCGATCTTCTTGATCAGGAGCTCCCGCTCCTTGGTGGCGAGGGCCAGGTCCTTCGTGGTCATTCCCTGGGCGGTGCGGGCCGCACGGATCCGCTCGCCGTAGTCGTCGACGAGCTCGCCGACGAGCGTATCGAAGAGATCGCGCCGGCGGCGGGCGGGGGCGGCGCCGGGGCGAGCAGCCGCCGACGTCGGGGCATACCGCTTCGGCCCCGTCCGGGGTTGCTGCACCTCCGTTCCGTATCGTGCACAGGCCATGCAGACCTGGAGATCGGCCCCCTCAACCCGGACCTTTTTACCCGGTCCCGCCACTGTCGCGCCGCATAACTCGCACTGCATTGTCACTCGCAAACTTCTTTATAGTCATTCCCCTATATACCTATGCGGCCCCCATGTCCGACAGCCTGAAAGATTTTCCTGAACCTCAGAAAGGCGAGGATCTCTATCGGTACCTCCTTGAACGAGTGACGACGCTCGAGGACCGGAATACGGAGATCCGGGAACAGCTCCGGCAGTTGGAGGCTGATAAGCGGTACCTCGAGACACAGAAGGTCCGGTACGAACGCGAGGTGCGGAAACTCAAGTCCGAGATCGAGCAGATGAAGAGCCCTCCGCTTGTGATCGGCACCGTCACCGACGTGATCGACTCGACGCGGGTGATCGTCCGGTCGTCGGCGGGCCCGCGGTTCTTGGTCGGACTCTCCCAGAACATCGAGATCGAGCAGATCAAGCCGGGAGCCCGGTGCACCCTGAACCAGCAGTCGCTCGCGATCGTCGAGATCCTGCCCACCGATTTCGATGCTCAGATCTACGGGATGGAGGTCGTGGACGCGCCTACCGAGCGCTACGACGACATTGGCGGGCTCGATCGGCAGGTGCTGGAGATCCAGGAGTCGGTCGAGCTCCCCCTGAAGAAGCCGGAGCTCTTTAAAAGAGTCGGGATCGAGCCGCCGAAGGGCGTGCTCCTCTACGGGCCCCCCGGAACGGGAAAGACGCTGCTCGCGAAGGCCGTCGCGCACGAGACGGAGGCCCATTTCCTCCGCGTCGTCGGCTCCGAGCTCGTCCAGAAATACATCGGCGAGGGAGCGCGACTCGTCCGCGAGCTCTTCGAGCTCGCCAAGAAGAAGAGCCCGTCGATCATCTTCATCGACGAGATCGATGCGATCGGCGCCTCGCGGACGGAGACGAACACCTCGGGCGACCGCGAGGTGCACCGGACGCTAATGCAGCTCCTGGCCGAGATGGACGGATTCGGGAACCGGGGCGACGTCCGCATCATCGGGGCGACGAACCGGATCGACATCCTGGACCGGGCCCTGCTCCGGCCGGGCCGGTTCGACCGGATCATCGAGATCCCGCTGCCGGACGTCGAAGGGCGGCTCTCGATCCTGAAGATCCACACGGCCGGAATGAACCTCGACAAATCGATCGATCTGCGCGAGATCGCACAGAAGACCGATGGACGAAACGGCGCCGACCTACGGGCGATCTGCATGGAGGCCGGCATGTTCGCGATCCGCTCGGACCACGAACATGTCACACGTGACGACCTGTTGAAGGCGATCGACAAGTTCACGACCGAGCTCGAGCGCGGCACCGGCGGCATCGGTGCGGCCAGCAGTGCGATGTTCGCCTGATCCCGTTTTTATAAGAGCGGCGTCAGCAGTCTCGAAATCGACTCTTTTATTCGAACGATGTGATTCCGGGCCTCGTATCGCTCGGGGGTCAGTTCGGTGCAGTACTCGAGGTCGCGCTGGAAGGCATGGCAGAGCCCTTCGCAGATCTTCCGATCGTAGATGAAGGCGTTGGTCTCGAAGTTGAGCTTGAACGAGCGCACGTCCCAGTTCGCGGTCCCAACCGTGCCGGCCTCGCCGTCGACGACGCAGGTCTTCGCATGCAGAAAGCCCCGGTCGTAGGTGTACGCCCGCACCCCGGCATCGAGGAGAAAGCCGATGTAGCTGAGCGTCGCCCAGTACACGAACATGTGGTCGGGCTTGGACGGGATCATGATGCGGACGTGCACGCCCGAGCTCGCCGCAATCCGAAGAGCGTCCAGCACCGTGTCGTCGGGAACGAAGTAAGGCGTGGTGATCTCGATCGATCGGGTCGCCGACGCGATCATCTTCAGAAAGCCCTCCCGAATCGTCCTTTTCGGCGTATCGGGGCCCGACGAGGCGACCTGGCAGGCGACCGTCCCCGCCGCCACCTGCGGCTCGGGGAAGAAGCCGTCGACGAAACCGAGCGAGTCGTGGGCCGCATAGTTCCAGTCCATCAGGAAGCGGGCCTGGAGCGACTGGACGGCGTCTCCCTCGAGCCGGAGGTGGGCGTCGCGCCAGAGGCCGAGAGGGCCCTCGCCGAGGTACTCGACCCCGATGTTGTACCCGCCGACGAACCCGACATCGCCGTCGACGACCAGGATCTTCCGGTGGTTCCGGAAGTTGATCCGGAAGTTGACGAGACCGAGGATGCCGGGAAAGAACGGGACGGCCCGACCGCCGGCCTCCGTGATGGGTCGGAAGAAGCGCCGGCCCACGCCGGCGCAGCCGACGGCATCGTAGACGAGCCGGACCGCCACCCCTGCGCGTGCCCTCTCGGCGAGGGCGTCGATGAACCGTCGGCCGAGCTCGTCGTTCCGGATGATGTAGTACTCCATGTGGATGTAGTGGCGGGCCGATCGGATCGCCTCGAGCATGGCGGTGAAGTGAGCCTCCCCGCGGTCCTCGTACTCGACCCGGCTCTGCGTCCAGATCACGGCCCGGTCCCCGGCGAGAAGGAGGCGCATGAGCGGGCGCCAGCGTTCGGCCGCCGGGTCTGTGAACGCGATGCGGCGCTCGTCCAGCGCACGCACCTGGCGCCGGACGCGGGAGCGGACACGCTGGTCGTCGCGCCCTTTCAGCCGGAACCGACGCTCGGAGTAGATATGCCTGCCGAAGAGGAGATACAGGACGAAGCCGGCATAGGGAAAGAGTAGGAGGACGGCGACCCACGCGAGCGCCACGGTCGGGTTGCGCCGCTCGACGAAGACGATCGCGATGACGGCGGAGAGATTGAAGAGGAGGAGAACGGTCTCGACCAGGTCGAGGGACAGGGTCAGCGCCTCGTAGATCAGGCTGGGGAGGATGACTGCCACTGCGGTCTCCAGGTACTCTCGGGTCCGCGCCCGGTTAGTGTTTGCGTAATCTATCGTGTCGGTCGGTACGGGGTGACCTCGCCGCAGGCGACGAGCCGACCTTCCTCGAGAATGGAGATCGCGCCGTGGCCCCCGGCGACGAGACAGCGGCGTCCCCCGGCGGCGAGCCGTTCGTCGGTCTCGGCGACGAGTTCGAGCAGGGCGTCGCGCTCGGCGTTCGCCCGTTCGCTGTCGACGTTGACCGAGGTGACCAGGTAGACCGCGATCGAAGCGTAACTCTGTCGTTCGGGGGAGAGACTCTTGAAGTTGATCAAGGCGTCGGCCGGAAAGAGGAGCCCCTGGTCGGGTTCGAAGAGGTAGCACTGGCCGTGCATGTGCCCCCCGTGGCCCTCGAGCACTTCGAACGAGAGATCTCCCACCTGGAGCCGATCGATCACGGCAAAGCCGTGCCGTTCTCCCTGTGGTATCGTCGAGAAGGTGCGGACGCTGGCGGCCTGCGTATACTCCGAGAAGAGGTTGATGAGGGTCGTGTACACGGCCTCGAGCACGGACTCCTCGGCGCGAGAACCGTAGGCCCGCGAGAGGTCACGGCCGATCTCGGCCGTGACCGGGTGCATCAGCGATGGAGCGTCGTAGAGGCCGGCGCCGCCCGAGTGGTCCGCGTCGGCGTGCGAGACCACGACCTTAGAGAGGCGCGAGAGGTCCGCGATCCCCACGGCCTGGAACATGCGAACGCACTCGTCGTGGTAGCAGCCGAAGCCGGTATCGACTACAACCAGCTCGTCGCCGGCGTCGAGCAGGTAGGTGTTGCCGCCGGCCGGGAGCTGGAAGCACCAGAGGCGAACCCGTTCGGAGACCTGCATCTGCTGGACCTCGGCGAAGAATCCTTCGCCCTGCGTCTCGCGGAGGCGCCGGCCGGCCGCGAGGCAGGTCTCGAAGGTTCGGGCCGGGTCGCGGCCCCGGTGCTGGAGCTCCTGAACGACGTGGTTGATGTCCTGGAGCAGGCAGAGCAGGAACCGATCGTCCGCGTCGCCGATCAGTTCCCGGATCTGCTCCGCGAGCCTGACGTAATAGATTGTGTCGTCGAGCCGACGCGTGGTGGGGTCGTACTCGACGACCTCGAGCCGGTACCGCGCCTTGAGCCTGTCGAGCAGGGCCTCGATGGCCGTCGACTCGGAGAGGTTCAGGGTCAGTTCGACGCGCTCGGGGTGGATACCGTGGTCGTCAAAGTCGATCGCGGCGATGTTCGCGCCGGCGTCGGTGATCTCCTGCAGAAACTCGAAGAGGCCGCCGGGACGGTGGGGGAGCCAGACGTAGAGGGTCAGGGGCCTGAGCGTGGGCAGGCACGTTTGAAGATACCCCATCTCCTCGAGCTCGGCGAGAACCCGGGCATATCCGTCGGCCGTGCCCGTCACCTCGAAGAAGACGATGTGCCGGTCGATCCGGTGGTCGTACTGGATCCGGTTGATGTTGACGGCGTGCGTCCCGAGGAGTTCGGCCACCCGGTGAAGGGCGCCGGGCTCGTCGGGCACACGGGCGATGAACGAGTACCTGTCGGGCACGCTTATCGGATACACGTTGGAGCGTATCCGATAAAGGATACGCCGGTGGAGCCGTTCCGCCGCGCCTGCTCGGAAGAACCGGTTCCGTGTCGCTCCGTGTACGAGCGCGGGAAGGCGGCTCCTACCCTCGATGGAACACGACAGATCCCGGGTCGAAGAGTCCAGAGCAGGAGCCCCCGCAGGAGATCAAAGCGATCGATTCTGCGCCTACAAAGAGTTTTAAATAGATAAATAAGGACACAAATGACGCTACGTTAATATACCTTGAGGGGAAAGGGCGGACCAGGTGAACTCAGTGGCGCAAATTATTGGTGGCATCCAGCAGATGACGAACGAGACAATCGCGTTTCTTCCGAACCTGCTCGCGGCGATCGTGATCCTGATCATCGGCTGGATCATCGGGAGACTCCTCGGCAAAGGGGTAGCGGCCCTGCTCGATCGGCTCGGCATCGACGATGCCCTTGCCCGGACGTCAATCGGCAAGGCCGTCGAGCGGCAGTATGGCGGGGCCGGAACTCGCGGTATTGTACAATTCTTCGACCTGATCGTCAGGTGGTTCGTCTACCTGATTGCGATCGTTGCCGCTGCCAACGCGCTCAACCTCGCGTTCCTGACAGTACTCGTCCAGCAGATCATCGCGTTCCTGCCGAACATTGCGATCTTCGTGATCCTCCTGATCGTCGGGTTCATCGTGATCGACTGGTTCGCCGACTTCCTCAGGAACCTCGGGGCGAGCAGGCGGATCTCGATGATGTCTCCGCTGATCACGGCGATCCAGGCGTTTCTCTACTTCGTCCTGGTGATCCTCGCGCTCCAGCAGCTCAAGATCGACCTGACGATCATCTATATCTTCGTCACGCCGATCGCCTGGGGCATCGGGCTCGGACTCGGCGCGGCGATCGCGATCATCGTCGGCTTCGGCCTGAGAAACAGGGCGCCGCAGATGATGGACGACTTCATGGACTCGATCCAGGAGGAGGCGTCCAAGGCGAAGCCCCCGACGGACCCGCTCACCGGCAGACCCGTACGCGAACCGACCGCGACGGAACGGCCCTGGCCGGACGAATCAAAGAACCTGTAGTCGGGACTCGTCCCATTTTTCATATGCCCCTCCCGATTCGGGCTTGCGGGTATCCCGCGCGGAGGCTCAGAATCCCAGCCCATCAGATCTCAGAGAGCAGGATCGCCGGGCGGCGCGGGCACTACAGGCGGCGATGAGGGAGAACAAGCAAAAAAAATATAAAACGGCGGCCGGGGAGACGCCGCCGGTACGGAGGACGGGGAGACCGTCCGATCGAGGACAGGACGGCTTCAGCGGGTCGGTGCGGGGCTGGGGGACTGCCAGCGCATTTCGTATCCGTCCGATCCGACGTAGGTGATGCTGACCTGCCCGGCACCGTCCACGACACCGTAGAAGTGTCCCTCGGTCCGGGTGTGTCGCCGGGCTCTGCCGACGTCGTGTTCCATGTCGAGCGAGAAGCGGCCGATCCGGATCTCCTTCGACTCGATCTTGGCCAGTTCCAACACGATCGTGCGCAGGTCGTGGACCACAACGCCGTATGCACTCAGGAGATCCCGCTGCTGGGGCTGAATCTCCGCCTCGCACCCCACCGTCGGCAGCAGCGCCATTGCCACGAGCTGCGTCTGGAGTACGATATCCGCTGTCCTGGCCATCGAGGCCTCCTCCCTCCGCGGGACCATCATCGTCAACATCTTTCTCTCCCCCGAATCGATAGGTTCATACATTCCGGGTACGATTACTCAGTTGGCATGTGCGTAACCGAGTGTCGCTTTCTTCACCCTCGTGATGAATCATCGTTTCGCACACTTACCTTGACGATGAATTGATATATTTATCACGACCTTTCGAGTTCATCATCTCTTTTCGAATTCATCGCTCAGATGAATGTTTATTACAATAATTAACGTTAACGAGAAAACTGAACATTGACCTCATGGTCACTACGTATGACGCAAACCAAACGTATGGCTGGGGGCGATTTCCGATCGGAGCCCCCAATCCACTCGGATTTTTCAAGACGATCGTCGACTTCCTCCTCTTCTCTTCGCTCTTCATGGGGATGCAGGGCGTGGGGATGGTCTACACCTCGTACGTGATTCAGGGGCTCGCGCCTACACCCGCGGTCCTCGCGATCATGCTGCTGGTCCCGTTATCGGTCTACAACATGAACCGGAAGACCGACGAGGAGGAGGACAGCGTCAACCACCCGGAGCGGTTCAAATTCACGAACCGGTTCGGGAAGTTTCTCGAGTACGGCGCGTACGTGGCGTACGCGCTTGCCGTGCTGATCGCTCTTCCGTTCGGTCTGGTTGCGGTACTCGTCACGCTCGTGCCGCTCCTCGCGGGCGTGCTCTACAGTGTTCCGCTGCTCCCCCGGAGCTTCGGATACAGGCGCCTCAAGGAGATCCCGGTCATGAAGAACCTCGTGGTCGGGAGTTCCTGGGCGATCATCCTGGTTTTCCTTCCGTGCGTGGTCGCCGGGGCTCCCGTTACCATCCCGGCGCTGCTTTGCCTCGTCATGTTCTTCTCCTACGTCTTCATCGCCTCGGCCATGCCCGATATGCGCGACCGTGAGGGGGATGCCCTGGCGGGCGTCGTTACCATTCCCGTGATGATCGGCCTCGAGCGGACACGGAAGGTGCTTGATGTTATAAACATTGCCACGGCCTTCGTGCTTGTTGGCGTCGGGATCGGTGCGACGCTCTCCCCCCTGATCATGGCCCTCTTTGCGGGTGCACTTGGCTACACCCAGTGCTGCATCAGCTCTTTCGGCCGGTTCATCTCGCCCGATCTGATCTGCGATATCCTCCTGGATGGCGGGTTCGTGATCATTGGCGGAGCGATAGTTTTGGTTCAGGTACTGCTCCCGATCCTGCTCTAATCGGCGCGATGAAGGTTCATCGATCCGGTGAACCTTAATTTCACCGATGAAGTTTGAAAAGGCTGATATGCTGGAGGTACGTATGAGTTTGTAGAAGCATTTGCGGACTGTGTGGCTGATGAACAACCTTGAAGTCTTTGAGCAATACAACAAGGCGATCCAATCCATCTACGGGTCGAGGCTGATGATACAGATCCTCCTCTCAGTCGAGGATGGGGGGACGCCGCTCTCAACGCTCCGTGATATCACGGGCAGCACCTCGCAGGCGCTGATCCCGAAGATCCGCAAACTCGAGAGCCTCTCCCTCGTGGAATCGAGGGGGCCGGGATACGGGCCCACGACCTTCGGCAGTCTGATCGCGCGGAAGATTGGAGACTTCTCCCTCACCATGGGCACACTGACGGCCCATCTGAAGTTCTGGGACGACCACGACATCTCCACGATCCCGTTGCCCCTTCTCGAGCGCATCGGCTGCCTGTTGAATTCGGAGGTCGTCTTCGACACCGGCACGGACATCATGCATGTCTATTATCGCTTTCTCCAGCTCCTCAGCGAGGCGAAGCAGATCGCCGGCGTCTCGGCCATCATGAACCCCGGCCTCGCCGAGATGCTCGGCCAGCGAGTCGTCGAGGGTGTGCCCGTGGATCTGCTCGTGAACCCCGGAACGATGGCACAGCTCGAGCGGGAGCCGTACCGATCGCAGGTAAACACCCTGACCTCATTCGATAACTTCCGGGTCTGGATCACCCAACGGCCGATCGGGTATGGCCTCACCGTGACCGAATCCGCCGTCTCGCTCGGGTTCTACAAGCGGGATGCCCAGATCTACGACAGTTCGACCGACCTCTTCTCCCGCGATCCCGCCGCAGTCGCCTGGGGGCGGGAGCTCTTCGAGCATCTGCGCGCTGAAGCGGTGCTCCTCCAGGATCTCCAACCCGATTGAGAGAACCCACCTTTTTCTTTCGCACCCCACCGACCGGGACCGGCGGTTCTCTTTCTCCAGATCCCTGCGCGGGAATCCCTCCATCGGACGGGACGGAATTAGCGGCTGATACGCTTGGACGAAGAGATCGTACGGGAAAAAGAGGAGGGTCAGCGAAGGCCCGAGGCCCAGCGCTGGGCAGGGTACCAGCGGAGGAACATCTTGCCCGGCGGTTTCGTGCCGTTCGCAGGGTCGGCGGGAGAGAGACGGCTCAGGCTGCTGCCCGAGGCGGAGTACCGAGTGCCGGATAACGAAGAGGTCCCGCCGCGCGACGAGCCTGCCATCCCCCCTATCGTGTAGTGCTTGACGCCGAAGCGGCTGGTCGGCTCGACCGAGATCGCTCCAGCGGTGGTCGGGACCGCGATCGCCGCGGTCACGACCGGGGTTGCGACCGTCGTCGGGACCGTGGTCGGCACGGTCGTCGGGATTGGGGTTGGCATCGGGGTCGGCACCGATCCATCGAGGTACGGCGTGACGGCATTGTACCAATTCTGTGCGATCTTCTTCTCGCCGCTCGTCGTCGGGTGGACGTACTCCGGCGGCTGATTGTCCTTGACCCCGTCGTAGCCGTAGTACTGATCGACGAGGATCACCCTCGACTCAGATGTGGTCGACCGTTCCGCGATCCGCATGATCTCCTGGTTGAGGTCGATCAGCGACTGCCGGTAATACGTAGCGGGGGGCAGGGTTGCGAGGAAGATCGTCACCCTCGGGTTCTTCTGCCGCAGGACCTTGATGATCTTCTCAATGTTAACGGCCGTCTGGTTCGTCGGGACGCCCTTCAGAACATCGTTCGTCCCGATCAGCATGAGCACCATGTCGAAGCCGTAGAGCTGGGTCCAGTCGGAGAGGTAGCCCGGTTCCCACCGGTCGTCGGGGACCCCGTGCAGGATCTCGTCGGTCGTGTACCCGCCGTGCCCCTCGTTGTCCTGGTCGAAGCTCAGGTTCGGGAAGTTCGGCATCTTCCACGAGCCGACGAAGTCGACATCGTACCCGTTCTTCTTGAGGTCGTTCCAG
Organism: Methanospirillum sp.; assembly: GCA_039679395.1. Taxonomy (GTDB): domain Archaea; phylum Halobacteriota; class Methanomicrobia; order Methanomicrobiales; family Methanospirillaceae; genus UBA288. Next base: position 9,635 of record JBDKUZ010000093.1, on the reverse strand, counting down.
AGCCAGTAACGATAGGTAGGATGCTTGGCCTGTTCCGCGGTCATGACGCTCCCCTTCGTGATCGAGTCGCCGAGCGGCATGATCTTGACAGTGCCGGTCGCCGCAACCACACCCGAGGCGCAGACAGTCAGAAGTACGATGCAGCACAGGATGCCCAGATGCTTGAGTTCCATATTACTCCCCGCAGGATCGTGAGATCAGTGGTATGTACAAATACTGTTCTCACGTTGTTAAGGATAGCGGCCTGTCCCAGGGACGGGACCGGGATTTATACGGTAAGCGGGAAAAAGGGGGGCGCATGCCCTCCCGATTCCGCGGTTGGGGCCGGATCGCCGACATCATGGTCAAGTACGGATTCGGCATTCTGATCGACGAACTGGCCCCGGTTCGTGTACGGTTCGGCATGCGGCGACGGGCCGAAGTATACGGTCCGGTCTACACCCGGGTCCGCCTCGCTCTTGAGGAACTCGGCCCCACCTACGTCAAGTTCGGGCAGGTGATGAGTGCCCGTCGCGATCTTCTCCCGCCAGGGTTGATCGAGGAGCTCAAGCGTCTCCAGGACGAGGTGCCGCCGGTCCCCTTCGCCGAGGTGCTGCCATATGTCGTCGAGCAGTGCCCAGCCCTCGCTACCTGCATGCACTCGATCGATCCAGTGCCGCTCGCGGCGGCCTCGCTCTCGCAGGTCCACGGCGCCGTGCTGGCCGACGGCTCCCGCGTCGTACTGAAGCTCCAGCGCCCGGGGATCGCGGAGATCATCGAGGCCGACATCGCGATCATGAAACGGGTCGCCGCGCAGGTCGAGCGTCGTTTTCCCGACCTTGCTATGTACAACCCCACGGGAATGGTCCGGGAGTTCGAGGAGCAGATCCGGCGCGAGCTCGACTTCGTCCGCGACGGCCAGAACGCCGATCGCCTCCGTGAGAACATGCGCAATGTCAGGGGGGTCCGCGTCCCGAGAGTCTACTGGCACCTCTCGGGCCCGCGTATTCTGGTGATGGAGCGGATCGACGGTGTCCGTGCAGATAACCGTGCAGCGCTCCGCCGACTCGGGATCGCCGGGCGCGAGGTGGCCGAGTTGGGGCTCGCGGCCTACGTCCGGCAGATCTTCGATGACGGCTTCTTTCACGCCGACCCCCACCCGGGCAACCTGCTGGTCACGCCGGCAGGCGAATTTGTCTTCCTCGACTTCGGGATCATGGGCGTGCTCCGACCGGAGAAACGGCGGGCGTTCGTCGCGCTGCTAACAGGCTTCGTCGAGCGCGACATGGACGCACTCGTGTACGCGCTCGGTACCATCGGCATCGAGATCCCGCCGGAACGGGTTGATCATCTCAAGGACGAACTCTATCTGCTCGTGACCCGGTACCGAGATCTGTCGGTCCGCCAGTTCGACCTCGGGACCGTGCTCGGGGACGGGGCGGATCTCCTCAGGTCGAACGAGATCCGGCTCCCTTCGTCGCTGATGCGCATGCTCGTGGTCCTGATGATGGTGATCGACCTCGGCCGCACCCTCGACCCCGGCTTCCTGTTCACCGAACGGATCGAGCCGTACCTGCGCGAAGCGGTCCGGCGAGACCGATTCTCCGCCGATCAGGCGGCTGCAACCGCTCGGGGGGTCCGCGAGGCGGCGGCGGACACCGTGGCCCTGCCCGGCGCGATCGGGGCGGCGGCGCGGCGCTTCAGCCGCGGACCGATCGAGATCGATCTCGTTACCGACGACTTCCACCGGATCCAGGTGATGCTCGACCAGGCCGGCGATAAGATCCTGATCGGACTTGTGACAGCCGCGATCGTGGTGGGCTCGTCCCTGGTGCTGGACCGCACCGCAGTCGCGTTGCCCGGCTGGATCACGACCATCGCGGGGATCTGCTACGTCGGCGCCGTGATGATCGGCTTTGCCGCCATCTACCACGTACTGCGCAACCGGCCCTGATGCGTCAGCTTGAATGGCTGGGCGCTCCATTCATGTACCGATGCCGAACCTGAACGTGGCGGTCCTGGCACCGGCCGGGTATTCGAAGGACCTGGGGAAGGCCGGGACCGCGAGCGATATCACGCTCTACAACCTCAAGAAGGGCGAGGTCACGGTCACATTCCTCGAACCCACACGCTACCCGGAGCGGCTCGCTTCGCTCTTCTACGCCGTCTCGCCGGCCGATGCGGCCGTGCTGGTGGTCGACGCGGTCACGGCGCAGTTCGGGGAGCAGGTGCTGATGCTCGACTGCATGGGCGTCCGCGAGGGATTCCTGGTCCTGAAAAACTACCTGACCCCGGAGGAACTCGCGCCGCTGATCCGCGGAACCGTGGTCGAGGGATACGCCATCCGGGAGGACGACCCCGCAGCGCTGCGCGAGGAGTTCCTGGAGCGGTCCGCCTCGCGTGGCGAGGAGACGGACGCTGCTATGGGCACGGTCCCGGTGGATCATGCCTTCCCGGTCAAGGGGATCGGCACCGTCGTCCTCGGCGACGTGGTGAGGGGCGCTGTGCGGCGGCACGATACTCTCCGCCTGCTGCCCGGCGGAAAGACCGTCCAGCTCCGGTCTATCCAGCGGCACGACGACGATGCGACTGCCGCGTTCGCCGGCGACCGCGTCGGACTCGCGTTGAAAGGGATCGAGGCGGACGAGATCACCCGCGGCGACGTACTGTCGACCGAGGCGGACCTCGTCGCGTCCGCGCACCTCGCGGGGCGGGCGTCGATCGTCCGGTACTGGCCGGCCCCGCTCAAGGAGGGGATGGTCCTCTCGGTCGGCCACTGGATGCAGTTCATGCCCGCACGGATCGTAGGGATCGGCGTGGACCAGGACTGGCACCGCCCCCAGCTCCGGCTCGAGCTCGAGCGCCCTCTGGTCTATCCCCCGGACGACCGCGTCCTGCTCTGCTGGCTCGACGGCGGCCGGCTCCGCGTCGTCGGGACGCTCGTCCTCGACTGAGTCAGAGCCCGTCCAGAAAGAGGTGGTGGAGCCGGAGGTCGGTCCCAAGCTCGGGGTGGAAGGAGAGCGCGAGGTGCCGGCCCTGCCTGACGGCGACGGCACCCTGATCGAGCGCGGCGAGTGCGTCCGCGCCCGGTCCGACACGCGTCGCGACGGGCGCGCGGATGAAGATCGCGTGAAACGGTGCCGCGAAGCCCTTCACGGGCAGATCCAGCTCGAAGGATTCGCGCTGTCGGCCGAAGGCGTTCCGGTCGACCGCCATCTCGACGAGGCCGAGCGGATGAACGCGGGGATCGTCGACCTCGGTGGCGGCGAGCACCATGCCCGCGCAGGTCGCGAAGATGCCGCCCTCGAACTCGAGGAGGGGGCGGCGCAATCGGTTCTTCTCGATCAGCCGCGAGATGGTCGTCGATTCGCCCCCGGGCACGGCGAGCCCGTCGAGTCCCGCCAGCTCGTCCGCGTTGCGGACGGCGATCACCGGGGCGTGCTCGCCCGGGCGTTCGCGGAGGGCAGCCGCGAAGGCGGCCGCATGCTCGGCTACGTCTCCCTGGAGGGCGAGCACGCCGATCCGCAGACCGCGATCACCGCCCACGGAACCTGAGCACCTCGTTCTCGGGGAGGGTATGGATGTCGAGGCCGCGCATGGCCGTGCCGAGGCCCTTCGAGATCTCGGCGAGCCGCGCCGGGTCGTTGAAGTGATCGACCGCCTCGACGATCGCCTTCGCCATCCTCTCGGGCTGCTCCGAGAGGAAGATGCCCGAGCCGACGAAGACGCCGTCGGCCCCGAGCTGCATCATCAGGGCCGCATCGGCCGGGGTCGCGATCCCGCCGGCCGAGAAGTTGACGACGGGCAGCCGACCCATCCGCGCGCACTCGTCCACGAGTGCGGCCGGGGCCTCGATCGTCCGCGCCCGCTCTGCCCGCTCCTGAGAATCCATCCCCGAGAGCTGCCGGATCTCGCCCATGATGGCCCGCATGTGCCGGACGGCCTCGACCACGTTGCCCGTGCCGGCCTCGCCCTTGGTGCGGACCATCGCCGCGCCCTCGTTGATGCGGCGGAGGGCCTCGCCGAGGTTCCGGGCGCCGCAGACGAACGGAACCGTGAAGGCGGTCTTGTCGATATGGAACTCCTCGTCCGCCGGAGTCAGGACCTCGGACTCGTCGATCATGTCCACGCCGAGCGCCTCGAGGATCCGCGCCTCGACCGAGTGACCGATCCTGACCTTGCCCATCACCGGGATCGAGACCGCGTCGATGATCTCGGCGACCTTCTGCGGGTCGGCCATCCGGGCAACACCCCCGGCCTTCCGGATCTCGGCCGGGACCCGCTCGAGAGCCATGACGGCGACGGCACCCGCCTCCTCGGCAATCCGGGCCTGGTCGGCGTTGACCACGTCCATGATCACGCCCCCCTTCTGCATCGAGGCGAACCCGCGCTTGATGAGCTCGGTCCCGAACCTCAACTCCTCGAGTTTCATGTGCGTCACATATTGGCGAGAGCGGCCCATAAAAATAGTGCGCCTCCGGCAAGAATTGCCGTGCCGATCGTCGCGGCCCGCACGGCCCTGATGATCGCCGGCCCGCCCTCGGAGAGCGGCCGTTCAGGCGTTCCGATCACATAGACGCCGGGCTTCTCGAAGGCGACGCCGACGCCGCCCGCGATCAGGGCCATCGGGATACCGCCGTTGAACCCCGGGCGTTTGTCCCGGTCCCGCAGCAGGCACGTCCACGCCGGGCGCCCCCGCCCTACCAGTACGAAGTAGGCGAGCAGAACGGCGCCGGTGATGCGGGCCGGGACGTACGTCAGGATGTCGTCGGCCCGCGCGGATGCCCAGCCGATTCGGGCCCGTTCGTCGCGGTACCCGAGCATCGCGTCCATCGTGTTCACGGCCCGGTAGGCGGCGGCGCCGCCGAGACCGAACGCCGCGTAGAAGAGGAGCGGCGCCGCGATCGAGTCGACCAGATTCTCGGCGACCGACTCGTACGCGGCCGAGAGGACGTGCTCCGCGTCGAGGGATGCCGTCTCGCGCGAGACGAGCAGGCCCGCCGCCTCGCGGCCAGCGCCTACATCGCGGGCGAGTGCGAACGCGACCGCCCGGGCGTGCTCTTCGAGCGCCCGCCACGCGAGACAGGACTTGAGCAGAAACGGCCCGGCAAGAAGCAGGACGAACGAGGGGGCGAGGAGCGCAACGACGGCGTACGGAGCGGTAAAGAGGGCCGCCGTGCCGACGAAGCCCGCGATGCCGACGGCCCGCTGCCAACGAACAGGCCAGCGGGACGGCCGGCCCCACCATCCGATCAGGCGACCGAGCAGCGCGACCGGGTGGTACGGCGAGTGCGGGTCCCCGAGCGCCCGATCGACGACGAGCGCAAGGGCGAGGATAACGGCGGCTACGACCGCTGGGTCAGCCATCCGACGACGATCCCGGCCAGCAGCAGGAGGAACGCTGCGAAGTTGACCACGTCGAGGCGGGTGACCCACCAGACCAGGTAGAGGACAAGACCGGCGGCCGCAAAGAGCAGCACGACGGGAGGTAGGGTCCGCTCCGGCGGCGCGAGCGCCGGGTACCGCGGGCGCTGCGGGGGCTCCTGGGGGCGGGGGGGCTCGCGGAGCACGGTCACTTTCAGGGTCGCCCGGACCGTACCGTATCCCGTGATCACGGTCACGTCGAAGGCGCCCGGAAACGCGTCCTCGCGGATCGGGATATCGAAGATCGTCTCCTCGCGGACGTAGACGTTCTGGTGGAAGAAGTCCGTGAACGGCTGTGCGTTCGACGAGGAGAGGGTCAGGTGGATTGGGGCGCCGTGGTTGATCAGCTTCAGGCGGAGCAGAGAGCCCGCCTGGACCTCGACCGGGGCATCCGGCGTATCGACGCTGTTGATCCCGGTGCGGTTCAGGTGAATCTCCGCCATCTCGCTTATCCTTCCGCGGGGCCGCCGCTCTGGGGCGGCAGGAGATTCGGGATCCCGTCCTCGATCGGATAGTCGACGGCACAGGCCGCGCAGCGGAACCGTCCCTCGATGATCTCGCCGTTCTCGTCCTCGGTCGTCACGACGAGCTCGAGGTCGGCACGGCAGACCGGGCAGCAGACGATCTCCTGCAGGCTTCGTCTCATGGTCGGCCCGTCAGTCCGCGTACTCGGCGCGGAGGTCGATGATCTGCGTGAGTTCGGGCCCCGTCGAGATCAGGGTCACGGGTCGGCCGATGTCGTCCTCGGCGCAGCGAATGAACTCCCGTGCCTTCGTCGAGAGCTCGCTCCACTCCGTCGCGCCGAAACAGTCGTGGTCGACCTTGTCGATCCCGGTGATCGCGGCCTGCGTGCAGCCGTTGACCATGGCCGAGTACCGGGCCATCTCGCCGTCCCAGCAGCCGATCCGGCGCTCGCGGTGAGTGACGGTTCCGAACTCCTGGATTCCGAGGGCATTCGACTGGTCGTGGTTCATCTCGGTCGAGAACGGGCCCTCGCCAACCCGCGTGGGGTAGGCCTTGAAGACCACGACCACATCGTCGATCGAGGTCGGCCCGACACCGACGTCGGAGGCCATCTGCGAGGCCGAGGTATCCTTGCTCGTCACGAACGGGTACGTCCCGTAGTAGAGCGAGATCCCGAAGCCCTGCGTCCCCTCGATCAGGACCGCGGCGCCCCCGTCGATCTCCGCGTTCACGGCCGCCGGTACGTCGAGGAGGAACGGCGCGAGCTCGGGCACATCGCGGGCGAGCCTGCCGACCCGCATGACGCGGTCCGCGTTCGCCGGGCCGCACCCGGTGCCGGTCGAGCCGATCGTGTCCCGGAGGTGCTCGGACTTCCGATCGCGCGCGATATGCTCCTCGTCGATGATGCCGCACCGGTAGTCGACGAAGCAGCGATCGCGGGCATTGACCTGGTCGAGTTCGGCGATCAGGACGCGGGGATCGACGAGCACGCCGGCGCCGATGCAGAGGCGCGCGTCGGGGTAGACGAAGCCCGAAGGGACCATCCGGACGCCGTACTGCCGGTCGCCGACCTGGACCGTGTGCCCGGCGTTCGGGCCGACGCCCCCCCGGGCGATGATCGTGGGCCGGTCCTGGTGGGCGATGTGCGCGACTATCTTCCCCTTTCCCTCGTCTCCAAAGAAACCGCCGACGATGATCGTACAGGACATTATCGTATCGTACATCGTGGGGCGGTCATGCTGATAAACGTATATTACGATGGAGAAGAGCGTGTCGGGGGTCCGTCGGAGTCGGAGTCGCAGACCCGTTGGAACGAGCGCGGGGGTTCCGCCGGAGCTCGAGGATAGGCGATATCCGGACAGGGTCCGGCGTGGCGCGTACGGTAAAAAGAGAGTGGAGATTCAGGCCGAAGCCGACCCTTCCGGCGGGGCGAACCTGGCCTTCTTGGCCTCGCGGGCCCGAGCGAGCCGGGCGTCGCGAGCCGCTGCGTCCTCCCCAACCTTCTCCGGCCGGAGGTAGAGCTTGCCGTAGATCGGCTCGCCCTTGCGCTTGCGGTGGCGCTCGCCGAGGTCGCCGACGTAGAGCGAGAGCGTCATCTTCTCGCCATCGACCTCGACCTCCTCGTCGCGGACGTACTTGAAGCCGGGCATCATCACGTCGACCGTGCCCAGGAGGATAATCGTCCCCTCGACCATCTGGCCGCCGAGGCGCGACTTCGCGTTCCCCTTGATCACGATTTTGCCGCCCTCGGCATGGGTTCCGACGTGGACGTCGGCGTTCCCCTCGATGATGATCTCGCCGCCGTTCATGAAGTAGCCGGTATCGGAACCGACGTTGCCCTTCACGCGGAGCCGGCCGCCCTGCATGCCGCGCCAGTCGCCGCGGTAGGCCGAGCCGGTATAGTTGCCGGCGTTGCCCATGATGGTGAGCTCGCCGCCCTTCATGCCCGTGCCGGCGAAGGAGTCGACGTTGCCCTTCGCGGTGAGCGTCCCGCCCGTCATCCAGGCGCCGACGTACATGTCGGCGTTGGACTCGATCACGACCTCGCCGGCCGACATCTTCATGCCGATGTACTTGACGCGCGAGACGTCTCCCTTGACCACGACCCGGGTGTCGGCCGCAGTCGCGCCGGGAGCGCCGGCAACGTCGAAGAACTCGCCGAGCGTGAACTCCTCGTTGCCCATGTAGACCGGGAGCGCCCGGATCTGGTCGAGGCTCTTGCCAGCCAGCGCGTCGGGTGATGCGGCCTCTGCCTCAAGGTAGAGGGTGGGGGCCTTCTTGATTGTGAGTGTAACCGTCTCCATCCCTGCACCTCACTGTGTCGCGTCGACCTCGATCGCGTACGGGTTCGGGATGTAATGGCCGCCCTTGACCTCGTAGTTGTTCAGGCTGACGCTGTAGTACTTGAGGAATTTCTCCTCGACGTCGCGCAGGACCTGGGGGTTCTCGTTGACCTTGGCATCGACCCAGAGCGTGCGCTTGTTGCCGTTGTTGATGACCTGGCCGTTCTCGACCACCGGCACACCCGTCTTGATGACGAGGGCGGCGGCGGTGAAGGCCTGTTCGATCTGATCCGGCGTGAACGGCGCTTCGGGGTTGATGTCGTAGACGACCACGTCCGCGTCCATGCCGGGCGCGAGGCCACCGTAGGTGCCCATCAGACCGAGGGCCTTCGCGGGGCCCGCACGGGTCATCTGCGCGATCTCGTAGAACGAGAGCTCGCGGTCGAGGCCGTGGAGATGCGTGGCCGAGATCACCTTGTCGGCGTGCTTGAAGGTGGTGAGCCGCTCCTCGCGGGCCTCCTTCGACATCAGCCACTTGATGATCCGCGGGTAGCGCGTGAACGGTCCCGCGTTCGGGTGGTCGGTCGTGATGAAGCAGCGCATCGGGTCCTTTGCGAGGAGCGCGAGCTCCAGGCCGATCGCCCACTGGATGGCGCAGACCTTGATGTCGGGGCTGTAGACGTACGGGACGATCCCGGCTGCCGTCTCGAGCTCGACATCGACGTTCGCCCACTTCAGGTGGTTGAGCTCGGTCAGGTGGTGCTCGAACGGGCCATCGGCCGTCATGGTCGTCGTCTCGTCGAGCGTGACGTTGCCCGTGTCGATCGTCAGGTTCGGGTGCGCGTTCACGTAGTCCATGATCGCGTCCGACTTTGACTCGAAGTTGCCCCAGTTGTCGCCGCCGTAGGAGTGGAACTGGACGTGCGTGTGGTGCATCGTCTGTTCGCGCCCGAAGCGGTTGTTCGCCTTGAAGCCCTCGGCCAGCTTGAACGTGTCGAGCGTGGTCGTGTAGTTGCCGGGGTTCCCGAGGTTGTTGGCGTGGATGTGCATCGAGTGCGGCAGGCCGAGGTACTCGTTCGCCTCGATCAGGCCCTTGACGATCTGCGCCGGGGTGATGTCGAAGTACGGGACCGGGTCGTTGACCGAGAGGCAGTTGAGCCCCCAGGCCCAGGCCTCGGTGCCGCCGGGGTTGACGACCTTGACCGCGTAGCCCTTGGTCGCTCGGAGGAGCCAGGCAATATAGGCCGCCGTATTCTCGAGTTCGTTGTTCTTGAGATACTCGAGGACGAACCAGTTGTTGCCGAAGACCGGGAACGCCCCCTCGTCGATGATGGGGGTGTCGCGGATCTCCTCGTGGACGTGGCGCGCGTACAGCGGGGGCATCGCGGCCTCCATGACCACGGTGTAACCCATCTGCGCATACGCGTAGCCGGTCTTGAACGTGGTCGGGATCGAGAAGCCGCCCGTCGTGCGCATCCCGTTGAC
>JBDKUZ010000092.1:0-8300 GCA_039679395.1 Methanospirillum sp. | reverse complement strand
ATACCGGGCGCGGGCGCTCTCGATCTCCGCGACGGTCAACCGGGAGGCCATCGCGCACTGCGAGAGGGGCTCGGGGTGGATCACGGTCTTGTCCGGGTTCAGGATCGCGGCCGTCTCGGCCATGAAGTCCACGCCGGCTACGACGATGTACGGCCGATCGCTCGCGACGGCGACCCGCGCGAGCTCGAGGCTGTCGCCCACGACATCGGCGTACTCCTGGACCTCGGGGCGAACGTAGTTATGGGCGAGGACGAGTACGTCCCTGCGCGGATCAATCGGAGTCATGATTCATTAACAATTGTGAAGTAACTTTTATGAGCTTCACACGTATATTCCTTGGGTGTATGGTCAAGCTCCCCTGCCAGGAGGTCGTCTGGGATCTTCTGCCCGCCATCCGCGCGGCGCTCGCCGCCGCCCTGGTCCGAAAGGGCCACTCCCAGCTCGAGGTCGCCCGGCTCCTCGAGACAGCACCGGCCGCGATCTCGCAGTACCTCTCGGGCAAACGCGGGTATCGAATCGAGTTCGACGATGACATCAAGGCCGAGCTCGAGCGGGCGGCCGACGAGATCGCGAACGGCAATACGACGGACGTTCCGGCGCGACTCTGCGCCATCTGCAGGTCCATCCGGGAGCGGACTGCGGTCGAGGGCGACCCACCGATCCGGGGCGGATGCGTGGATGTTCCGCCGCTGCCTGGCGCCGGGCCCGGTTGAGGACGGCATGCCTGCAGGACTCCACTCGTCCGAGGGGGAGCGTTCGCCGGGGCCGTCGCGATCATCGACAAGCTGAAGGCCACGGTTCCGCTCTGGAAGATGGAATATCGCCACGACGGCGGAACGGTCCGTGTCGAGGGGAACGCCGAGGATCTCCCGCAGTGATTGTTATTTCTGCTCCGCGATCGCGGGAGCCCCGGCCACGCGCTCGGGGTGCGTGTAGATGTTCATCCGGCCAGCGCGGACGAAGCCGACGATCGCGAGCCCTCCCTTCTCGGCGAGCCCGACCGCGAGCGTGGTCGTCGCCCCGCGCGAGACGATCAGCGGGATTCGGGCGCGCAGGCATTTCCGGGCCATCTCGGACGAGATCCGGCCGGTGCAGACGACAAAGCAGTCGGCGGTCTCGACCCCGTTCAGGGCCGCGAACCCGATCACCCGGTCGAGCGCGTTGTGCCGGCCGATGTCCTCGACGAAGGTGACGACCTCGCCGTCGGCGCGGACGAGGCCGACGCCGTGGACGCCGCCCGTGAGCCTGTGCAGGGGCGAATTGAGGAGCTCCTTCACCGACGCGACGATCGTCTCCGGGGCGACCGCGAGGTCCGACGAGACCTTCGGGAGCCGGCGGGTATCGAGGAACGAGGTTGTTCCGCCGCAGCCCGAGAGAACGCTCTTCTTCGAGAAGAGGAGCTTCTGCGGGTTTTTCGTGATCACCTCGACCGAGGCTTCGCGCTCCGCGAGCGCCTCGATCTCGCCGAGCGACCGGATCAGTCCCTCGGTCAGAAGGAAGCCGACCGCGAGTTCTTTGAGCATGGTCGGGCTCGTCATCATCGTCACGGCCGTGCGGCCGTTCACGATCACCGAGACCGGAACCTCGTCGACGACCGGATGGAGGACGGAGGTATAGGTCCCGTCCTCATACTTGATGCAGGGCAGTTCGTGATACATGGTCATCCCATACGAACCAGTTCGCTGACCGTGGCCGCGAGCAGGTCCACCTCTTCTGCGGTGTTGTAGAGGTACAGGCTTGCGCGCACCGCGCCCTCGGGGCAACCGCAGTGCTCCATCAGCGGCTGGCAGCAATGATGGCCGGACCGGACGAGGATCTGGACGGCCTCGTCCAGGACGTGAGCGACGTCGTGGGGATGATACCCGTCCACATCGAACGCGACGACGCCGATGCGCGGAACGCGTCCGTCCGGCCCGAGGACCCTGACGCCCTCGCAGGCGGAGAGGCCGTCGACGAGCCGTGCGGTCAGCACCTCCTCGTGCGCCCGGACGGCGTCCATACCGATCGTCTCGAGGTACTCGACCGCGCGGGCGAGACCGAGCATGCCCGAGACGTTCGGCGTCCCTGCCTCGTATCGCCCGGCTCCGGCTGCCATCCTGACCGTGTCCTCCGAGACGGCCTCGACCATGCCGCCACCGAGGAGGAGAGGCTCGATCACGGGCTCCCGCATCCAGAGCACCCCGGTCGCCATCGGGCCGAGCATCTTGTGTCCGGAGAAGGCGAGGAAGTCGCAGCCAAGGTCGACGACGTCGACCGGGAGATGCGGTACGGACTGGGCCCCGTCCACGAGGATCCTGGCACCGTGGTCGTGGGCGAGCTGCCCGATCGACCGGACGGGCGCGATCGAGCCGAGCACGTTCGAGGCCTGCGTGACCGCGACAAGCCGGGTGCGGTCGTCCACCGCCGTTTCGAACGCCTCGAGCGGCACCGTGCCGTCCGGGAGAGGGTCGAGCAGGGTCACCTCCACCCCCCGCTCGCGGAGGCGGATCCAGGGCAGCAGGTTCGAGTGGTGCTCCGCCCGGGTGGTCACGATCCGGTCGCCCTGAGCCCAGGGGAGGCCCAGGGAGACCATGTTGATCGCCTCGGTTGTATTCTTCGTTGCGACGAGGCTCCCCTTCTCACCGTGGATGAATCGCGCCACGGTCCGGTGCGCCTCCTCGTACCGGAGGGTGGCCATCCGTGCAAGCCGGTGGACGCCGCGCCCGACGTTCGCGCGGTACTCGAGGTCGAACTCGCGAACGACGTCGGCGACCTGGACCGGCGTCAGGCTGACCGAGGCGCTGTCCAGGTAATGGAGGTGCGAGAGCAGGGGGAAATCGTTCCGACAGGTCTCGATCAACATGGAGATCTCCCAATGGTCGTCGGGAAGGGATTAAGGGTTGCGCATGTCATGGACCCCCTTCGGAGCCCTCTCTGTCATGCCTCCGGTCCTGCCACAGTGTAAAGGCGCTGGCGAGCATCCGTCAGGTTCAGCCGCTCGACGATCAGGTGCTCGTCGCGAAGCCTGCCGAGGGCATACCGTACCGTCCGCGACGGGAGCGCCGTCTGTTCAATCAGCGCCTTCTGGGTCAGCTGGCCGCTCCAGGCCAGCACCGCGAGGACGAGTTTGGCCGAGGGCGGGAGGGAGCCGGTCGCAGCCTGCTGCCGAACGGGGGCAAAAACGATCACTCCTGGGTGTCATGCGAAGGCATGGGCTTTTCACAATTGTTAAATTTTCGGTCGGCCGGAAAAGAGAGGTCGTCTCACCCCTCGAAGAGGTCGGTCGAGAGGTAGCGTTCTCCCGTATCGGGCAGGATGACGACGATCGTCTTTCCGGCAGAGTCGGGGCGGGCAGCGACCTGCAGCGCGGCCCAGAGCGCCGCGCCCGATGAGATGCCGGCCACGATCCCCTCCTCCCGTGCGAGGCGGCGGGCCGTCTCGAAGGCGTCCTCGTTCGTGACCTGCACGACCTCGTCGACGATGGAACGGTCCAGCACGTCGGGCACGAAACCCGCGCCGATTCCCTGGATCCGGTGCGGCCCGGGCTTCCCCCCCGAGAGGACGGGCGAGGCTGCCGGCTCGACCGCGATCGCTCGGAACGAGGGTTTCCTCGCCTTGATCACCTCCGCCACTCCCGTGATCGTTCCGCCCGTGCCGACGCCGGCCACGATCATATCGGCCGTGCCCTCGGTGTCCTTCCAGATCTCCTCGGCCGTCGTCTCGCGGTGGATCCGGGGGTTCGCCGGATTTCGGAACTGCTGGGGAAGGAAGACCGCGTTCGGGTCTTCGGCCGCCATTGCCTCGGCCCGTGCGACCGCGCCCTTCATCCCCTCCGCCCCCGGCGAGAGGACGAGCTCGGCCCCGAGCGCTTTCACGAGCTTCCGCCGCTCGACCGACATGGTCTCGGGCATGACGATCCTGAGCCGGTAGCCCTTCGCGGCTGCGACCATCGCGAGTGCGACTCCGGTGTTGCCGCTCGTCGGCTCGACGATCACGGTCCCCTCCTTCAGCAGGCCTGCCTCCTCTGCGACGCGAATCATGGAGAAGGCGATCCGGTCCTTGACGCTCGCCATCGGATTGAACGACTCGAGTTTCGCAAGGACCGTGCCGGGGAGCCCGGCGGCCATGCGGTTGATCCGGACGAGGGGCGTGCGGCCGATCGTGGCCGTGACATCGTTGTAGATCTGGCTCATGGTGCTAACGATTGTGATTCGATTATTTAGGCATGGCGCCGAGCCCCTCTCGGGCGATCGCGGCGAGGAGAGCCGAATCGAGGCCGCCCGATGACGCGACGAGGATTGGGCCGTGGCGGATCAGTCCTCTTTTCGGCGCCAGCACCATCAGTGCGGAGCCTCTCATCCTCGCTGTCTCCCCGGACATGACGGTGAGGGAGGATCGGAACGATGCATCCGCCGTCACTGGACAACGAGGAACCTGCCGATGATTTAGACGCCGATACAGGCGATATTCACCCTCTTCACAATTGTTATATAACCGAACGTCATACCTGTGCATCACAATTGTGAGCCCTGGTCATACCAGGGGTCCGGGGGTTGATAATGGATATTCGAGTGCAGAAAGTGTTCGAGGGGCTCTACGCCCTCGAGGATCTCCGCGAGCTCCACCGGAACGCACTTCCGACCGGCCTCGATGCCGACGAGGAGACTGCGTACCGCGCAAAGATCGCCGAACTCGAGGAGATCGTGGCCGAACTGAAGGCCGGCACAGGTCAGCCGAAGGTCACGAAGATCGCGGGCTCGATCGATCTGCGGACCCGCGAGGAGCAGGCGATCAACATTCAGCCGATACAGGCCGCCGGCCGCCTCACGCTCGAGGCGAGGAAGGCTGTCATCAGCTACGGGGACGGCTATTCGACCTGCGACGCCTGCCGCAAACCCTTCCGGCTCGACAAGATCTGCAAGCCGCCGATCGCCACGTTCCACGAGGAGCTCGCCGCGTTCCTGAACATGGATCAGGCCCGGGTCGTGCCCGGGGCGCGGCGAGGCTTCCAGGCTGTCGCCTCCTCGCTCGTGCAGAAAGGTGATCCGGTGATCGTCTCGGCCCTCGCGCACTACACCGAGTTCCTCGCGGTCGAGCAGGCAGGCGGGCTCGTCCGCGAGGTGCCGCTCTCCGCGGAGAACGTCGTCACGGCGGACGCGACGGCCAGAAAGATCGAGGAGGTGGTTCGCGAGACCGGAAAGACGCCTGCGCTCGTGATGATCGACCACTTCGACTACCAGTTCGCGAACGAGCACGACGTCCGGGGGATCGCGAAGGTCGCCCACCAGTACGACATCCCGTTCCTCTACAACGGGGCGTATACGGTCGGCGTGATGCCCGTCGACGGCAAGGCGCTCGGCGCCGATTTCGTCGTCGGCTCGGGGCACAAGTCCATGGCCGCCCCCGCGCCCTCGGGCGTGCTCGCCACGACCGACGAGTGGGCTCCGCAGGTCTTCAGGACCACCGACATGGTCGGCGACGTCACGAGCAGGAAGTTCGGGATCAAGGAGGTCGAGATGCTCGGCTGCACCCTGATGGGCGCGAACCTCATCGCGATGATGGCTTCGTTCCCGGCCGTGAAGGAGCGGACCCAGCACTGGGGCGAGGAGGTCGGAAGATCGAACTACTTCATCGACCGTCTGCTCGCGATCGAGGGCAGTCGCGTCCTCTCGGAGTACCCCCGAAAGCACACCCTCACCAAGGTCGACACGACCGGCTCGTTCGATACGGTCGCAAAGACCCACAAGCGCAAGGGCTTCTTCCTCTCGGACGAGCTCTCGAGGCGCGGGATCGTCGGCGAGTTCGCTGGCGCCACCCGGACCTGGAAACTGAACACCTTCGGCCTCTCGGAGAAGCAGGTCCGCTATGTGGCCGACACCTTCGCCGGGATCGCCGAGGAACACCGGATACGCATACTACCCCAGGTGACTCCATGACAGAGAAAGAGCAGCTCGGCGAGGCCACTCTCGCCCTCCATGCCGGGCAGACACCCGACCCGACGACCGGCTCCCGAGCGGTGCCGCTCTACCAGACGACAAGTTACGTCTTCCGCGACGCCGAACACGGCGCGAACCTCTTCGGCCTCAAGGAGCTCGGTAACATCTACACGCGGCTCATGAACCCCACGACCGACGTCTTCGAGAAGCGGATGGCCGCGCTCGAGGGCGGAACGGGAGCGGTCGCGGTGGCGTCGGGGATGGCCGCTATCACCTACGCCGTGCTGACCGCAACCGAGCTCGGCGACGAGATCGTGAGCGGCGACAACCTCTACGGAGGGACCTACACCCTCTTCGCGGTCACGCTCCCGCGACTCGGCCGGACCGTTAGGTTCGTCGATTCGACCGACCCCGAGGCGTTCCGCGCCGCGATCACCGACCGGACGAAAGCGATCTACGTCGAGGCGCTCGGCAACCCCAAGCTCGACGTCCCGGACTTCGAGGCGCTCGCCGCGATCGCGCACGAGCACGGCATACCGCTGATCGTGGACAACACGACTGCGGTCGGGCTCGTCCACCCGATCGCTCACGGCGCGGACATCGTGGTCTTCTCGGCCACGAAGTACATCGGCGGTCACGGCACCTCGATCGGCGGCGTGGTCGTCGACGCCGGGACCTTCGACTGGGGCAGCGGCAGGTTCCCCGGGTTCACCGATCCCGACCCGGGCTACCACGGCCTCGTGTACTGGGACACGTTCGGGGACTTTCCCGGAATGGGAAACGTCGCGGTCGCGTTCCGTGTCCGGCTCCAGCTCCTCCGGGATACCGGAGCCGCACTCTCGCCGTTCCACTCGTGGCTCTATCTCCAGGGGCTCGAGACGCTCCCCCTGCGTGTCAGGCGGCATTCGGAGAATGCACGGAAGGTGGCCGAGTTCCTCGCGGCCCACCCGAAAGTCGCCTGGGTCAACTACCCCGGCCTTCCGGATAGCCCGAACCGTCCCCTGGCGGAGAAGTACCTGAACGGATACTTCGGCCCGCTTGTCGGGTTCGGCGTGAAGGGCGGGAAGGAGGCCAGCATCGCGGTGATCGATCGACTCGAGATCTTCAGCAACCTCGCGAACATCGGGGACGCGAAGAGCCTCGTGATCCACCCGGCCTCCACCACGCACCAGCAGCTCTCGCCCGAGGAACAGCAGGCGACGGGCGTGACCGAGGACTACATCCGGCTCGCAGTCGGGCTCGAGGACGTCGACGATCTCTGTCGTGACCTCGACCGGGCCCTCTCCGGGGTGTAAGGGGATGGAATCGGGATCGGTCGGTACGGTCGAGACCCGGTACCTGACTCTCCCCGCCCCTCTCGCACTCGAGGGTGGAGGAGTGCTCCCGGAGGTCGTACTCGCGTACGAGACGTACGGCCGGCTGAACGACGAGCGGAGCAACGCCATTCTCGTCTGCCACGCCCTCTCGGGCGACGCGCACGCGGCGGGGGCCCACAATGGCCAGCCCCATCCCGGATGGTGGGACGGGCTGATCGGGCCCGGGAAGGCACTCGATACGGACCGGTTCTTCGTCATCTGTTCGAACGTGATCGGCGGCTGCCAGGGGTCGACCGGCCCCGCGGCAATCGATCACGGCACAGGCCAACCGTACGGTGCCCATTTCCCGGTGATCACGGTCCGCGACATGGTCGCGGCACAGCGGGGCCTGGTCGCCGGGCTCGGTATCGGGCAGCTCTACGCGGTGATCGGCGGCTCGATGGGCGGCATGCAGGCCCTGCAGTGGACCGTCTCCTTTCCGGACGCCGTCCTGAAATCGGTCGTCATCGCGGCGACGGGCACCTCGTCCCCGCAGCAGATCGCGTTCAACGAGATCGCTCGGCGGGCGATCATGGCCGACCCGGATTGGCACGGCGGCGACTACCCGTGCGGAGCCGGCCCCGAGGCCGGGCTCGCACTGGCCCGGATGATCGGCCACGTCACCTACCTCTCGGACGAGGCCATGCACGAGAAGTTCGGCCGCCGCCTCCAGGACCGGGCCGCCGTCGGGTTCGACTTCGCAACGGATTTCGCGGTCGAGTCGTACCTCCATCACCAGGGGGAGATCTTCATCCACCGGTTCGACGCGAACTCGTACCTCTACATCACCAAAGCCCTCGACTACTTCGATCTCTCCGTCGACGGTTCGCTTGCTGCCGGCCTCGCGGGCGTCGAGGCGAAGGTGCTCGTGGTCGCCGTCTCGTCGGACTGGCTCTACCCGCCGTATCAATCGCAAGCCATTGTCGAAGCGCTGGCCGCGAACGAGGTGGACGTCGAGTACTGCGAGATCGCGTCGAAGTACGGCCACGACGCATTCCTCCTCGAGACGGGCCAGCTCAACTACCTGGTC
>JBDKUZ010000091.1:0-6740 GCA_039679395.1 Methanospirillum sp. | reverse complement strand
TGAGCGATGCGCAGGTCAACCTCGCGACCGAGAGCGCCCGGGTGACCTTCGACCCGGCGCGAACCGACCTCGCCCGGCTCGAAAGGGCGGTCGAGGAGGCCGGTTACGGGGTCGTGAACCGGTCGGCGACCCTGCGCGTGGGCGGCATGGTCTGCGCGATGTGCGTCTCCACGATCGAGGAGGCGCTCCGGACCCTCCCGGGCGTCCTCGACGCGCAGGTCAACCTCGCGACCGAGCGGGCCCACGTCGTCTACAACCCCTCGCTCGTCGACGTCCGCGAGATGGGCGGCGCTATCGAGGCGGCCGGGTACCAGTACCTCGGCCTCGAGGGCGAGGTCTCGGAGGAGAGCGAGCGCGCCGCCGTCGAGGCCGACCTCGCGGATAAGCGGCGCCGGATCCTGGTCGCCTTCGGGGTCGCGGTCCCGCTGATGCTCTCGATGTGGTTCCCGTTCGGAATCCCGATGCACCTCCTCTCCTGGATCCACCTCGCAATCGCGACGCCCGCCTTCGTCTACGTCTCGGCCCCGATCTTCCGCGCGGCCTGGCTCGGCCTCCGGAACCGGACCCTGAACATGGATGTGATGTACGCGATGGGGATCGGGGTCGCGTACGTCGCCTCGGTGATGGGCACCCTCGGGATCGTCCTCTCGCACGAGTTCATGTTCTACGAGACGGCCCTGATGCTCGCCGGCTTCCTGACCCTCGGCCGGTACCTCGAGGCGCGGGCCAAGGGGCGGACCGGGCAGGCGATCCGGGCGCTGATGAACCTCGCGCCCCGAACCGCGCCCGTCGTTCGTGACGGCGCGGAGGTCGCGGTTCCGGTCGAAGACGTCGCGCCCGGCGACCTGGTGCTCGTCCGGCCGGGCGAACGGGTCCCGGTCGACGGCACGGTCAGGGAGGGCGAGAGCTACGTCGATGAGTCCATGATCACGGGCGAGCCCGTCCCCGTGCACAAGGCGGCCGGTGATACGGTCGTGGGCGCCACGATCAACGGGACCGGCGCATTCCGCTTCACGGCCGAGCGGGTCGGGCGTGAGACCGTGCTCGCCCAGATCATCGCGATGGTCCAGGAAGCGCAGGGGTCGCGCCCGCCCGTGCAACGAATAGCGGACCGTGCCGTCGCCTGGTTCATCCCCGTCGTACTCGCGATCGCCATCGCTGCGTTCGCGGTCTGGTATATTCTGCTCGGCGCGACCCTGCTCTTCGCGCTGACCGTGCTGATCTCGGTCCTCGTCGTGGCCTGCCCGTGCGCGCTCGGGCTCGCCACGCCGACCGCGGTCACGGTCGGGGTCGGGCGCGGAGCCGAACTCGGCGTCCTCGTCCGGAACGGCGAGGCCCTCGAGCACGCCGAGGAGGTCACGCTCGTAGCATTCGACAAGACCGGTACGCTGACCATGGGCGCGCCGGCGGTCACGGACGCGGTGCCGCTGCTCGGCGCTGCGGACAGGGCAACCCTCCTCGCCTTTGCGGCCGGAGCGGAGGCGAACTCCGAGCACCCGGTCGCCCTGGCGATCGTGGACGCCGCTCGGGCGGAGGAGGTCGCGGTTCCGGCCGCGAGCGCGTTCGGATCGGTCACGGGACGGGGCGTGACCGCGACCGTCGAGGGAAAGGAGGTGCTCGTCGGAAGCCGCGTCCTCCTTGAGGAGCGCGGCGTCATCCTCCCCGACGGCGCCGAAGCCACCCTTCGGGCACTGGAGGAGGCCGGACGTACGGCTGTGCTCGTCGCGATCGGAGGAGAGATCGCCGGTGTCCTCGCGGTCGCGGACCCGGTCAAGCCGACGACCGCACGGGCAGTGGCGGCCCTGAAAGCGATGGGACTCGGCGTCGCCATGATCACGGGGGACAACCGTCGGACTGCGGACGCGATCGCGCGTTCGGTCGGGATCGACCGCGTGCTGGCCGATGTTCTGCCCGGCGAGAAGGCCGACGAGATCCGGCGGCTCCAGGACGGTGGCGAGAAGGTCGCGTACGTTGGAGACGGCATCAACGATGCCCCCGCGCTCGCGACAGCCGACCTGGGGATCGCGATCGGCTCGGGAACCGACGTCGCGATCGAGTCGGGGGATGTCGTGCTCGTCCGCTCGGACCTGCTCGATGCGGTTGCGGCCATCGAGCTCGGGCGGGCTGTGATGCGCCGCATCCGTCAGAATATCTTCTGGGCCTTCTTCTACAACGGGGCCCTGATCCCGGTCGGCGCGGGCGTCATCTACCCGTTTACGGGGATCGTCTTCCGGCCCGAGTGGGCTGCGGCCGCCATGGCCTTTTCTTCGGTCACGGTCGTCTCGCTCTCGCTTCTGCTCCGCCGCTGGACTCCGCGGGATCGGGATCGACCACAAGGATAACCATTATCTCCTCGGGGGACCAGTCGGACCAAGGGAGATACCCATGGCAACGGTCGCCCGGCCCGTACCCCGCACCCTCGTCGCAGGAGCGGGAGCCCTGCTGGCCGGAGCGCTTCTGCTCGGCGTCGCCCTCGAGAACTATCTCCTCTTCCACGCGCTCGTGGAGATGGCCGCGGTCGGGGTTGCGTTCGCTCTCTTCATCCTGGTCTGGTCGAGCCGACCGTACCTCGAGAACGCGTACTTCCTGGTGCTCGGCATCGGCCTGCTCTTCGTCGGCGGCCTGACCCTGCTCCATGCCCTCGCCTACGACGGTATGGAGGTCTTCGCCGGTTCCCCTCCCGGCCTCCCATCGCAGCTCTGGGTTGCGGGAGGCCTGCTCGCAGCCGCTACAGCTGTCGGTGCCCCGCTCGCGATCGGCCGCGATATCTCACCACGACGTCTCCTCGTCGCCTACGCTGCCGCAACGGCGGCCCTGCTCGCCGCGATCATGGCCGGAGTCTTTCCGGACGTGAACGCAGCGGGCCTGACCGCTTCGACGCCCCGTCTCGGGGCCGAGATCGTGATCATGGCAGGCCTCGCGGCAGGAATGCTCCTCCTTTACAGACGCCGTGCTGCGTTCGACGAGGAGATGCTCCGACTCCTTCTCGGCGCACTTGGCAGTTACCTGATCGCCGAGGTCTGCTTCGCCCTGAGTCCCGATACGATTGGGCCGCTGAACCTGGCCGGCCATCTCGTCCGATTGCTCGCCTACTACCTCTTTGCCCTGGCGATCGTCGAGTTCGGAATTCGTCGCCCCTATTCGGTCCTCTTCCGCGAGCTCTCGAACCGGACCGACGAACTCCGCGAAGCCCGGGAGTACGTCGAGGGGCTGCTCGAACAGGCCCCGGGGCCGATCCTGGTCCTCGACGCCGAGGGGCGGATCACGCGCCTGAACCGCGCCTTCGTACGGCTTACGGGCCGACCGGCCGGGGGGCTCGTCGGAAGGCTTCTCGTCGACGTCCTCCCCGGTATCGCACCGACCCTCCGCGAGGCGGGGGCCGCGCCGGAGGGTGTCGGGGGGACGATCGTCCATCGCGACGGGACAATCCGGAACGTGTATTGGACGGCGGCCACGCTTCTCAACCCCGACGGGACGGTCGCGGCGACCATCATCCAGGGCCAGGACATCACGGCACGGGTCGAGGCCGAGCTCCGTCTCCGCGCGGCCATCGACGAGCTCGAAGTCTCGAACGAGGGGCTCGAGCGGTACGCATACGTGGCGAGTCACGACCTGCAGGAGCCGATCCGCACCGTCGTCTCGCATGTTCAGCTCCTTCAGCGCCGCTACGGGGATCAACTCGACGAAGACGCCGACGAGATCCTCGGGTATATCGTCGAGGGCGGTCTTCGCATGCAACGCCTGGTCCAGGATCTCCTCCTTCTCTCGCGTATCGGCGCGAAGAAACGACCGTTCGAACCGGTCGACATCGAGCAGGTGCTGCTCGACGTACTGCGCGATCACCGCCACCAGATCCGCGAACTCGGAGCCGTCGTTCAACATGACCCCCTCCCCGTGGTCTGCGGCGATCCCGCCGAGATGCCGCTGATCTTCTCGCATCTGCTCCAGAACTCGCTCAAGTTCCGCTCGGACGAGCCGCCGCGGATCAGGATCACGGCGGAGCGCGACGATGGGTGGTGGCGGTTCGCCTTCGCGGACAACGGGATCGGGATCGAGCCCGAGTACTTCGACAGGATCTTTGTTCTCTTCCAGCGCCTTCACACACGCGAACGGTACGCGGGCACCGGTGTCGGTCTCCCGATCGTCAAAAAGGTGGTCGAACGACATGGGGGACGGTGCTGGGTCACGTCGACACCGGGCGCGGGCACGACCTTCTTCTTCACGCTCCCGGATGATCGCGCCCGCCCGTGCCTCGGGCGAAGCGACCCGACCAGGATCTGATGAGCAGATCCATTCGCGTGTGCCGTGTTCTCCGATAGTCGAACCAACGGTAAATATGGCCTCGCTCTCGCTTTTTCCGCCGCCGATAAAAAGAGACAGACTCTTATTCCGGCAGCGCAAATGGTAGCTGAACGAGATTGCACCGTGGCCAAAAGGCTCGATGCAGGAAGTGGTCCTGGTTGTCGTATCCCTCCCCTGTACGGTTCCGGTTGACCATCGCCGGCCACCAATATCCATATATATCCCATTGCAGCGGTATGTCCAGATTGCGCATGGTCCTTCCTCCAGATGGCCTGGAGTACCCTCTATGAGCCGGCTGATCGCACTCCCCTGTCGTGACGCCGAACTCGTGATCGGCTCCCTGATCATGCGTGCCCGCCAGATCGCAGATGCCGTACTCGTGATCGACGAGGGCTCGACCGATCGGACGGCCGAGGTCGCCGCCCGTGCAGGGGCGACGCTGCTCCGGCGGACGGCATCGGACGGTGAGGGCGCGGGCCTGCGCGAGGCCGTCGCGTACGCCGCCCGAGACGGGACGACGCTGCTCGCCGTCCTCTTCGACGACCAGCTCTGCCGCCAGGAGTGTATCACCCGGCTGACCGAGCCTGTCCGCGACGGATCCGCCGATCTGGTGATCGGCGAGAATGCGGAGGGCCTGACGGGTCTTGTCGTGCTGAACGATCACGCAGCGAACCTGGCCGCGGCCTGCGGAGCCTCGCTCACGGGACCCGGCGCGCTGATCGCAGCCGCCGAAGCCGGCGGGCTCCGGATTCGGACCCTCAGGATTCCCGAGGAGACCGACGCACGGATCGCCGGGCCTGCGACAATCGGAATGGGGTTGCGCGGGATTGTCACCTTCACCAAGCCTCGTGCCGCATCCGCCGCGTACGGCTCGATCTTCATCTCGCTCGGGATCGTGGCCGCCGCGTGGTCGCTCTCGTCGTTCAACACGACTGCGCTCCTCTATGTCGAGGCGCTGGGGATCGGCACGGTCCTCGCGATCGCCGGACTGCTCCTTCTCAGCTCGCCCCTCCTCTCGGACGCTCTCACCCTGGTCCGCAAGCGGGGCACCGAGTAGCCACCTTTTTTATACCGGGAACCGCATCATTGCTGACGGCAGGGCCGTCGGTGATCCCTGATGGCGAAGGACCCGGTCTGCGACATGGACGTCGACGAGAAGACGGCAAAATGGTCGAGCGAGTACGGAGGAAAGAAGGTCTACTTCTGTGCGCCGGGCTGCAAGAAGCAGTTCGACGCAAACCCCGAGAAGTTCGCGGGGAAGCTCTAGGCTTCCCCGGCAAGGTTGATAATCTCTCTCTTCCAACAATAGAGGGCACCGTTCGCGAGAGTAGTCTAGCGGCAGGACAGGGGCTTCCCAAGCCTCTAACCCGGGTTCGATCCCCGGCTATCGCATACCGATCATGACCGAAGACGAACAGGAACTTTTCGCCCTGCGAATTATCGCAGAGAATCGCAGAGGCGTTCTTCGGGATATTTCTACCGTAGTGGCCCGCCACGAAGCCAACATACTGATGATTCACCAGGATATCTTCGATTCCGGGTCCTTCAAAGGCCTGGCCGAACTCTACATGGAATACGAGGAGGGACTGGACCGGGAGGCGATGATCGGGAGTCTCCTCGAGATCCCTTCGGTCAAAGAAGCGACTCCTGTCGAGCCCTTCAGCCACATTTATGGTACCCGCGTGATCATCATAGGCGGGGGAGCCCAGGTGGCCCAGGTAGCCCTCGGTGCGGTGAACGAGGCGGACCGGCATAACATCCGGGGGGAACGGATCTCGGTGGATACGATTCCGCTGGTGGGTGAGAAGACCGTCGCCCAGGCTGTCGATGCCGTAACCCGTCTGCCAAGGGCAGCAATCCTGGTGATGGCCGGGTCCCTGATGGGAGGAGAGATCTCGCAAGCGGTGGACAGGGTGAGAGAGGCAGGAATCCCTGTCATTGCATTGAAAATGGCGGGAAGCGTGCCTGAACACGCGGACATGGTTGTGACAGATCCCATTCAGGCCGGGGTCTTTGCAGTCATGCATGTGAGCTCCAAGGCAGTTTTTGACATCAACAGGGTCCGGGGTCGAGAGTTCTGAATGGATCCCGTAGAACACGCCGTCGAGATTCTCCGGCATGACGGAACCGTCGTATACCCTACCGATACCATTTACGGACTGGGCGCAGACGCTTTCTCAGACGAGGCCATTCTCAAGGTATACGAGGCAAAACGCCGCCCCCTCTCCGAACCGATCTCAATTGCGGTGAGCTGCTGCGACATGCTGTTCGGAGTGGCTAAGGTGGATGAGGAAGCTCTCGATTTCATCGGGGAGTTCCTGCCCGGGCCAGTCACCGTGGTGCTCCCTGCCCGAAACTCCGTTCCCCCCATCCTCACCGGCGGAACCGGGATGATCGGTATCCGCCTGCCTGCGCATCCCCTTGCGATCCGGATCATC
>JBDKUZ010000090.1:0-25100 GCA_039679395.1 Methanospirillum sp. | reverse complement strand
GGGTCCCAGGCGTAGATCGCCATCCTCGGGTTCGCCCGGACATTCGCGAGCGTCTTCTTCATGTAGTTGTCCCCGAGCCAGACCTCGTCGCCGCCCGCGAACTTGACGGACGCGATCGGGGCCACGTTCGGGGTCCCGTCCTCTGCCGCGGTTCCGACCGAGAAGACCTTGATCTTCTCGAAGACCGCCCGAATCTCGTCGGTGATGAGCACCATCGTCTCTCGTCTCCTCGCCCTTCGGCGTTGTCCTCTCATAGTCTTCGCAGACCATATCTCTTTTCATCGGGCGGGCTCCACGGGTATCTTTAAATCGGCGCTCCGAACATACCTGAATAGCCAGGAGACGGACGATGGACTACGGCGCGCTGCTCACGGATTCGGTCGAATTCACACGGGCTGCGCTCACCGGAGATCTCCGTCGCGGCGCCGCACTCGTCATACTCTACGCCCTCACGACCGTCTCGATAACGGCGTTGCCGCTCGTCATCCCCCTCGACCGCGTGATCCGCTTTGCCGCCATCGCGGTTCTGGTCGCTATCTCGCTCGTGGCTGCGCTCGTGCTGGAAGGGTATGCCTACCGCGTCTACCGCCGCCCGCGCACGCCGCCCGACCTCGACGACCCGGCCGGGCTTGCCCTCGCGGGAGTCAGGCTTATTGTCGTCTCGATCGCCTACCTTCTTCCCGTGCTCGCCGTGCTCCTGATCTTCGGTGGGCTCGGTATCGCCGGGATCCTGGCGAGCGGCCAGTCGCAGGACATGGCTGGCCTCTTCTCCGCCCTCGCGACCCTCGGGCTCGGGATCCTGCTCGCCCTGATCGTCTGGGTCGTGATCGGGATGGTCTCGTCCCTCGCCCTCGTCCGGTGCGCCAGGCGCGACGGGATCAGGGAGGCGTTCAATTTCTCGGCGATCATCGAGCACATCGGGCGGATCGGCTGGGTCAACTACATCGTCGCCCTTCTGGTCCTCTGGATCGTGCTTGGCATCGCGTACGTAGCAGTCGGGATCTTCTCCGGGCTCCCCGTGATCGGCTGGGTGGCAGGGATCGTGATCGGGCCCGCGATCATGATCTTCGCGGCCAGATACCTCTCCCTCGTTTACGACAGCGCACCTGCGCCGTAATTTTTGACCAGCGAGCGCGCGAACTCGCGAGCACGCGCCAGTTCCCGATCCCCGGGCCGTCCACGGTTGATTCCGCCGACGAGCCCGAAGATCGCATAGGTGTCATAGCCCGGGAGGCAGAGCTCGCCGGCGATCGGGATCTCCCGTTTCTCCAGCACGGCTCGAAGCGGCCGGTGCCAGATGCCGGCGAGAGACGGAATCCCCGCGGTCGAGAAGAGGAAGACTTGCGCGGCGTCCGCAAAACGTGCCGTTCGGGCGAACGCGATCAGGTCCGGGTGGTGGCGAGAATGGTAGATCCCGGACCCCAGCCCGACCAGGTCGTACGACTGTAAGCCGGACTTTTTCCGCTCGCCGAGACGGACCAGGTCTGCGCCGCACGCGTCGGCCATCGCCCCGGCGACTCGCTTCGTATTTCCATGATGGAGCGATTCGTACACGATCACGGCCCGCATGCGCATCACCAGACAGGTACATGAACCATCGGCGCGAAACGCTAAGAAGATGACCGGAGAGACAGCGCCGGAGAACCCCGTGATCGGGATCGTCCTCGTCAACTGGAACGGCTGGCGCGACACGGTCGAGTGTATCGAGTCTCTCCTCAGGAGCTCGTACCGCGCGTGGTTCGTGGTCCTGGTCGACAACGGCTCGGCCGACGGATCAATCGAGAAGATCGAAGCTTACTGCGCCGGCATCCTTTCCGTCGAAACCCCGTACGTCGCGTACAACCCGAACTCGAAGCCGATCGGGTTCGAGCGGATCCCCGCCGCGGACGCGGAAGCGCGAGCTACGGGCGGACCGCCCATGGCGGATCGCTCGGTAGTCCTGATCCAGAACGACCGAAACCTCGGTTTTGCCGAGGCGAACAACCAGGGGACGCGCTTCGCTCTCGCCGCGCGATCCCCCGAGTTCTGCCTCTTCCTGAACAACGACACGGAGGTCGACCCGGCTCTGCTCCACGAGTTCGTGGAGGCGGCTGCGCGCCACCCGAAGGCCGGGTTCTTCGGCCCCAAGACCTACTACTACGACCACGAAGGCCGGCGTGACGTCATCAACTTCGCGGGCGGTTCGCTGGACCTGGTCCACGGCGAAACCCGACATATCGGGCAGAACGAGATCGACCGCGGCCAGCATGACCTCGAGCGCGAGGTCGACTGGGTCGAAGGCTCGTGCCTGCTCGCCCGCTCGCCCCTGCTCGAGCAAATCGGCCTCCTCGACCCGGCGTACTTCGCATACTTCGAGGAGAACGACCTGATCCTGCGAGGAAGGCGTGCGGGGTTTACGGCGGTGTATGTTCCAGGGGCTCGCCTCTGGCACAAGGTCTCGGCCTCGTCGAAACGGTCTCCGACCAAGCTCTACTACCTGACCAGAAACCGGTTCTGGTTCGTACGGCGATACGCCACCGCAGGCGAGCGAACGCGGTTCTTTGCCTGGTTCTTCGGCTTCCGCCTCTGGTTCCTGCTCGGGATCTACCTTATACGGTACCTGAGCCGGCCGTCGGCGGGGGCCCTCCTCCGGGGTGTCCGGGACGGGCTCCGACCCCTTCCCGGTCCCCCGGCGTCCTGAGAAATTTCAACCGAGGAGCATCTGCTGGAACGAGTGCTCGTCGAACGACGAGAGCAGGGAGACGAGCACGGCCTTCTGTACGTGGAGCCGGTTTTCGGCTTCGTCCCAGACCGCCGAGCGCGGGCCGTCGATGATCTCATCCGTAATTTCATCACCTCGATGGGCGGGGAGGCAGTGCAGCACGACTGCATCGTTCGCCGCGAGCCCGACGAGGCGATCGTCTATTCGGTACCCTGCGAACGCCTGTCGCCGCGCCGCCTCCTCAGTCTCGGCTCCCATCGAGACCCAGGTGTCCGTAAAGATTACGTCCGCGCCCTCCACCGCCTCCTCGGGCGTGGACGCGCAGACGATCCGTCCTCCCTCGGCCCTTCCCTGCTTCACGATCGCCGGGTCCGGGGCGTATAGCGCCGGGGCCGCCACACGGACTTCCATGCCCGTCAGACCGGCGGCGAGGATCAGGGAGTTGCAGACGTTGTTGCCGTCCCCGACCCACGCCGCGATCAGGCCGTCGGTTCGGCCGAAGCGCTCGCGGATGGTGAAGATGTCGGCCAGGATCTGACATGGATGCTCGCGGTCAGAGAGTCCGTTGATCACGGGCACGGTCGCATGAGCGGCAAACTCCTTGATCGTCGCATGGCGGTTGGCCCGGATCATCACGGCCGAGACGTACCGCGAGAGGACGCGGGCCGTATCCGAGACCGTCTCGCCGCGACGGAGCTGCATGTCCTCCTGGTTCAGGTGGAGCGCGTGGCCGGCGAGCTCGTACATCCCGACCTCGAACGAGACCCGGGTCCGGGTCGACGGCTTCTCGAAGATCATTGCCAGGCTCTTGCCGGCGAGGAGCGGATGGCAGCAGCCTTCGGCCCGTTCGGCCTTGAGCCGGGCCGCGTCGGCCATCAGTCGCTCGAGGTCCTGGACCGAGACATCCAGGATAGAGATCAGGTCTTTCATCGGATCGCCCTCATATGCGCACGGCGCTGTTCGAGAAGAGCCCGCGTGCCAATGTCGCGCCGGTACCGAACCGGACCCGTGACACCTGATGCTCCTCGCTCTGCCACCGCCTCTGCCTCCTCGAGCGTGGCCCCGGTCCCGACGAACGCGAGCGTGCGCGACCGAAGCGTCCAGAGCCGCCCTTCGCGTTCCTCGACGTTCGCGTAATAAAGCCGGGCGGCGCCGGGGACGACGCCAATATCGATCGGTGCGGACGGCCCCGGCGCTTCGGGGTAGCCATCGGGGACGATGTACTTGCAGACCGTCGCCGCCGCCTCGAATGAGACGGCGGACGGTGCGAGGTTTCCGTCCACGCATCGCCGCGCAATCTCGCCCAGGTCGCTCTGGAGCAGCGTCAGGACGTTCATCGCTTCGGGGTCGCCGAACCGGGCGTTGAACTCGATCACCATCGGCCCCGCTGCCGTATTCATGAACTGGCCGTACAGGATTCCGCAGAACGGTATCCCCTCGACGGCCATGGCCCGGACGACCGCCGCCATGATCGAGAGCGCGGCCTCCCGGTCCGCATCCGTTACGAACGGAAGGCCGTGGTCGGGCATCGAGTACGATCCCATCCCCCCCGTGTTCGGCCCCCGGTCCCCTTCGAAGGCGCGCTTGTGGTCCTGCACGAGCGGCATCGGGGCGAGGTGCGTGCCGTCGACGAAGGCCTGGAGCGTGAACTCCTCGCCCTCGAGCCGCTCCTCGACCACGACCGGTCCGCCGAGCTCGCGGACGTACGCGCAGGCACCTTCTCGATCGACCTGCTCTCCCGTGATCCGGACGCCCTTGCCCCCGGTCAGGCCGACCGGTTTGACCGCGAGTTCGCCCGGATGGTCGCGGATGAACCGGATGGCCTCCTCGGAATCCGTGAAGAGGCCATATTCGGGGCAACCCGGAATACCGTGCCGGGTCATCAGGGCCCGGGCCCAGGCCTTGTCGGTCTCGATCCGCGCAGCAGCCTGTGTCGGGCCGAACGCGGGGATGCCGGCACCGGCAAGGGCGTCGGCGAGCCCGGCTTCGAGCGGGGCCTCGGGGCCGATCACGGCGAGGTCCGCCCCCGACTCGACCGCGAACCTGACCACGCGCGCCACGTCGGTCTCGGGCGCGAGCAGGAACGTGTCGGCGAGCGAGGCGATCCCGGGGTTCCTCGTTGCCATGACCGCCGCCAGCTCCGCCGTCTCGTCACGGGCGAGCGATGCCATGATCGCATGTTCCCGTCCTCCGCCACCCACCACCAGGTACTTCATAGGCACGTCTACCAGTACTGACGCGTTCACAAAATAAGCGGTTGCCGGTCTTTATCCGGCGAGGAGCTCCCGCGCGGAGACGAGCGGCACGAGCCGGACACCGGCTGCGGCCAGCCGCTCCTCCGCGCCCCCTTCGCGGTCGACGACCGTGACCACGCGCTCGACCATGGCTCCCGCCTTCCTGAGCTCCTCGATACCGTAGAGAGCCGAGCCCCCCGAGGTCGTGACGTCCTCCACGAGGAGGACGCGGCGGCCGGACACGGCGCCGATCACGAGGCTTCCCTTCCCGTGGTCCTTTGCCGCGCTCCGTATGATCGCGTACGGCCGGCCGCTCGCGAGCGAGACCGCAACCGCGAGCGGAACCCCGCCGACGGCGACCCCCGCCACGACCTCGAACGGCTCGCGTCCGGCGATCTCCTGTGCGACCGCGGCTAGCAGGGCAGGCTCGGTCATGGCCGTCTTGATATCGACGTAATACGGACTCGCCGCGCCCGAGGCGAGCGTGAACTCGCCGAACTCGATGGCACCGGCCTCGATCAGTCTGTTGGCGATGGGGTTGTCTCTCACCATGGTTCCTCCTTGATCCCGGCCGCATATCCTATCAGGTTCATGGCCCGGTGCAGAAGTGGCGTCAGGATCACGATGAAAACGAGGACGGGGATCGTGATATTCGCCGCGATCCAGCCGATGTCAACGAACGCAAGCAGGACGAATGCCCCCACCACGAGGTCGAACTGATCGACCACCGGCCACGCCGCGCCCCGGTCCTTGCCGAGCCGCCGCTTGAAGAAGGACTTGGCCATGTCGCCGAGCAGGGCTCCCACCGAGAGCGCGAGCACGGAGAGCGGCGTCTGAAGCGGGAGCGATACGGGCAGGGGGTACCCCTGGATCGCGATCTCGACGGCGCCGATCGCGAGCCCTGCGAGGACCCCCGCAGCAAAGCCGCGCCACGTCTTGCCGTTGCCGAGCACGCGGAAACCGTCACGGAGCACGCGGCCTCCGTCGATCGGCCGGCCCCCGCCGAAGAGGGCCGCGATCGGATTCGGGAGCCATGCCGGCAGCATGATCCAGCACGCCGCGAGCGCGGCCAACCCGATGGCCCCGGGCGTGAGGGCGTCGGCAAATGTCACGGGTACTCCACTCCACGTGTAAGCATTAAAATAATGTAAGAGAAACTACTAGAAAACGTCGCTGGCGGACCCGGACGGCCGAAATTACTCTCCGTGATCGGTCTCTGCCAGCGGTAGCGCCTGGTGGATCTTGATGGTGGACAAGACAACGAAGAGCCTCTGCCCGTCGTGCGGACGCGTTCTCGATGCGCGGATCTACGACCAGGACGGAAAGGTCTGGATCGAACGCGAGTGCCCGGATCACGGTCGGATCCGTTCGCTGTACTGGTCCGACGCCCCGATGTTCGAACGGTTCGAGGCGTATGCCCACATCGGGAACGGAATCGAGAACCCCCAGCGAGTGGTGCCGGAGGTGAACTGCCCGCATGAATGCGGCATCTGCTCGCAGCATCGCTCCGAGACCCTGCTCGCGAACATCGACCTCACGAACCGATGTAACCTCAACTGCAGTTTCTGCTTCGCCAATGCGCGTGCCTGCGGGTTCGTCTACGAGCCGACCTTCGACCAGGTGGTCGGTATGATGGAGCTCCTCCGGGCCCAACGGCCGGTGCCGACACCGGCCGTCCAGTTCTCGGGAGGCGAGCCCACCATGCGTGATGACGTGCCCGAACTGATCCGGGTGGCGAAACGGCTCGGTTTTTCCCAGGTCCAGATCGCGACGAATGGCTTCCGGATAGCGAAGGAGGAGGGGTATGTCGAGGCACTTAAGGAAGCCGGCCTCTCGACCATCTACCTCCACTTCGACGGGGTCTCGCGCGAGACGAATCCGTTTCTCGCAACCCACGAGCAAACCCTCGCCCGGTGCATGGCGGCCGGCATGGGTGTGGTCCTCGTCCCGACTGTGATCCGGGGCCGCAACGACCACGAGGTCGGCGAGATCATCCGGTACGCCGCTCGGCGGATCCGGGTCGTGCGCGGCGTCAACTTCCAGCCGGTCGCATTCACGGGCGCCGCGAGCGAGGACGATGTCGAGAAGGAGCGGGTTACGATCCCGGACCTGACCGCGGATATAGAGAGCCAGACCGGCGGCATCATTCGGCAGGACGATTTCTACCCCGTGCCGTGCGTGATGCCGATCTCGCGTCTTGTCGAGGCATATACGGGCCAGCGGGTCGTGGAGTTCACGACCCACCAGCATTGCGGAGCAGCGACCTACGTCTTCGTGAACGACGACACCATCACTCCGGTGAACCGGATCATCGACGTGGATAAGTTCTTCGAGTCGATCGACCGGATGGGGGGCACCATCGCCAAGGGCGGGTCGATCAACAAATACCGGGCCATGCTCGAAGGCCTTAAAAACCTGCATGGCTCGCTCAAAAAGGACGAGACGGGCAAGTCGGCCGAGGTCTGGCGGCTCATCAAACAGGCCCTGATCTCGCAGAACTACAACGCACTTCAGGACTTCCACTGGAACGCGCTCTTCATCGGGACCATGCACTTCATGGACTGCTACAACTACGACACGGACCGCGTGCGCCGGTGCTGCATCCACTATGCAACCCCGGACGGTCGACTCATCCCGTTCTGCACCTACAACTCCGGTCCCGTCTACCGGGAGCAGGTCTGGAGGAAGTTCGCCATCCCCGAGACCTTGCCGGCGCCGGCGGTCGAGCCCGCCCCCGAGGTCTAGGGGAACTCCAGCTCGACCCCGGGGCTCCGGGCTTTTAGGGCTGCCCCGGCGATCGCGAGGTCCTGAACAGCGAGGCCGGTCGAGTCGAAGACCGTGACCTCGTCTTCCGAACGCCTCGCTGCCCGGCCGAGGACGACGTCGCCGAGAGTGCCGGCGATCCGATCGATCGAGTACCGACCGGTCGCGATCGGGACATTGATCTCGCCCGAGTGGGCGGCCTGTCGAGGATCATCGACATAGACCGAGGCACGGAGAAGGATCGCCGGATCGAGTTCCTGCTTGCCCGGCGCATCCGCGCCGATCGCGTTGATGTGGGTCCCGTCCCGAACCCATGAATCCATCACAAGCGGCGCGCGCGAAGGTGTGGTCGTGACAAGGATGTCGCAGTCGGCGGTCCGTTCGAGCGACTCGGCCCGGACATCGAAGCGGGAGAATTTCCGGGCGAAGGCCTCTGCGGACGCCGCGCGCCGGCTCCAGACCCGGACCCGGTCGATCCCGAGCCAGGCGGCTGTCGCCTCGAGCTGGGTCTCGGCCTGTCGCCCGGCGCCGACGAGTCCGAGTTCGACGCCGTCCTGCCTCCGGCAGAGATGCCTTGCCGCGACGGCACCCGCTGCCCCGGTACGGAGGTCGGTCAGCGCGGTCGCGTTCAGGATCGCGTACGGCATCCCTGTCGGGGGGTCGAGCAGGACGATCAGTGCCATTACGGTCTCAAGACCGCGCGCCGGGTTGCCGGGATGGACGTTCACGATCTTGACCCCGGCAAGGCCGATGGCCGGGATATACGCGGGCATTGTGCGGAAGTCGCCCCCCGGGAGAGTCACGTAGACTTTCGGCGGCATCTCGGTCTCGCCCTTCGCGAACGCGGCAAAGACCGCCTCGACCGCCTCGTTGACGCGGGAGAGGTCGAGCCCCTCCTCGGGGCGGGCGTAATACTGCATGCAGCAGCGTGCGCGCTCTTCGGCTTGAACCTGCCGGGCTTGCAACAGGTTGATTGGGGGGCGCGTCGACCCGGATCCAGACATGATCCTGATCGTACGGAAACCGACCGACACCCCAGGTGACGACTCGACCTCGCAGGTCTGCGCCGCGCTCGACGCGCTCGGCGCCACATGGACGGACCTTGACCTCGACGCGGTCGATCCCTTCGACTGCGGCCTCGAGGGCTCGCTGATCTGGGCCTGCGGTCTACGGCAGGACGGACACCAGTTCGAAGCCCTCCAGGCGCTCGGGCTCGCGAACCGGGTCGTGAACAAACCCGAGGTAATCGCAACCTGCGCGTCGAAGGTCGCGACCACCGCCCTCCTCGTTCGCGCCGGCCTTCCCTCGCCCGCCACGGGTTTTCTCAGAACGCGCAGCCAAGCCGCCGCCTTCATCGCAGCCCACGCTGGATGTGCCGTCTTCAAACCGGTCTACGGCTATGACGGCAATGGGATCCGGCTCGTCGTCGATGCGGACGAGCTCGAGGAGCCGCCGTATTACCTGCAGGAGTACGTGCCGAACGACGAGGACTACCGGATCTTCGTCATCGGCGACAGGACCGTCGGTGCGATCAGGCGCACTTCGTCGCACCTGACTCACAATATCCATCAGGGCGGGCGGGGCGAGGCCGTCCCGGTCAGCGCAGAGATGGATCGGCTCGCCGTCGCGGCGGCGCGGGCCGTCGGCGCGGACTATGCGGGCGTCGACCTCCTGCCCGTGCCCGGCGGCTTCACCGTTCTCGAGGTGAACGGCACGCCGAACTGGCACTGTATGACCGCGCCGATCCCCGCCCTGCTCGCGGACTACCTGGTCCGATGTGCGGAGACGGTCACTCCTCTTCGCCGATGAAGGCCTTCAGCCGATCGTAGATGAACTGCTCGACCGCCTGCGCGGTCGCGAGATCCGAGCGGAAGGCGAGCAGCTCCCGCTCGTCGCCGTCCATGTTCGCGAAGTTCAGCCGCTGCTTCGACTCGACCAGTTCGCCGGGAAACTGCTCGATGATCTCCTTGATGATGCTCCGTGGAACCCCGGGGGGGATTACCACGTCGTAGAGGTCTGTCTCTGTCATGGCTCTCTCCTTACTTTCCGCACGCGATCCTCTTAGCCATGATGCATCGTCCGCCCCGCCGTCCGCCAAGGGGGAACTTCGGCTTGCCGAGAGAGAGCATGCACCGGCCCATCAGGCCCGCCCCCCGCGCGAGCCCGTCGTCCACGAAGACCAGGTGGTCGTTCGCGCCGTCGGGGAAGAGACCCATGGCCTCGATCCCCTCGAGGATGTACTCGGGCTTCCGCCCGGAGATCGCGGCCCGGCCGGTGAAGCCGATCGAGGCGTTCTCCGGGACGAGCGATCGCTCTGCCGCGACCTCGATCATCCGGAGCGCCATCCGCGTGCAGACCCGGTCCACGACCTCGGTCAGGGTCGCGATCCCGTGCTCCTGGTGGCATTCGCGTCCGATCGCTTCGAGCGCGGGCACTGCCGACCCGTTGACCCCTGCATCGCAGCCGATCAGCGCGATCCCCGATGCCTCGGCCACGTCCGCGCAGAGCGGCACGCGGCCGAAGCGGTCCCGGTCGGACGGGACGACCCGGATATCGATCTCTGCGTGGCTCCGCTCGACGTAGTCGTCAACGACCTTCCGGTTCGTCCTGGCCGTAAGCCTTCCTAGCGTGGACCGATCCGAGAAGAGATCGAGCGCCGTTCCGGTCCGCTTCTGGACCAGGCCCGTGCCACGCACGATCGCATCCGGGATCGCGCCCGCGAGACCCGCGAAGTTCCCGATCGTCTTCGCGAACGGGATCGCGGCCGACTCGTCCACGTCGGAGGTGATCCGGCCGTCGAGGGTTGTGCCGAAGTCGATCGAGAGGCAGGGGTTCCTGAAGTCGACCGGGGTCCATTTCGCGCCCTCCTTGATCCCGGCCATGGCGAGTTCTCCCTCCATCTCGTTCGCGACCATCTCGACGCCCGTACTGCCGACCGGCGGAAGCACGCCGGCTACAGCCCCCACGAAGACCACCTTGTCCGCAAACGAATACGGCTGGAGCTTCGGAGGAAGGTTCCCCTTGGACATCGGCGGCGTCATCTTCCGAGGGGGCACACCGGCTTCGAGGCACCCGTTCGCTAGTGCGATGACAAAGTCGCCGACCTGATCCGGAGAGTCCATCGCGGCGACCACGCCCGTCGAGCGGACTACGAAGTCGAGGTCGTCCGTGATCGAGAGACCGGCATCACGGTGGCACTGGATCAGGGTGTCGCGGACCAGTTCGGTCACGGACTCGCGGGTCAGCTCGGTCCCGTCGAGGGTCGCGCCGAAGATCTGCTCGTTCGGCCTCGGCGGCCGGACATCACGGCTCATCGAGACTGTCTTGTTGATCACATAGCTCCGGCCGGTCTCGAGACTTGTCCCGGTCAGGATGCACTTGGTGGTGGTGTTGCCCATCTCCACCGAGGCCACGATGAAGTAGGGCTTGGTGCGATATTCGGGTACCTCCATGCCGGCCCCCAGCGAGATTGTGGGGGGCGGCACGCTCTCGACGATATGGGGTTTGGGACGGAAAAAACGGTCGAAAAAGCGGGCGCTCATTCATCTCTGAATTGCTCCTCGCCGCCGATATACCTTTCGTTATCGGCTCGCCGGGCTCTTCGGAAATTATCCCTGCGCTGGATTCAAAAATATCCGATCGTCAGAAAGGATGCTCTTCTTTGGCATATTCCGGCACTGATGTGCCTCTGCGTAATCCGCAATGTACATATATGGAAAGAGGTAATTACATACAATCGACCAGGGCGAACGCCAGGGTGGAGGTCATGTATGAGGGAGCGGCTCCGGCGGATCAACCTGCAACGACAGATGCTGACCCTTATCACCTCGAAACCCGGATGCACGCTTCAGGAGCTCTTCGAGGCCTACCGCGAGAGTCACCGGACGTGGGAGATCCGATACCACCTCCAGTGGCTCGTCCGCCACGGGGTGGTCGCGCTCCGTCCCGGCCCCCGGGCAATCCACTGTTATCCCACCGGTAAGCGGCTCGCAGCATAGCCGTCCTCTTCTTAACCGCGCTGTTCAGCGGTGGGTCATATAAGCGATAATACCGTCGGGGCCGGCGCTATCGATACGGACAAAGCCAACCCGCTCGAACTGAACGACCTGTCCAACCGCCTCGCGCACGGCGGGTTCGCAGACGCCCGCGAGGTCACCCTCGGGCCGTCGGAGCACACAGGGCACGGTCTCGCCGATCGGGAGCCATTGGATGATCGGCGCATGCGCGGCGCGTGCCTCTGCGAGCTCGTCTCCGGCGTATGCAAAGCGGTATCCATCCTCGACTTCGGAGAGATCTGCGTTGAAGAGATCCTTGAGCCGGATCATCGAGATATCGCTCGAGAGCTCGTCCGCCGGCACGACCACGATCCCGTTGAACGCGAGCGTGCGGGCTCCGCGTTCGGGCATGCCCGGGTGACGGAGCGGATGGGCCACCCGCGGAAGAGCGCCCGAGACCGGGACTGGTACCGGCTCGGGCACGAACCAGAGCCGGTCCGCTACCGGGTCCACAAGTGCCCGGTTCTCGGCGAAGAGATTCTCCCAGGAGAACGAGATGTCGGTCTCCCCCACGCCGATCGCGAGCATGGCCCGCTTCACGGCCTCGGGTTCGATGCCCCGCCGCGCCAGCGCTCGCAACGTCCCGAGCCGAATGTCGTCCCAGCCTTCATACCGGCCGGTCGCGATCCCGGCGCGCATCTCCGAGGTCGAGAGCACGACCCCCTCGATCCCCATCCGGCCGTAATGGCGGAAATGGGGGAGGTTCCAGCCGAACCAGTTGTAGATGAACTGCTGTCGGCGCGTGTTCGCGATGTGGTCCTTACCCCGGATCACATGCGTGCACCCGAGCAGGTGATCGTCGACCGCGACCGAGAAGTTCATGAGAGGATAGACGGACGCATCCACCCGGGGATGGAGGGTCGAGGTCAGGATGCGGAATGCGGGAAAGTCGCGGAGGGCCGGGTCCGGGGCTTCGAGATCGGTCCGGACGCGGAGCGAGGCCTCGCCTTCGGCATAATCGCCCG
Organism: Methanospirillum sp.; assembly: GCA_039679395.1. Classification (GTDB taxonomy): domain Archaea; phylum Halobacteriota; class Methanomicrobia; order Methanomicrobiales; family Methanospirillaceae; genus UBA288. The sequence goes on along the minus strand of JBDKUZ010000090.1, from coordinate 12,382 downwards.
CGAGCATCCCCTCGAAACGGGCGAGATCTTCCTCAACCTCTCCGGCTCGGCACGGGCAGGCCGTCTTCGCCTGCCGGAGCTCGCGGAAGCGCTCGTTCTCGCAGGTGCAGACGTAGGCTCCGCCCCGCTCGATCAGACGCCGGGCGTAATTGTAATAGATATCGAGCCGGTCCGACTGATACACGGTCTCGGTGATGGCGCACCCGAGCCAGGCGATGTCCTCGGGCACGGTCCGGTACGCCTCGGGGTCGACCCGCTTCGGGTCAGTGTCCTCGATCCGCAGAATGTATCGGCCGCCGTACTGCCGGACGTAGGCGTCGTTCAGGGCCGCCGCCCGTGCATGCCCGAGGTGAAGCGGGCCGGACGGATTCGGAGCGAAGCGCATCACCACGCCGTTCTCGGCGTCGGGAAGCGGCGGAAGCGCGTATCGATCAACGACCGGTTTTTCAAAGACTATTCTTGTCTCATCCGGGTGATTGAATAACCAACTCTCTCGTTCTTCTTGCGGCAGACTCTTGACCTCGGAGATTACTGCCTGTGTAGCGGTAGCGATCTCCCTTGCATTCTGTTTATACTCGGGATATGCGGAGAAGAAGGCTGACATTGTGGCCCCAACAGTGGGGTCACTATTATGCTTAATTGCGTTTTGAATCGCGAAAGAGAGTAATTTTTTTTTGATTTCCTGATTAATCAACTTAGCACCTTCGCTGGACGAAGAAATCACCAAGCTCCTGGAGGAGCCTGCGCTCCTCCGTGTCGGGAAGGATCTTGAGCAGGGCCGATGCGTCGCGGACGATCCCGTGGGCTCGGCCACGGACCTCGTCGAAGATGCCCTGGTCGGACACCAGACCGATCACCTCCTCGATCTCCGCCTCCGAGAGAGGGTGGCGGAACGGCGAAAGGTCCAAGCCGCGGTCACGGGCCAGGATCGTGATCAGGGTCGCCTTGCCCTCGCGGATGTCCGAGCCCCTGTCCTTTCCGCTCGTGCCGGGCAGCGCGAGGAGATCGATCAGATCATCCTGGATCTGGAACGCCACGCCGCAGGCGAGGCCGAAGCGGTAGAGGACCTCGATCTGCGGCTCGGTTGCCCCGGCGAGGACGGCCCCGATCGCGGCCGAAGCGCCGTAGAGCGCCCCCGTCTTCTTCTCGACCATCTCGAGGTACTCGCCGTCCGTCACATCGCTTCGCGACGAGAAGGTCATGTCCAGATGCTGGCCCATGCAGAGCTCGTCGCAGGTGATCGCGAGCATACTCGTTGCTCGTATACGAGCGGCCTCGGGAGCGATTGCGCCCGCGAGGAACGAGAAAGCCCTGGCGTTCAGCACGTCGCCAGCAAGGATCGCGGTCGGCTCGTCCCACTGGTGGTTCACGGTCGGCACGCCGCGACGGTAGCTGTCCCGGTCCATGATATCGTCGTGGATCAGAGTGAAGGTGTGGGTCAGCTCCATCGCGAGGGCCGCCGGCATCAGGTCATCGGACGAGCCCTTCCGTACCGCGTCCGCGGCGAGGGTCAGCAGGGCCGGGCGGAGGCGCTTGCCTCCCGCCAGGAGGAGGTGGGACGCAGCGCGGTTCAGCTCCCCCACGGGAGCGCCGAAGTACCGGTCGATCAGCTTGTCAACCCGGTCGGCCGTGTGCTCGAGGTAAGCATCCAGTTCCATGATCGTCTCCTAGTGGACCTTCACCTTCTGCCCGTTCTGCATGAGGTGGCAGTCCGTTTTGGTCGTATATCCGAGGTCGGCCGCGAAATCAGCGTACCGTGCCGTAACAGGAAGCGAGGCATGGGCGGGGATCACGTGCTGCGGGTTCAGCAGGTGGAGGAACTCGTAGTGGTCCTCGAGGTACGCGTGGCCCGAGACGTGGAGCTTATCGAAGATCCGCGCTCCAACCGCCCGTAACCGCGCCTCGGTCAGGTACCGATTCCCGTGGTTCATCGGGTTCGGGATCACGTTGGCCGAGAAGAGAACCTTGTCCCCTTTGTTCACCTTGTACGGTGTCTCGCCCGCGACAATCCGCGTCAGGACCGCACCGGGCTCGCCCTGGTTACCCGTGACGATCGGAACGAACTGCTCGGTTCCGGTCTTCATGATACGCCGCATGGTGCGCTCGACCGTCCGGCGGTTGCCGAAGACCGATGTCGTCTGCGGGAAGCTGACGAGTTTCATCTGCTCGGCCGTGGTGGAGTAGCGCTCCATGGAGCGGCCCAGCAGCACCGGCTTCCTTCCCATCTCGTGCGCGGTCTCGGCGATCGTCTTGATCCGTGAGATATGCGATGCGAAGGTCGAGACGATGATCGCGGTCTTCTCGTCCTCGAAGCTCGTCATGGTATCGCGGACGAGGTCGCGCGCAATCCGCTCGGACGGGCACCGGCCTTTCATATCGATGTTGATGGCCTCCACGATGAGGGCGAGCACGCCCTCCTTCCCGATCTGGGCCAGCCGCGCGAAGTCCGGGGGCTCGCCGATCACCGGCGTCCGATCAAGCTTGAAGTCGAGGGCGTAGACCACCGCACCATGCGGAGTCCAGAGAACGGCCGCGACGGTGTCGATGATCGAGTGCTGCATACGAACGAACTCGAGCACGAGGTTGGGGGAGATCGTGTACTTCCCCCCCGCCTTGAGCGCGAAGAGCTTGTTCTTCACCTCGAACTTGTTCTCTCCCTGGATCTGCTGCCGGATCAGCTCGGTCGTGTACGGCGTGCTGATGATCGGCGCGTTGTACCGGTGGGCGAGTTTCGGGAGAGCCCCGATATGATCGAGGTGGCCGTGGGTGCAGACAATCGCCTTGACCTGACCCTCGATCGCGTTCATCATCGTATCGTCCGGGATCGCCTTGATCTGGATCAGATCAAGGGAATGCATGTTCTCGATCTCGGCGTCCTCGTGGATCATGACCTGATCGAGGCGCAGGCCCATATCGAAGACCACTATCTCTTTTCCGCAGCGGACGGCGGTCATATTTCTGCCGACCTCGTCGTACCCGCCCACCGCGATAATCTCTACATCCATCTGTATCTCCTATACTTCTGTCAAATCTCGTATTCGTCCCGTGACGATCGCCCGCGTCCGCCGGAGTTTCGACACCTCGGGAGAGCCCGTGAGGAACATCGCCACGCGAAGTTCGTCGATCACGCGCTCGATGACGGCGTCGAGCGCTTCCGGTCCATCCATGGCCGGTCCGAGCAGGGGCAGAGCCATTCCCGCGAGGTCCGCACCGAGTGCTATCGCCTTCGCGACGTCAAGTCCCGTCCGGACCCCACCGGTCGCGATCACTGGTCCACCGCATCGAGCGACCTCGATCAGGCTCGCGACGGTCGGAATACCCCAGTCGCGGAATGCTCCACCCAGCGCCTGCAGGCGCCCATTGCCGCACGGGTCCGATTCGCGAGCGCGGACAGCCTCGATCACGGCCCACGAGGTGCCGCCGAGGCCACCGGTGTCGATTGCCGACACTCCCGCACCGTAGAGGCGTCGCGCGACCTCGCTCGAGATCCCGTTGCCGGTCTCCTTGACGATCACGGGATAGGCCGCGCCGTCGCAGAGCGCCTCGATCGCGGCCAGGCATCCGGTGGCATCATGGTCGCCCTCAGGCTGGATCGCCTCCTGCAGGAAATTGAGGTGAACCGCGAGGGCGTCCGCATCGATCAGCTCGACGGCCTTGTCGGCCCAGTCCGACCCGTGGTCGCGGAGCTGTACTGCCCCGAGGTTCGCGACCACGAACGCGGTCGGGGCCGCGTCACGGACCACCCGATAGCTCGAGGCGAGCGAGGGGTCTTCGAGCGCCGCGCGCTCGGAGCCGACCCCAATCCCGAGGCCGAACCGTTCTGCCGCGGCCGCGAGGCACGCGTTGATCGGTGAGGCCTCGGCGTGCCCCCCGGTCATGGCCGCGATCACCAGCGGGGCTTCCAGCCGGTGCCCGAGGAAGTGCGTCGCGGTCGAGATCCCGTCCATGTCGCACTCGGGGAGGGCATCGTGGACGAGCCGGACGTCGCCGAAGCCGGCGTCCCCGGTCTCGACGGGGAATTCCCGGCAGATGCGGATGTGGTCGAGCTTTCGCGCCGAGGTCGGCCCGGCCGTCATGCGCCCTCCGGCACGATCTCGGTGCCGCCATGGGGGCGGCCCGCGAGGAAATCGGCGAGCCGATCGGAGCCGAAGACATGCGAGGCGATCCCCATGTCGGCGAGCTGGAAAAGTTCGGCAATCTTGCCGCTCATCCCGCCGGTTACATCCGTCGCGTTCGATGCACCGAGGGCCAGATCGATCGCACCGGTACGCGAGATCCTCGGCACCACCGCCCCGGTCGGGTCGAGCACGCCCGGCACATCCGTTACCAGCCCCACGCGCGAGAGGCCGAGTTGTGGCGCGAGGTACCCGATGAGCTGATCACCCGATACGATACAGGCTCCGCGGCGCCGGTCCATCACCACATCGCCGTGGAGTACGGGCACGCAGCCGAGGTCGAGCAGAAGCCGGAGTGGCTCCGCCTCGAACGAGGCGATCCGTCCGTCCTCGGCCGTGCAGGCCGCGAGCGGATGAATGCCCACCGCGTCGAGCCCTGCGGCGCGGAGTTCGGTCACGACCGCGCGGTTGAGCGACGCGACCGCCTCATGCGTGACCGGGATCCCGGTCCGCGTGGATCGGTCCGCGCCGCTGGCGAGCCCGTACCGATGCGCCTCGGGGTGGCCGCAGGAGCCGGCGCCGTGAACCACTACGCCCGCGAAGTCCACCTCCGCGAGTGCATCGGCGATCGCGCTGATCGCAAGCCTGTCGATGGTGCCGCCGCGCCGCTTCTCCGTGACCACGGACCCGCCGAGTTTGAGGAGGACCGGTTCAGACATCGTGCTCCTTTCTTGCCCCGACCGTGTCGAGGCTCGTGACGAAGGCCCGGCCACCTGCGCCGTCCAGCGCGCCCGCGATCCGGTTCTTCCCGGTCTTCGGCGAGAGTGCGATCATGCAGCCTCCGCCACCTGCCCCGGTCAGCTTCGCCCCGAAGGCCCCCGCGGCCCGGGCCGCGAGCACGAGTTTCGTCAGGGCGGGATGGCCGACCCCGATCGCATCGAGAAGGGCGTGGTTGGTGTCCATCAGTCTTCCCAGGGCCTTGGGGTCATCGAGCTTCCGCACCCCCTCGAGGGTCAGCGCTCCGATTGCGTCGAGGATCGGGCAGATCACGCCGGGACAGGCTGCACGTTCCCCGGCCACGAGCTCGACCAGCTGCGAGGTACTATGCGAGACCTGGGTGTTGCCGACCACCAGGTTCAGGTTCACGGGTGGCAACCGTCGCCGCGCTCCGTCCATGATCAGGACGATCCCTCCCATGGTCGAGACGTACGTGTCGGTTGGAGACGCCCGCCCCTTCTGAACCGCCTTTTCGACCCTGTGCGCGATCGCTGCGATCTCCTCGCGCTCAATGCCGAGATGGAACTCGTCGTTTGCGGCCGAGAGGGTCGCGACTGTCACTGCGGCCGATGACCCGAGCCCGGCCGACGACGGCATCTGGCTCGAGACGTAGACTGATCCCGTTACATCGAGCTCCCTGAAGCACTGGGCGATGTACGGCGATTTGGCCGGCGCAGGATGGCGGTGGGTGCGGACCGAGACGAGCACCCGGGGCTTGATCGCCATCGCGAGCCCGGGCTTGTCGTAGACCACCGCATGTTCCCCGAACAGGAAGACCTTGCCCGGGGCCGACCACGTTGCCACCCTATACCACCGCTAGTGCTGCATACCCCACGACCGAGGACGTATCGCCTGTCGCATCACCGCTTGTCGCATACTGGAGAAGACGCGCGTGCTTTGCGCCCCAGGCCTCGGCCGCTGTGCAGGCAGCCGCGATCGCGCCGTACCCGCATGCCGTGACCCGTCGCTCGGCGATCCGCTCATAGAAGCGCTCGAGGTCGAGGTCGGCGAGCGCCTCGATCGCATAGAGATCCTGGGACCTGGCAAGCCGGTCGGGGACGTAATGCGAGAAGTCGCTCGATGCGACCACGCGGACATTCCGTCCCGTCTCCTTGACCGCCCGGTCGATCCGATCGCCGAGCGCCGCCGCAGATCCGAGGTCCTGGAGCCCAATCATCACCGGAGCGATCCGCGCCCGCGGGCACCGGTACTTGATGAACGGGATCTGGACCTCGATGGAGTGCTCGTCGCGCATGTACGACTCGTTCGTGGGGATTCCGAGCGCTGTGACGAAGGCCGTGTCCACATCGACGACTCCGAGCGGGGTCTCCCACGGGATGGCCGAAGTGCAGGTCGGATACCCCCCGTGCGAGGGGCCGACCACGACGAAGGTCCCGTCGAAGTCCGCCGGGACCGTCGCATAGGCCCTGCCCGCGACTGCACCCGAATAGACGTACCCGGCATGAGGTGCGACGATCGCATAGGGATCACGCACCTCCGCCGTCTCCGCTCCGAGGAAGAACCGCTCGAGCAGCTGCTCGAGGTGGTGTGGTTCTCCCGGGTAGAACATGCCGGCGACCGCCGGCGTCCTGACCTGCATGGGAGAACCTCTCCTGCCTCCTCGTATATCTACAGATCGGTCTCGAAATCTTCCTGCGTCAGCGATGTCTGAATGCCGCGCTCGCGGAGCATCTCGCGCGTCAGCAGGTAATAGACCATCGAGAGGGCCTTGCGACCCTTGTTGTTGGTCGGGATCACGAGATCGACATACTGCGTCATATTGTTGGTGTCGCAGAGCGCGACGACCGGGATTCCCGACTGGACCGCCTCGCGGATCGCCTGGGCATCGCCGATCGGATCCGTGACCAGCACGGCCTCGGGCTCGATGTAGCCGTGGAGGTTCTGGTTCGTCATCCTCCCCGGCACGAACCGGCCGGTCGCGGCCATGGCACCGATCGCCTCGGCGAAACGGCGGGCGGGGTACTGCCCGTACTGCCGCGAGGTCACGACCAGGATCCTGGCCGGGTCGAACTGCGCGAGATACTTGGCGGCGGTCTTGATCCGCTCATCCGTCTCGCGGATGTCGATGATATAGAGCCCATCCCCGCGGACGCGGTAGATGAACTTTTTCATATCCTTGCTCTTCTGCTGGGTGCCGATGTGAATCCCGGCCGCGAGGTACTCCTCGACCGGGACGAGCGGCTCGGCGAGCTCGATCTCCATCTCGTTTGCCGTCATGCTTACAGCTCCTCCTCGATTCTGATCAATTCATTGAGTTTTGCGATCCGCTCGCCGCCGACCGCGCCGGTCTTCAGGAAGATGCAGCCGAACGCAGTTGCGAGGTGGGCGATCGTGGTGTCGGTGGTCTCGCCCGAACGGTGGCTCATCACCGTGTCGAGGCCATGGGTATGGGCCATCTCGATCGCCTCCCAGGTGTCAGTCAGGGTCCCGATCTGGTTCGGCTTGATCAACACGCAGTTGGCCGAGCCGAGCTCGATTCCGCGCATGATCCGCTCGGGATTCGTGACGAAGAGGTCGTCGCCGCAGACGAGGCAGCGGTCGGCGACCAGCTCGGAGAGGTCCGCGAAGCCCTCGAAGTCCTCCTCGTGAAGGGGGTCCTCGACGTAGATCAGGTCGTACCGATCGACGAGCTCGGCGATGTACGCGATCTGCTCCTCCGTCGACCGGACCGCGTCCTTGTAGCGGTACGCGCCGTCCTTCCAGAGTTCGCTCGCGGCCACATCGATGCCCATGTTGATCGCGAAGCCGACCTCGTCGGAGACGGCGGTCACGGCCTGGTGGACGGTCTCGAAGGCGGTCAGATCGTCGATCGCGGGAGCCCAGGCCCCCTCGTCGCCCTTGCCCGAACCCTTGCCCATCGCCACAAGGAGGTCCTTGACCTTCTTGTGGACCGCGGCGTTCGCGACGACCCCGTCCTCGGCAGTCGGCGCGCCGGTGGGCACGACCAGGAACTCCTGGATATCGGTCGCGTTCAGCGCGTGGGCGCCGCCGCCGATCACGGTCCCGAGCGGGAACGGAGTCTCGCCGGCAAAGCAGCCACCGAGGTACCGGAAGAGCTCCTGGTCGTACGCGGTTGCAGCCGCCCTCGCATTCGCGAGCGAGAGCGCGACGGCGACGTTCGCCCCGACCTTCGAGAGGTCGGGGGTTCCGTCGTGCTCCCGAATCGCCCGATCGAACCCGGGCTGATCGGCTGCATCCAGTCCGACGAGCTCGGGCAGGAGCCCGACCTCCGCATCGCGGATTGCCTCCGCAACCGGCCGCACCTTCGCCTCGTAGGTCCCGGTGGACGCGCCCGAGGGCGCGGCTGAGCGGCCGAAACCGGTGGTCGTCCAGATATCGGCCTCGACCGTCGCGTTGCCGCGCGAGTCGAGGATCCGTCGAAGCCGGACGGCCTCAATCGTTGTCATCTACTGTCTACCTCCTCTTCACCGTGATGGGAATGACATTCTCTGTGAACTCTTGCAGGGCGATCTCTAACGGATCGGTCCGCAGAACGTTGATGAGTGTGGGTGCGCCCATCGAGATCTGGAGGGCGCGGGCTCCGATGATTCTCGCTTTTTCGTAACGGGTGTACGATTCCATCGTCTGCCTCAAAATTGTTGGATGAGAATGGGGTCGCTGAGATTCGAACTCAGGTCAGAGCATCCCGAACGCCCTAGGATACCAGGCTACCCCACGACCCCTCATTGGTACGGGTTGATCTCGTCGATGATCTCTTTGTGGGACAGGAGCATGCGCCGGCAACAGTACCGGAGGAGACCGAGGTCATCGAGGACCGCCTTCGGGTCCTCACCGGCATCGCGTCGTCGCTTGAACTCTTCCCAGACGGGCGAGACGACTTTACCGCATGTAAAACATCGTACGGGTATCATACACGTTACTCTCGGTCTTTATTTAATTTAACGGTACGACTTCTGGAACTTCGCACGCGCTCCGCTGCCATGGGGCTTCTTGGCCTCTTTCTGGCGCGAATCGTTGACAAGCAGGGTTCGGTCGTAGCCGACGTAGAGCTCCTTGAGTGCCGGGTCGTTGTGCCACTGCACGATGCCCCGCGCGAGCGCGGTCCTGACGGCCTCGGCCTGGCCCATGATCCCTCCGCCCACGACCGTGATCGAGGCGTCGATGCCATCGATACCGGTCGGGTAGAGGAGTAAGGGCTCCGCGATCTTCATACGGGTCAGCTCTGTGCCATAGGCATCGAGCGGGACCGAGTTGATCCGGATCACGCCGCGACCCTCGCGGAGGGTCGCGCGCGCGATCGCGGTCTTGCGCTTTCCGCTGGTGTTGATCACCTTCGCCATGCGTTCACCTTCATTAGTATTTCGCGCCGAGGAAGGTCGCGATCGCTCCGATCGTAACGTATCTCGGGTTATTCAGTCTATCGATATGTGCCTCGGGCAGGGACTCGCGCTCGGCTTCCGCGAACTCGCGCGGGACGCCGACGTAGGTCTTGATCGCCTTGAACGCCGCAACGCCGCGCTCGCGCTTGTACGGAAGCATGCCGCGAATCGTCCGCTTGACGATGTGGTCGGGGCGCCGGGGATAGAATGGGCCGCCCTCGCGCGAGCCGCGCTCGCGCTTCTCGCGGAAGTCCATGAGGACATGGGCCCGCGCACCCGAGACGATCGCCTTCTCCGCATTGACGATCGCGAACTCTTCGCCTGCCAGTGCGCGCTTCGCAACCGTGGACGCGAGCCGTCCGAGCAGGAGATTCTCCGCATCGATCACCGTTACCATCTCGGTCACCTCAGGATCCGCACCCGGCTCCCCTTCGGGTTATCGTTCAGGAGCTCTTCGATCGTCATGCAGGTTCCTTTCGCGCCAGTGATCTTGTCGGTCGCCTGAGCCGAGAAGTTCAGGGCCGCGACGCGAACCGCACGGTCGATCACGCCTGTGCCGAGCACCTTGCCCGGCACGAGGATCGTCTCGCCCTCGGCCGCGTACCGGTTGATCTTACTGACGTTCACCTCGGCGCGCGCGTTGGTCGCGCCCTCGAGGCGGAACGCGATGTCGCGCCAGACCTGCGCTTGGTTATCGCGCGAGGCCGCTTTCAGCGTCATGATCAGATTCGTCAGACGCGGATTGGTCTTCTCTCTCGTAAGTGTCATTCCTATCCCTCGGCAATCTCGTCAAGTGCGCGTGAGAGTTCGTCGCCTCGCGTCCGGAGGAAACGGACCGACTGGCGGAGGATCTCGGCCGCTGGAATCGAACCGTCCGATTCGACTGTGAAGATGAACCGATCGGCGTCGGTCCCGACTCTGATCGCGGGCTGTTCTCCGATCCCGGTCGACATGCAGCCCTTCTCGCAGAGGCGGCAGAGCGAACAGTCCTCGACCCGGGCCTCGTCGACCACAACCGTCCGTCCGGTGAGACGGAGGACGCGGCGCGGGCAGGCATCGACACAGACCCCGCAGCCGTCGCAGTGCGCATTGACGGTCAGCGTCGGGTAGTTCTTGTACCCGCAGATGGTCGTCGGCTGCCACTTCGCGTGAGATTTCCCGGTAGAGAGGACCGCGCGCGCCTCGACAACGACCTTCTGCCCCTTCTCGAGCTTGACGATCGGGATGTCCTCGATCGCGGGGGCGGCCTCGGGATCGTTCGGAATCAGGTCCCGCGACCAGACCATGCCCGGGCCCTCGACCGAGAGCGTGTACGAGACCGTGCACCGGTCGCAGCCCTGCCCCTCGCAGGTGCACTCGTCGACCGGCACATAGGTCCCGACCTCGGTGCGCAGAGGCACGAGCCCGAGCCGGTGTGCGAGCATCTCATCGAAGAGCCCACTCGTGTTGTCGTAGATTCCGACGGAGTCGATCGCGAGCTTCGGCACCTCGCTCGCCATCGCGCGCCGGACCGCGTTCGCAAACGAGGGCAGCGCCCCCGAGAGGATGAACCGGCAGGAGTGCTCGTCGCGGTGCTGGCACTCGACCTGCATCAGACTCTCCTGCCCCGGCGTCCGCCCTTGGGGCGGACCGAGTCGTGGGGGACCGGAGTGACGTCCTCGATCCTGCCGATCCGCATGCCTGCGCGGGCGAGCGCGCGGATCGCGGCCTGCGCGCCGGCGCCAGGCGAGCGCTGCTTGCCCTTGCCGGGGGCGCGGACCTTGACGTGGAGACCGACGAAACCCTTGTCCATGGCCGACTGAGCCACGTCGCCGGCCATCTTCATGGCCGCGTACGGGCTGGACTCATTCCGGTCCTGCTTGACGACCATGCCGCCGCTGGACTTGGTGACCGTCTCGGCACCTGAGAGATCCGTGACCGTGATGATCGTGTTGTTGAACGAGGCATAGATATGGGCGATGCCCCACTTCTCTTTCGCGTCTGCCATGATCTAGCGCCTCCTCTTGCCGAGCGTGCGGTTCAGTTCCGGGTGATCCGCGTTCGTGAAGGGCGACCGACCGTAGTAGGTGATCTGCCCCTCCTCGTCGCGGCGAACCTGGTAGCTGGGGATGTCGACCCTCCGGCCGCCGATCGCGATGTGGCCGTGAGTGACCAGCTGCCGCGCCTGCTTGGGCGAGCGCGCGAGCCCGAGCCGGTAGACCTGGGTCTGAAGCCGGCGCTCGAGCGGCTGCTGGATCCGGAGCGAGAGCACATCGTCGATATCTGCCTCGCCGCCGAGCAGGCCAACCCGCTGCAGGTGACCGATCAGGTTCTCCTGCTTGCGCAGCGCGAGCGTCTGGTCCGCCGATCCCGACTGGAGCGCGAGCAGTTCGCGGGCGCCCGTGCGGTACTTGCGGAGCGCGGCCTGGGCCTTCCAGACCTCACGCTTGTTTCGGAGGCCGTACTCGATCACGAGTTTGGTCTCCTCCTCGATCCGCGTCTTCTCGAACGGACGCTTCGGCGTCTGGTACGACTTCTTATTCTTGCCTGGGTATGCCATCAGACTCGTGCCTCTCAGTCCTTCTTTCTCCGCACGCCGACGGTTGCGCCCGTGCGCCCGGTCGACTTGGTCCGCTGGCCCCGCACCTTCTGCCCGGTCTCGTGCCGGATCCCGCGGTAGCAGCGGATCTTTCGAAGCAGGTTGATGTCCTCGTCGTGGGTGATCGCGAGGTCCGTGCCGAAGATGTGCCGGGACTCTCCCGTATACACGTCCTTGGTCCGATTCAACATCCAGGTCGGAACCATTCCGGCGTAGCCGCCGACCGACTCGCGCAGCCGCTCGATCGAGTCGTCGTCGAGCTTGCCCATCGTCTCCCGTCCGCCCACGTTCGCGCGCCGGGCGATGATATCGGCCGCGTGACGCCCGACGCCGGGGATGCCGGTCAGCGCAACCCTGACCGACTTGGTGCCGTCGAGGTCGGTGTTGCTGATCCGGACGAAGTATTTGATCTCCTCTTCTTCGTTTGCCATGAGGTCTCCTCGGTATGAGCTGATGCCCGGAGCGCTGAGGGAGGGATTTGAACCCTCGAGTCCCAGGGGGACACAGGTTTAGCAAACCTGCGCCATACCAGGCTTGGCTACCTCAACGGG
>JBDKUZ010000089.1:0-21473 GCA_039679395.1 Methanospirillum sp. | reverse complement strand
GGAATCCATCGGATCGGCATACAAACCATATAACGACCGCCCGCCATATCCTGTTTATGCACGGCCTGATCGAGGAGTGCCTCCGGTCCGTGCCGGAGGTGGCCCACGCAATCGCCCGCGACGAGGGCCTCGTCCCCCGCCGCGTGGCCCGGGCGATCGCCCGCGGGCGGATCGTGGTCCCGGCGAACCCGCGGCGCGAGCACCGGCTCTGCGCCATCGGCGAGGGCTGCCGGGTCAAGGTGAACGTGAATATCGGCACCTCGGGCACGCTCTGCGACCCGGCCGAGGAGCTGGAGAAGGCGCGGGCCGCGCTCGCCGAGGGAGCGGACGCGCTCATGGACCTCTCGACGGGCGGCGACCTGCCCGCGATCCGCGCCTCGATCCTCGCGCTCGACGCCCCTGTGGGAACGGTGCCGATCTACGAGGCGGTCCGCCGGGCCGGAAACGCGGCCGACGTCGACGCGGACCTGCTCTTCCGCGTGATCCGCGAACACTGCCGCGACGGCGTCGACTTCCTGACCCTCCACTGCGGCGTCAACCGCGAGGCCTACGCCGCGCTCGTCGACGACCCGCGCGTGATGGGCGTGGTCTCGCGCGGCGGTGCGTTCCACACGGTGATGATGGCCGAACGCGGCGAGGAGAACCCGCTCTACTCCGAGTTCGACTACCTCTGCGAGCTCCTCTCCGAGCACGGCGTGGTCGCGTCCCTCGGGGACGGGATGCGCCCCGGCTCCCGCTCGGACGCCGAGCGGCTCGCGAAGGCGACCGAGTACCTGACCCTCGGCCGGCTCGCGAAGCGGGCGCTCTCGGCGGGGGTCGAGCGGATGATCGAGGGCCCCGGCCATATCCCGCTCGAGCAGGTCGGTTACAACGTCCGGATGCTCAAGGAGCTGACCGACGACGCCCCGCTCTACCTCCTCGGCCCGCTGGTCACCGACCTCGCAGCCGGGTACGACCACGTGGTCGGCGCGATCGGCGGGGCCGTCGCCTGCCAGAACGGGGCCGACTTCCTCTGCATGGTCTCCCCGGCCGAGCACCTCGCCCTGCCGAACCGGCAGGACATCGTCGAGGGGACGCGGGTGGCCCGGCTCGCGGCCCACGTGGGGACCCTCTCCCGACGGCCCGACGGCGCCGCCGCCCGGCGCGAGGACGCGATGGGCCAGGCCCGACGGCGACTGGACTGGGACGAGCAGTTCCGCCTCGCCCTCTTCCCCGAGCACGCCCGGCGGATGCACGAGCGCGACGGTGCGCTCGAGACCTGCTCGATGTGCGGCGATCTCTGTGCGCTCAAGCTCGCCGGCGACCTTCTGCCGCCGCGGGAGCCCGAGGACACGGACGCCTAACTTATATCCATTTCGGGACCACCTGTTCCCATGGAGTCCCGTCCGATCCTCGTCTGCCTCCTGCTCGCTCTCGCCGCCGTCGCGGCCGGCTGCTCCTCCGCCCCCCCGGACGGGGCGCCGTTCGTCACGACGACGGGCGCGCCCGTGGTGAACGCGGACCCGTCCGCCATCCTCTCCCGGGTCGTGGCCGACGTGAACACGACGCTCGAGGAGATCGACCGGAACGTCGCGTCGGCCGCCGGAGCGCTCGGCGCTTCCGGTCTTACGGGGCCGGAAGCCAACGCCACGCTCGCCCGCCTCGCGGCCTCGTCGCCGTACACGGCCACCGCGATCACGGTCACGCCCGACGGGCGGATCGCGGCCGCGATGCCCGAGGAGTTCGGGGGAGCGGTCGGGACAGACATCGGAAACCAGTCCCACGTCCAGCGCGGCATGGCGGAACGCCGGCCCCAGATGTCGGACGTTTTCCGAACCGTCGAGGGGTTCGACGCGGTCGTGGTCCAGCGCCCGGTCACTAAGGACGGAACGTTCCTCGGGCTCGTCTCGACCGCCGTGGAGCCGGACCTCCTCCTCGCCGACCGTGCGGACCGCGCGGCCTCGGGGACGACGCTCGCCGTCTGGGCGATGACCCCTGACGGGCGCATGATCTACGACCGCGATCCCGGCAGGATCGGCCGGAACGCGATCACGGACCCGGCCTACGCCGGCTACCCCGAATTCGTCGCGATGGCAAAAAGGATCGCGGCCGAGCCGGCGGGAAGCGGGTCGTACACGCTCACCCCGGCCGGCGGAGCGGCCGTGAAGCAGGAGGCCGTCTGGGCGACGGCCGGACTGCACGGGACCGCGTGGCGGATCGTCGTGGTCCGCGCGGGCTGACAACGCGCCGCCGGAATCCGGGGGAGGCCCACGGGGCCTCCCGCCCGTCGCGGGATCGCGGCGGGTTCCTGCCCGATCGTCAGCGCCGTTGTTGCCGTCTCACGAGAGCGCGGGCTCCGCCAGGGAGTTCGTCTCGCGGAGAGAGTCGGGCGAGAGAAGCAGCGACCGGGAAAAAAGAGACTCGGGACACCCTCAGAGGGTGTTGAAGAGCCAGACGACGTCGCCGAAGTCGATCCGGCCATTCGCGTTGTAGTCGAAGGGGGCCAGCGGCTCGTTCGCGGCGATCCACGACAGCTGGTTGAAGTAGAGGACCACGTCCGCGAAGTCCGCCCGGCCGTTGCCGTTGACATCGTCGTACAGCCCGTCGCCGTTCGTGTCCGTCGGGAGGGCCGTCTCGGGCGGCACTGCCAGGACTGCCGGCCCCTGGTCGAAGAGCTGGACGCGGTTGTTGCCCGTGTCGGCCACGAAGACCGTGCCGGTGCTGTTCACGGAGACGTCGTACGGCCCCGTGAACTGCCCGTTGCCCGTCCCGGGCCCGCCGATCGTCGCGAGATAGGCCCCGTTCGCGTCGAACTTCTGGACGCGGTTGTTGCCCGTGTCGGCCACGTAGACGTTGCCGGTGGCGTCGGTGCCCACGCCCCACGGCTCGGTGAAGTTGCCGGCGTCGGTGCCGGGGGCGCCCCACTGGGTGACGTACGTGCCGTCCAGGGTGAACTTCTGGATCCGGCTGTTGCCCGTGTCGGCCACATAGACGTTGTCCGCTCCGTCGATGGCGATGCCGCGCGGGCCCGAGAGATCGCCGTTACCGGACCCCGTCGTGCCCCACATGCCGATCGGAGTCCCGTAGATGTCGAAGACGCGGATGCGGTCGTGACCCCAGTCGACCGTGTAGAGGTTGTCGTTGCTGTCCACCGCGACGTCGCTCGGCTGCAGCAGCTCGGTCGGGCCGCTGGGCCCGAAGATCGACCAGAGCTGGTCCGGGTCCATGACCTGGACGCGGTGAATCATCCGGTCGGCGACATAGAGGTAGTCCATGGAGTCGACCGCGACACCCATCGGCGAGAGGAACGTCCCCGGCGCCGACGGCGGGTCGGCCACGCCCTCGCTGCCCCACGTGGTGAGGAACGTGCCGACCGGGTCGAACTTCTGGATCCGGTTGTTGCTCATATCGTCCACGAAGACGTTGCCCGCGGTGTCGAACGCGATCCGGGCGGGTTCGTTGAACTCGCCGACGCCGGCGCCCGCGCCGCCGCCGACCTTGCCCCATTGTGTCGAGTAGACATACGTCTCGGCCGCTGCCACGGCCTGGACGGATGCGATCATGATCACGAAGATACAAATCAGATTGAACGATCTCATATCGAACCTCCAACGGTGCCGGAGTATGATCGAAGTTATTGATATTGTTTTCTCCGTGGCCGGACCGTCCCCGATCGTCCGGGGGATCAGCGCTTCGGCAGCGACAGGATCCGGACCGCGAGCCGGGCGATCTCCTCCCCACCCGGCGCGGCCCCGGCCGCGTGCCACGCTGTCACGAACGGCCACCATATCGGCGGTCGTTTCCCCTTTCCTCCGTGGTACGAATCGATTTATCGAAAGCTTTAACGGTTCCGCCGCCAATCGACCCTAATCGCGCGTGGAATGACAGCCCCTCTTTGACGGCCGATGGCCGGGCGCCATGCCAGTTCTCTGCGCGGGAGCAATCTCGCGAATACACAGTTGTCGCTTCGTAGCGAAGCGGCCGGAGGAACAGCATGCATCAACCCCTATTCCATCGGGGGCGCCCCGGCGCCCCGGCGCCGGCGGCAGTCCTGCTGCTGGCGCTCTGCCTGTTCGCCGGAGCGGCGCAGGCCCTCGTGGTCCCGGCGGACGACGCCGCGCTCGCGAGAGGCGCGGACGAGGTTGTCCGCGGCGAGATCCGCGACGTCCGATCCGCCTGGACCGCGGACCATACCGCCATCGAGACCACGGCAACGATCAGGGTAAAGGCCCGGGCGAAGGGCAACGGCGCCGGGACACTCGCGCTCACGGTCCCCGGCGGGACCGTGGACGGCGTCACCCTCCGGGTCGAGGACCAGCCCGCGCTCGTCGAGACGAGCGATGCGTTTGTCTTCATCAAGCACGGCCCGAAGGGCAGCGGCGTCTACGGCGGCGCGCAGGGGATCGTCCCGGTCGAGGGAGGCCGGGTCCGCGGCCCCGGGCGGGAGAAGGGGAGCGGTATCTCGGCGGAGGCATACTTGCAGTACATCGCCGCGCTTGCCGAAGGCCGCTCCGTTGCCCGGCCAGCGGCCGGGCCTGCTCCCCGGGCCGCCTCCGCCCCGGCCCCCGTCATCGCGGCCGTCTCGCCCTCGAGCGCGTCCGCCGGCACCGGGACCGAGATTACCATCACGGGGACGGGCTTCGGCAACCGCTCATCGCGCGAGTCGACCGCAGACATCGGGTTCACGTACCGCTTTACCGGGTCCTCGCTCGTCCCGATCTGGGCCTCGGGCTACCCGAACTACGACCGGAACCCCGACGAGATCGTCTCGTGGTCCGATACCCGGATCGTGGTCCGGGTACCCGCCGGTATCACGCCGGACGGGTACGGCGGCTCGGCGAGCAGCGGCTATGTCTGGGTCCTCACCGAGGATAACGCGGCGAGCGCGGGCCTTCCCTTCACGGTCACCTTCGGCTACGGGTCGAGGAACTGGACCGCCCCCTGCACCTTCCAGGTCAACCCGGCCGGGATGGACCCGGCGCTGGTCGCCGCTATTACGAACGCGAGCGCCACCTGGAATGCGGCCCTGCCCGCGGCCGCCCCGCAGTTCGTCTACGCCGGCCCGACCAACGAGACCACGGAGCTCTTCGAGCAGGACGGCGTGAACCTGATCTCGATCGGAACGGACTTCGACTTCGGGCTCTTCGGCTCGACAGCGCTCGCCCGGACCTCCTCCTGGGAGCGGGACGGCCGGATCGTCGAGGTCGACACCACGTTCAACCCGGCGTACGAATGGACGGCCGGGTACGCAACCGGCGACGCCTGGAACATGGAGACGGTCACCCTCCACGAGCTCGGCCACTGGCTGCGCCTCAGCGACCTCTACGGCTGGATCCCGGGGTATCCGTCGGACACGGGCGAGGCGATGTTCGGGTACTGCGGCGACATCATCGGGAACCGGAACCGCCGGTCCCTCGGCCCCGACGACGTGGCAGGGATCCGCTGGATCTACGCGGGCGGCGCGCCGCCCGTCACGCCGCCGCCCGCCGGCCCGGTGCCGTACCCGGCCCTTCACGCCGTGCCGGGCACGGTCGAGGCCGAGGACTTCGATGCCGGCGGCGAGGGCGTCGCGTATCACGATACCGAGCCCTCGAACCTCGGCCGGGCATACCGGCCGGGCGAGGGCGTGGACGTCGAGACGTCCGGCGGCGTGACGAACGTCGGTTGGGTCCGGAGCGGCGAATGGCTCAGCTACACGGTGAACGCGACCGTTCCGCAGAGCGTCCGCCTCCACCTCCGCGCCGCGAACCCCGACGCCGCCAAGCGGATCGGCCTCTCCGTGGGCGGCGTGCCGCGAGGCTCGCTCGATATCCCGTCGACAGGGTCGTTCGAGGCCTACGGGATCGCCGACTCGGAGCCGTTCTGGCTCCCGGCCGGCGCGACGGCCTTCCGGCTCTCCTTCGACGGGGTCGACCGGGTCAATCTCGACCGGCTCGAGATCGCGCCGGCGGGCCTCTCGGACCCCGGCATCTCCAAGCCCACGCCGACGCCCACCCCCACCCCGCTGCCGACGCCCGCGCTCCTGATCTCCTCGCCTGGATACTACACCCTCGACCACGACCTCGCGTCGGACTGGGCGGGGGTCGTGATCGCGAGCTCCGACGTGGTCCTCGACGGCATGGGCCACCTGGTCGAGGGATCCGGGGACGCCCCGGTCTACATCTACGGCGCGGGGGCGGGGGTGGCGGCGAGGGGCGACTGGCAGGCCCGCCTCTCGAACGTCACGGTCCGGAATATCACGGTCCGGAACTGGTGGCGCGGCATCGAGATCGAGCACGTCGACGGCGCCACGGTCGAGAACGTCCTCGCCGAGGGGAGCCATGCCGGGTTCTACTTCGCCCTCGGGGAGGCGGGCGTCCTCCGGGACTCGACCTTCCGGAAGAATATCGGGGGCGAGATCTCCGGAGTCGGGCTCTATCTCGACTTCATGGGAGACATCGCGGTCGAGCGGTGCTCGGTCACCGACAACGGGGTCGGGATCGTCGGGACTGTCCCGGGCACGCCCGACGCCCCGCTCCTGATCGCCGACAGCGAGATCTCGGGCAACAAGTACACGGGCATCACCATCTACGACGGGGGCTGGCTCTCCGGGATCCGGAACTGCACGGTCGCCGACAACGGCGACGACGGGATCCGGCTCGAGCAGAACGACGATCCCGAGGAGTCCTACCCGGGCGGCGGAGCGATCGCGGGCAACCGGATCGAGGGAAACGCCGCAATGGGCGTGAACGTGGTGGACTGGCCCGGGCTCGCGGTGAGCGGAAACCGCATCGCCGGGAACGCGGTGGGGGTCGGCGGCGGGGACACGGCCGCGCCGGAGGTCTGGAACAACCTGCTCAACAACACCGTGAACGCGGACTTCCCGGTCGACGGCACCCCTCCGCTGCTGAACGCGACGCGGTCGGCCGGCCCGAACATCGTCGGCGGACCGTCCGTCGGCGGCAACTTCTGGGCCGCGCCCGACGGCTCCGGGTTCTCGGAGACGCACGCGGACGCGGACGGCGACGGGTTCTGCGACGATGCCTACACGGCCCTGCCGGGAGCCGTCGACTACCTCCCGCTCGCGCTGCCGGCGGGTCCGTCCGTCGCGACGGTGCCGGGCGGGGCCGCGGGGCCGACGGACACCGACGGCGACGGGCTCTGCGTCGACGTGAAGGGCAACGGCCGGGCGGACTTCGCGGACGTGGTCCTCTACTTCAACCAGATGAGCTGGATCGCCGCGAACGAGCCGCTGGTCCCCTTCGACTACAACGCGAACGGCCGCATCGACTTCGCCGACATCGCCTGGCTCTTCAACCGCCTCTGATCTTTATTTTTCAGCGCGGCACCGACAGGATCCGGATCGCGAGCCACGCGGCGTTCGCGCCGTTGTCGATGCCGACGCAGGCAACGGGCACGCCTCTCGGCATCTGCGCGATCGCGAGGAGGGCGTCGAGCCCGCCGAGGGTCACGGAGACGGGGACGCCGATCACGGGCCGGTCCGTCCGGGCCGCCACCACGCCCGGCAGGGCCGCCGAGAGGCCCGCGATGCAGATGAAGACCCGGGCGTCCGAGGCCCGGACGTACGCCTCGAGCGCGTCGGGGTCGCGGTGGGCCGAGAGGACCCGGTAGTCGAAAGAGAGCCCCTGCGCCTCGAGGACCGCGATCGCCTTCCTCGCGATCTCGTAGTCCGAGTCCGATCCGGCCAGCACGGCGACGTCGACCATCGGGGAGAGTATATGCCCCGAACGACATATAGTAGGAACGGATCGTCATGGAGAAGGAACTGCTGCTGATGCTGCCCGGGCCGGTTCCGGTCCCGGAGCGCGTGCGCCTCGCGATGGCGCGCCAGGCGATCAACCACCGCTCGCCCGAGTTCGGGGCGGTGTACGCGGACTGCGTCCGCTGCCTCGCACCCGCGTTCGGCACCGAGAACGACCTGGTGATCGTCTCCGGCTCGGGAACGGCCGGGATGGAGGCCGCCGTCGCGAGCGTCGGCCGAGGCAAGAAGATCGCCTGCCTCTCGAACGGGAAGTTCGGCGAGCGGATGTACGACATCTCGAAGCGGTACGGCGACGCGACCCAGCTCGCCTCCGCATGGGGCACCCCGCTCCCGCTCGAGGCCCTTGCCGAGAGCCTGGAGAACGGCGCCGAGGTCGTAACCCTCGTCCACAACGAGACCTCGGCCGGCATCAAAAACCCGGCCCACGAGGTCGGCAAACTCTGCCGCAAGCACGACGCGCTCTTCGTCATGGACGGGATCACCTCGATCGGCGGCGATGTGGTCGAGGCCGACCGCTGGGGCGTGGACATCGCGATCGTCGGCTCGCAGAAGTGCCTCGCGGCCCCCGCGGGTCTCGCGGCCGTCTCGGTCTCACAGCGGGCGCAGGAGCGATTCGTCGACCAGCGCCCGTACTACCTGGACCTTGCCGCGTACATCAAGAACGCGAGGAAGGACCCGATGGAGACGCCGTACACCCCGGCCGTCCCGCTCTTCCTCGCGCTCCAGCAGGCCGGCCTCCTCATCGAGGAGGAGGGGATCGAGCATCGGATCATGCGCCACCAGCGCCTCGCCCAGGCCGTCCGGGCCGCGGCCGCCGCGTGGGGGTTGCCGCTCTTCCCCGTCACGGACGCGCTCCACGCGTACTCGAACACCGTGACCGCGATCCGGCTGCCCGAGGGGGTCGGCGATTCGGACTTCCGCGGGCCCGTGAAGAAGCTCGGCATCGTCATCGCCGGCGGCCAGGACGCCCTCAAAGGCAAGATCTTCCGGATCGGCCACATGGGCGCGGTCGGCGCGCCCGAGATCCTCGGGACCCTCGGCGCCATCCAGGCGGTCATGCACCGGCTCGGGTGCGAATGCGCGGACGACGGCGTGGCGGCCGCGGCCGCCCACCTGGCCTGAGGCAGCCATGCGCGTCGGCGTCGCGGACACGACCTTCGCCCGGGTGAACATGGGCGCGCACGCGATCGACGAGCTCAAGAAGCATGCTTCGGTCGCGATCGAGCGGTACACGGTGCCGGGGATCAAGGACCTCCCCGTCGCCTGCAAGAAGCTGATCGAGGAGCGGCGCTGCGAGATCGTGATCGCGCTCGGCATGCCCGGCGGGAAGGAGAAGGACCGGATGTGCGCGCACGAGGCCTCGCAGGGGCTGATGGTTGCGCAGCTGATGACGAACACCCACATCATCGAGGTCTTCGTCCACGAGGACGAGGCCGAGACCGACGCCGAGCTCGCCTGGCTCGCCGAGCGGCGGGCGCGCGAGCACGCCGTCAACGCCGTGCGGCTGATGCTCCGGCCCCGCGAGCTCGAGCGCGAGGCCGGCACGGGCCAGCGGGAGGGCTTCGCCGACGCCGGGCCGGCGCGACAGTAATGAAAAACTGATAATCGAGAGAGACAGAGGTAGAGACAACATGACGATCAGGCTCGGATTCGTGGTCGCGGAGTTCAACCGCGACATCACCTACATGATGGAGATCGAGGCGCGCGAGCATGCCGGGTTCCTGGGCGCCGAGGTGTCCGAGGTCCTCTACGTCCCCGGCGCGTACGACATGCCGCTCGCGATCAAGGCCCTGCTCAAGAAGAGCGCGATCGACGCGGTGGTCACCATCGGGTGCGTGATCGAGGGCTCGACCCAGCACGACGAGATCGTGGTCCAGCACGCAGCGCGGAAGATCATCGACCTCTCGCTCGAGTTCGACAAGCCCGTCGCCCTCGGGATCTCCGGGCCGGGCATGACCCGGATGGAGGCGACCGAGCGGATCGACTACGCGCGACGCGCGGTCGAGTCGGCCGTGAAGATGTGCCAGCGCCTTCAATGAACCTCTCGGCGAAGGTCGGCGGGATCGCCCCGTCGGCCACGCTCGCGATCGGACAGCGGGCAAAGGCCCTCCAGCGGGCCGGCGTGGACGTGATCAGCCTCTCGGTGGGCGAGCCCGACTTCGCGACCCCCGCCCACATCACGGAGGCCTGCATCGCGGCCCTCCGGCGAGGCGAGACCCACTACGCGCCCGGCAACGGCCTCCCCGCGCTGCTCGAGGCGATCGCCGAGAAGGCGCAGAGCGAGAACCGGATCCCCTGCGACCCCTCGCAGGTGATCGTGACGGCCGGCGCGAAGGACGCGATCCACCAGGCGATGCAGGCCGTCCTGAACCCTGGCGACGAGGTGATCGTGCTGACCCCCGACTGGGTCAGCTACGAGCCCTGCATCCGTCTCGCAGACGGCGTCCCGGTCTTCGTCGCCGTGGACCCCGCGACCTTCCAGCTGACCGACGCGCTCCTCGAGGCCGTGACGCCGAAAACAAGGA
Organism: Methanospirillum sp.; assembly: GCA_039679395.1. Classification (GTDB taxonomy): domain Archaea; phylum Halobacteriota; class Methanomicrobia; order Methanomicrobiales; family Methanospirillaceae; genus UBA288. The sequence goes on along the minus strand of JBDKUZ010000089.1, from coordinate 11,207 downwards.
TGATCGTGGTGAACTCGCCCTCGAACCCCTCGGGGGCCGTGCTGAACCCGGCGTCGCTGGCCCTGATCGCCGACGTCTGCCTTGACCGCGACCTCGTGGCGCTCTCGGACGAGATCTACGAGAAGCTCGTCTACGGCGCCGAGCACGTCTCGCTCGCCTCCCTGCCGGAGATGGCCGGGAGGACGGTCACGGTGAACGGGTTCTCGAAGGCCTACGCCATGACCGGCTGGCGCCTGGGATGGGCGGTCGGGCCGAAGCCGATCGTGGACTTCATGGCCCGCGTCCAGAGCCACACCACGAGCCAGGCCGTCACGTTCGTGATGCACGGCGGGGTCGCTGCCCTGACGGGCACCCAGTCCTCGGTCGAGGCCATGCGGCTGGCCTTCGACAAGCGCCGGCGGTTCGTGCTCGACCGTCTCGCCGCCATGGGCTACCGGTGCGCCCCTGCCGACGGCGCGTTCTACGCGTTCGTCGAGGTCGGCGGCGACGACGTGGCGACGGCGGCCCGGTGGCTGGACGAGGCCCGGGTCGCGGTCACGCCGGGATCGGCGTTCCACGCGCCGGGCTGGCTCCGGCTCAGCTACGCGGCCGCCATGCCGCGCCTGGCCGAGGCCCTGGACCGGGTCGCCGCGCTCGGGTGACGGCTCCCGAGTCCCTCTCTCTTCACGACCGCGCGGTCCCGTTCGCCTGGATAAGTCCCGTCACCTCGGTGAAGAGGACGATCGCGCCGACCGTCCTGTCCCCCGACCTGACGGCGGCGCCCGACGCGATCATCGCGCGGAACCGCCCGCTACCGTCGCGGAGATCGATCGCCATCTGCGGGTTCCGCTGCACCCGCAACTCCCGGCAGAGATCGCCGAAGTAGAGGGCCTTCCCTGTTGGGAATCGGATGTCGAACAGGTCGGCGAGGTCGGCGTTGGTCAGGCCCTCGACCGGTCTGCCGAGCAGCTCCTCGAACGCTGCGGAGCTGCCCGCGATGGTCCCGTCCGGCCGGTAGAGGATGGCCGGAGCCGGGATCACCCGCAGGAGCGGCAACGTCGCTGCGAGTGGATCGGAGGGCCCGGCGCCGGGCGCGGAGGCGGGGGTCACGCGGCCCCGCCGGCCCGCCCCGGTGACCGGGCCTCCGCAGTCCGTCGTGGAACCGTCATCGCACCATTCTCCCCTAACAATACCATACTCTGGATATACCTGATAATGGTTGTTGCCCCCGATACCGGTCCCGGTACCGTCGCTGGCATGCTTTTTTGAATTCCGGCATCGCACGGATCGTTGCTCATGGTGTTTGTCTACTACGCACAGGGTGTCGGCGGGTTCTACGACGAGTTCGTGGAGCGGCTGATGAGCCAGCTCGCGCTCCGCGGCACGGAGATCACGCACGAGAACCTCGGCGAGGGCCGCGGCACGATGGACGTGCAGCACACGGACGAGGCGGGTTCGCTCGAGCTCGCGGTCTCGGGCCGGGACGTTAAGGCCACGTACCAGATCAAGCGGTATCGCCGCGAGATCGAACGAGGGGCCGTCGGGGCGATCGCGGGCGGTGCGATCGGCTCCGTGCTCGGCTCGCTCGGCGGGCTCCTCTCGAAGGAGCGCTCGATCGGCGACGTGATCGGCGGCGCGGCCGGCGGGGCCGTCGCGGGCGGCGCGTGGCAGGCGTACCAGGGCTGGGACGACTCGAAGCAGGAGCGGACCCGCTTCGCCGAGGTGCTGGCCGAGGCCGCGAAGGAGGTCGAGGACGAGCTCCAGTACATCCAGCAGGGGCAGGACTCGGCCAAGGAGGCCCTCAAGGAGAAGGCGCGGGCCAAGCGCGAGGAGGCGGACGGGAAGATCGCGGACCTCCGGAACGACCTCGAGGACGTCTACGGCGACGCTCTGGCCCTCGGCGAGGAGCTGGAGATGCTCGCCGAGGAGGGCACGTCGGTGGGCAAGGCGAAAGCCCGTGTCGAGCGGGCCCAGCGGCTCTACGCCGAGGCCGACGCGGCGATCGAGGCCGGCGACCTCGTACAGGCGAAGGCGAAGACGAAGGCCGCGCGGCAGATGGTGGACGCGGCCCGGTCGAGTATCGGGGAGTGAGCCCGACCCGCCTCACGCCCCGAGCGTGAAGGAGACGGTCGCGCCTTTATCGACTTCGCCCTCGGCCCAGCACCGGCCGCCGTGCCGTTCGACGATCCGGCGGACGAGCGGCAGGCCGATCCCCGAGCCCTCGTACTCCCGCGCGTCGTGGAATCGCGCGAAGTCGTCGAAGAGCCGGTCCGCGTGCTCGGGCGGGAACCCGACGCCGTTGTCCGCGACGGAAAAAACCGTCTCGCCGTTATCGGTCCGCGCCGAGATCTCGACCCTCGCCGGATCGCGGATTCGCGTGAACTTGAACGCGTTCGAGAGGAGATTCTGGAAGACGTGGCGGAGCATCTCCGGGTCGGCGCGGCACGGCGGCAGCGGGCCGATCGCGACCTCGACCGTCCGGCCGTCGGGGACGGCGAGCAGTTCGCCGATCGCGGCCCGGACCAGCTCCTCCGTCGCCACGCACTCGAGCGCGAGCGGCCGGCGTGAGAGTCGCGAGAGCGAGAGCAGCCCCTCGATAAACCTGTTCGCGCGTGAAACCCCGCTCCGTGCGCGGCCGACCAGGGCGATCGCGTCGTCCGCGAGGGTATCGCCGTACTGGAGCATCAGGATCCCGAGGTAGCCGTCGATGGCCCGGAGCGGCGCGCGGAGATCGTGCGAGACCGAGGAGGTGAAGTTCTCGAGCTCGCGGTTGGCTGTCTGCAGCTCGACGGTTCGTTCCTCGACGCGCCGCTCGAGCTCGGCCGTCAGCGCGGCGAGCGCCGTCTCGGCCTCCTTCCGCTCGGTCACGTCGCGGCCGACCGACTGGAACTCGACGAGCGCGCCGTCGCCGTCGAAGAACGCACGGTCGTGCCACTGGAGCCAGCGGGGCGCACCGTCGCTCAGGACCACGCGGTGCTCGATCATCCCGTCTGGGCGTTGGGGCGCAAAGCCGCGGAAGTAGTCGCGGAGGACCCCGCGCTCCTCGTCGGGGACCGCGGGCGCGAACCGCGACCCGGCGACCGTCGCCGGGTCGAGGCCGAAGAACCGGCAGTACGCCTCGTTCGCGAAGCGATGGGTGCCGTCGGGCGCAAAGCGGCAGATCAGCTCCTCCTGGCTCTCGACCACGGCGCGGTACCGCGCGTCGCTCTCTCGCAGCCGCGCCCGGACGTGGTGCCGGAGAAGGGCGACCGAGGCCTGCCGAATGAACGCTTCGATCAGCTCCCGGTGGGCGAGCTCCGCGCCCTTCCGAAGCCCGATCGTCAGGACACCGTAGAGCCCGTCCCGGCAGTTGAAGCCCATGGAGTGGTACCGCCCGAGGTCGGCGCGCTGCTCGATCCGATTGCAGGCGTCCTCCGGCAGTATCTTGAAGCAGCCCTGGTAGACCGAGGTGATCACCTCCATCAGCCGGTCGCAACCGAGGACTGCCTCCACGCTCGGGACCCGGTCGAGCGGGAGGGAGAGCCCTTCGAGATCGAATCCCAGCTCCTCTCGTGGAATGCGCATCATGGCGCCGTCCATGATCATGTTCCTCAGGGTAAAGAGACGGGTCTCCCGGTCGAACAGCATGATGCAGACGTAGCGCGCCCCCTCCAGGTCGTAGACCTCCTCGCCGATGTACCGGTAGATGTCCGCGTCGTCCTCCATGCGGATGAAGTCCATCGCGGTCTTCGAGAGAAACTCGAGTTCCTCGGTCCGCCGTTGGAGCGCTCCGACCGACGCCGTCCCCGCAACCAGCTCGCCGATTGCCCCGGCGAGAATTCCCAGGCGTTCGGCCGGGTCGCCGCTCTTTTCGATGAACCGGTCCGCGCCGCTGTTCAGGGCCTGGATCACGACCTTCTCGTGCCCCGGCTCCATCAGGAGCACGAACGGGATGGGGGGCTCGTGCGTCCGCACGATCGAGAGGGTGCTCAGCACCTCGTCCTCGAGCGGGTCGGCGACCCCCGCGTCGAACTCCGTTTCCTGAAAGAGCGCCACCGCCTCGTCGAACGTCCCGGCTGGCACGACCTCGATCGCCCCGTCCCGCGCGAGCCACCGCGCCGCCGCCTCGCGCCATGCGGGATCGCGGTCGTAATAGAGGACGGAGAGCATATGTTCTCGTGCAATTCCGGTGCGGGAAAGGTGATATGCGTTCGCATTTGATCGCGACGGCCACACCGCTCCCGCTCACGCCCCGAGCGTGAACGAGACGGTCGCACCTTTATCGACCTCGCCCTCAGCCCAGCACCGGCCGCCGTGCCGCTCGACGATCCGCTTCACCAGGGCAAGGCCGATCCCGGAGCCCTCGAACTGCCGGTCGCTGTGGAGGCGGGCAAAATCGCCGAAGACCCTGGCTGCGTCTTCGGGCGGGAACCCGACGCCGTTGTCCGCGACGGAGAAAACCGTCTCGCCGTCGTCGCTTCGCGCCAAGATCTCGACCCTCGCGTCGTTGCGATTCCGCGTGAACTTGAACGCGTTCGAGAGCAGGTTCTGGTAGACATGCCGGAGCATCTCGGGGTCGGCGCGGCACGGCGGCAGCGGACCGATCGCGACCTCGACTGTCCGGCCATTGGGGATGGAGAGCAGCTCGCCCACCACGGCCCGGACCAGCTCCTCCGTCGCCACGCGCTCGAGCGCGAGCGGCCGGCGCGAGAGCCGCGAGAGCGAGAGCAGCCCCTCGATAAACCTGTTCGCGCGCGAGACGCCGCCGCGGGCGCGGCCGACGAGCGCGACCGCGTCGACCGGGAGCTCGCCGCCGTACTGGAGCATCAGGATCCCGAGGTAGCCGTCGATGGCCCGGAGCGGCGCGCGGAGATCGTGCGAGACCTGGTACGAGAAGGCCTCGAGGTCGCGGTTCGCTGCCTCGAGGTCGCGGTTGGCAGTCTGCAGCTCGACGGTTCGTTCCTCGACGCGCCGCTCGAGCTCGGCCGTCAGCGCGGCGAGCGCCTCCTCCGCCTCCCGCCGCTCGGTCACGTCGCGGCCGACCGACTGGAACTCGACGAGCGCGCCGTCGCCGTCGAAGAACGCGCGGTCGTGCCACTGGAGCCAGCGGACCGCGCCGTCCACCCGGACGACGCGGTGCTCCGCCGTCCCCTCGGAGGACGACGGCGAGAACGCCCGGAAGTGGCCGGCGAGAGCGGCGCGGTCCGGCGTCGGGATCTTCGGCACGAACCGGATCCCCGGAAGCCCGCCCGGGTCGAGGCCGAAGAACCGGCAGTAGGCCTCGTTCGCCACCAGGTGCGTGCCGTCGGGGCAAAAGCGGCAGATCAGCTCCTGCTGGCTCTCGACCACGGCGCGGTACCGCGCGTCGCTCTCCCGGAGGCGGGCCCGGACGTGCTGGCGGAGGAGGGCGACGGACGCCTGCCGGACGAAGGCCTCGATCAGCTCCCGGTGAGCGAGCTCCCCGCCCTTCCGCACCACGATCGTCAGGGTCCCATAGAGTCCCTCCCGGCAGTTGAACCCCATGGTATGAAACTTACCGGCATCGACACGTTCCTCGATCCGTTCGCAGACATCCTTCGGGAGTGTCATGAACAACCCCTGGTACAGGGAGGTCACCACCTCCACGAGCCGGTCGCACCCGAGGACGGCCTCGGCGCTCGGGACCCGGTCGAGGGGGAACGACATCCCGACGAGGTCCCGACCGACCTCCTCCTCCGTGATACGAGCGGCGGGCTCCGGGAGCAGGCTCTGAACGGTGAAGAGACGGGTATCCCGGTCCAGCAGCATGACGGCGACATAGCACTCCGGCACGAGACCCGACACCTTCTCGGCGATGTATCGGTAGATGTTCACGTCCTCATCCATCCTGACGAAGTCCATCGCAGTCCTGGAGAGAAACTCGAGCTCCTCAGTCCGCCGCTGGAGCGCGGCAGACTCCTGCTCCCGGTAGACCATCGGCCCGATCGTCCCGACGAGGCTCCCGAGCCGTTCGGCCGGGTCGCCGCTCTTCTCGATGTAGCGGGCCGCACCGCTGTTCAGGGCCTTGATCACGACCGCCTCGTGCCCGGGTTCCATCAGGAGGACGAACGGGACCGCCTTCTCGTGCGGATGGACGAACGAGAGGAGGCCGAGTACCTCGTCCTCGAGCGGAACGGCGACCACCACGTCGAACGCCTGCTGCCGGAAGAGCGTAACGGCCTCATCGAAGGTGCTCGCCGTGACGACCTCGACCTCCCCAGGCCGTGCGAGCCACCGCGCCGCGGCCTCGCGCCAGACGGGATCGCGGTCGTAGTAGAGGACGGAGGACATGGCCCTACTGCATCACGATCGCGGGAGAGATGATATGCGTTTACATTTGATCGCGACGGCCGCACCGCCCCCGCCTCACGGCCCGAGCGTGAAGGAGACGGTGGCGCCCGTATCGACATCGCCCTCGGCCCAGCACCGGCCGCCGTGCCGTTCGACGATCCGGCGGACGAGCGGCAGGCCGATCCCCGAGCCCTCGTACTCCCGCGCGTCGTGGAACCGGGCGAAGTCGTCGAAGAGCCGGGCCGCGTGCTCGGGCGGAAACCCGACGCCGTTGTCCGCGACGGCGTAGACCGTCTCGCCGTCATCGGTCCGCGCCGAGATCGCGACCCTCGCCGGATCGCGGCTCCGCGTGAATTTGAACGCGTTCGAGAGCAGGTTCTGGTAGACGTGCCGGAGCATCTCGGGATCGGCGCGGCACGGCGGCAGCGGGCCGATCGCGACCTCGACCGTCCGTCCGTCCGAGGCCGCGAGCAGGTCGGCCGCCACGGACCTGACGAGCGCCTCCGTGTCCACGAGCTCGGACCGCAGCGCCTGCCGCGAGAGCCGGTTCAGCGAGAGCAGCCCCTCCAGGAACCGGTTCGCTCGGTGGACGCCCTCCCGCGCCCGCCCGACGTAGGCGATCGCGTCGGGCGAGAGCTCGGGGCCGAACCGCGCCATCAGGATCCCGAGGTAGCCGTCGATCGCGCGGAGCGGCGCGCGGAGGTCGTGCGAGACCTGGTGCGAGAAGGCCTCGAGCTCGCGGTTCGCGGCGCTGAGCTCGTGCGTGCGCCTCTCGAGATCGCGGTACGCGGTCTCCAGTTCGGCCGTCCGCTCCTCGACCCGCGCCTCGAGCTCGGCCGTGAGCGCGGCGAGCGCCGCCTCGGCCTCCTTCCGCGCGGTCACGTCCCGGCCGACCGACTGGAACTCGGTGACGGCGCCGTAGCCGTCGAAGAACGCCCGGCAGTGCCACAGGAGCCACCGCGTCGAGCCGTCGTCGAGGAGGACGCGGTGCTCGACCGTCGCCTCGGGCGCGTCGGGGCCGAACGACCGGAGATTGTCGCCGAGCGCTCTCCGGTCGCCCTCCGGCATCCGCGGGACGAACCGCCGGCCGGTCGCCTCCGCCGGATCGAGGCCGAAGAACCGGCCCCACGCATCGTTCGCGAAGAGCAGGGTGCCGTCGGGCGAAAAGCGGCAGATCAGCTCCCGCTGGGACTCCACGACCGCCCGGTACCGCTTCTCGCTCTTTCGCAGGCGCGTCCGGACGTGGTGCCGGAGGAGGGCCACCGAGGCCTGCCGGACGAAGGCCTCGATCAGCTCCCGGTGGCCGAGCTCTCCGCCCTTCCTGACCCCGATGGTGAGGACGCCGTACAGGCCGTCGCGGCAGTTGAAGCCCATGGAGTAGTACTTACCGACGTCGAGGCGACGGTCGATCCGGTTGCAGGGCTCCTCGGGCAGGAGCCCGTTGAAGCCGTAGTACATGCAGGTGGCCCCCTCCACGAGCCGGTTGCACCCGAGCGTGGTCGTCATCACCGTCAGGAGTTCGTCGTCGAGGGAGAAGCCCCACCCGACGAGGTCGTGTCCCAGCTCCTCCCGGATGACGCGGGTCATCACCTCCTCGGGGACCAGCTGCCGCAGGGAGAGAAACCGGGTCTCGGGCTCGGTGGAGAGGAGGATGATGGAGCTGTCGGGGATCAGGCCGTGGACCTGCTCGCCGATGTAGCGGTAGATGTCCTCGTCGTCCTCCATCCGGACGAAGTCCATCGCGGTCCGGGAGAGGAACGCGAGCTCCTCCGCGCGGGACTGCAGGACGACCGACTCCCGCCCCTCCCCGACCAGCTCTCCGATCGCGCCGGCGAGCGCCCGGAGCCGTTCGGCGGGGTCGCCGCCCTTCTCGACGTAGCGGTCGGCCCCGCCGTTCAGGGCGTCGATCGCGATCCGCTCGCGGCCGGGCTCCATCAGGAGGACGAACGGGACCCGCCGCCCGGCCGTGCGCACGATCGAGAGCAGGCCGAGGACCTCGTCCGCGGCGGGATCGGCGATCACGGCGTCGAACTCCCCGGTGCGGAAGAGCGCGGCGGCCTCCGCGAACGAGCCCGCCGGCACGGCCGCGATCCCGCCCTCTGCGGAGAGGCACCGGACCGCCTGCTCCCGCCAGGCCGGGTCGGGGTCGTAGTAGAGCAGGCGCGGCATTCCGGTCCCCGCCATGGAATGGTGCGGGACCGATAGTATATCTTTCGATTCATACTTCGCGCCGAATGAGGCCGCCGCCGCGGAACAAAAGGAAACCTATTTCCACTGGTTCATATCTCTTTTAAACCGTTAAGGAGTGGTCCGTACTATGGCTCAACCTTCATCTACGAACAAGTGGATCGGCGTCCTCGCCGGGATCGTCGCGATCCTCTTCGGCCTCTTCGCCTTCGCGATGCCGGGCGTGATGCTGGTCTCGCTGGTCCTGTTCTTCGGGATCTTCGCGATCATCGAGGCACTGATTCTGCTCTTCGGCGGGATCATGGCCGGCAGCGAGATGGCGTCCATGCGCTGGATATTGATCGCCGGCGCCGTCGTCACCCTGATCCTCGGCGTCCTGGCGCTCTGGAACCCGACCGGGTTCGTGATCGCCATCGCCATCCTGATCGGGATCTGGGCGTTCGTCCTCGGTCTCTTCCAGATCTTCGTCGGGATCGCGGGCCGCACGGCGCCGTACTGGTGGCTCACGCTGATCTCGGGTGTCCTCGGCGTGATCGTCGGCCTGTACATCCTGACGCAGCCCGTGGCCGGGTCCGTCGTCCTGATCTGGGCGCTCGGGATCTACGCGATCGTCTTCGGCATCGAGCGGATCGTACTGGCGTTCTCGCCGGCGCCGGCGGCCGCGCCCGTGGCGATCTAGGACTTCCCTTTTCGCCGTCGGCCCGCCAGGGCCGTTCCCTCTTTTCCCGTGCGCACCGGGGGCCGCTCCGACGGGCCCCGGCGTCCCGCGCCGGTTCATCCACTTGATTATGCAGCGGACAGCAGATCCGCGCGCATGGCCACCCGGTGCCGCCGCGGCTCCGTTTTCACTTTCACCCCATGTAAAAGCGTCATATATGCTCCGGGGGTGTACGCTCTCCATCGGCCGCCGCCACCGGGCACGCGACCGAAGGACGAACTATGGCTTCACATCATCGACGGGCCGCGCGGCGGGAGGCAGAACGCCTCCGCTCGCGGAGCGGACGAACGATGAACACCAGCGGCGGCCCCCTCCCTCGACCAGAGTGCCACCTGAGGAACGAGGGACGGGAACCAGCTGTACCGGTCACGATGGGCGCGCTTATCGCTTCCGATCGGTGCGGGGAGGCGCGGGCATGAACCCCGGCACAACCGTTGCCGACTACCTCGACGCGGTCCGGTACCGGCGGTACAGCCGCTCGGTCCTGCTCGAGCGCCGCCGGCTCCTCGGGCACGCGCTCGTCTGCGGCGGCGACGCCTGGCTCGCGGCGACGCCGGCCGACGAGATCGTCGCGACCGTGCAGGCCCGGCTCGGCATCGACTCGGAGGTCACGCTCCAGCGGATCCGGTCGGCGGCGGAGGACTACCAGGAGTGGCGGCGGCGCCGCATCGAGCAGGAGGCGGCATGAGCGGGACCGGCGGCCGGCCAGTACCGGGGGCCCTCGCGCTCCTGCTCGCGCCGGGGGCCGTGGCCGAGCTCCGCGCGATCGGGACGGACGGCCGGGTGGCGTCGGGGTACTTCGACGACCCGGGCAGGCTCGCGGCGGCGGCCGAGGCGCTCGACGCAGCGGCCGAGAGCAGCGGGATCTACGTCACGCTCAACCCGGTGACCCCCGCGCTCCTCGCCCGCCGCGCGAACCGGGTCCAGCGGCGGCTCGGGCCCAGGGACGCGACGACGGCCGACGGCGACATCGTCTCCCGCCGCTGGCTCCCGGTCGACGTGGACCCCGTCCGGCCGAGCGGCGTCTCGGCGAGCCAGGGCGAACGCGCGGCAGCGACAGCCCTGGCGGCGGCGATCCGCGAGGCGCTCGGAGCCGAGGGCTGGCCCGCGCCGGTCGAGGCCGACAGCGGGAACGGCGCGCACCTCCTCTACCGAATCGAGCTGCCGAACGACGGCGACGCCGCGGCGCTCGTCAAGGCCGCCCTCGCCGCCCTCGACGAACGCTTCTCCACGGAATCGGCGAAGGTCGATACCTCGAACTTCAACGCCGCGCGGATCTGGAAACTGTACGGCACGGTCTCGCGCAAGGGCGACTCCACGAGCGATCGCCCGCACCGGCGGTCCGCGATCGTCGCGGCGCCGGACGAGCCCGCAACCGTCCCGGCCGAACGCCTCCGTGCGCTCGCGGCCCGTCCTGCAGAGCGGCCGGCCGCGATCGCGACTCCACCGGAGACCCGGCCGGGCGGCCTCGACCTGCGGCGCTGGCTCGACGACCACGGGATCCCGGTCGCGTCCGAGAAGCCCTGGCAGGGCGGGACGCTCTACGCGCTCGCACAGTGCCCGTTCTCCGACGCCCACCGCGACGGCGCGTACGCCGTCCAGTTCCCGAGCGGCGCCGTCCACGCCGGCTGCAAGCACGACTCCTGCGGCGGCGGACGGCAGCGCTGGCAGGAGCTCCGCGCCCGGCTCGAGCCCGGGACCGGAGAGCGGGCCAGCCCGCCCGCGCCGGCGACGGCCCCCGCAGCGCCCGGGGCGGACCCGGAGATCGCCGCGATGGCCGACGAGGTCCTCGCGCACGGCGACCCCGTGCAGTACTTCCTCGACTGCTTTGCCGGGGACCACGTCGGCGACGCCGCGCTCGCCCGCTGCCAGGTCATGTCCATTGCTTCCCAGACCGTCCGGAACACACGCGGCCTGCACGTCTACGTCACGGGCGAGAGCGGCAAGGGGAAGAGCGACGGGTATCTCGCCATGCTCAAGCAGGTCCCGCGGTCGAACCGGCTTGCCGAGCGCATGTCCAACAAGGCGCTCTACT
>JBDKUZ010000088.1:0-11604 GCA_039679395.1 Methanospirillum sp. | reverse complement strand
CGGATTCTTCTCGGCTTTTAGAGGAGATCACTGCGTTCCTCGGCGATTTTGAACAACATGCTGCAGAAATCGGTCGATTGAGAGCCGATATCCAAGTACGTGATAAGGTTATCGCCCGGTTGGAAGGGGATGTCGCATGGCACAGGGCGTTTGTCGACAGATGGCCACTCCCAACCGTGGGAACGAGGACCGATGATGACGACAGGCAAGAGCGAGAAATGCTCCATGCGAAAAAAACGTTGTAACTGCGTTAAAAGTAACATAACGCAGCTGTTCATCAAAACACCCCCAATATCATGTAGACAGCCAGACGACGTCGGCGCAGTCGATCCGGCTGTTGCCGGCAGCCACGCATAACCGCGAAACATCAGATCGGGCGCTCGATGCAACCACCGAGATCGTAGGCAAGGGCGAAGGCGTCCACGGTCGCGACGACCATGACAACGGCAGCCAGCTAGGCAGCACCCGGGGATCCTGCGGCCTGAGCTCGCTCATGGGCAAGCGCCGCAAACGGGAGCAGCCCCAGTAAGCAGACGGAGCAGGCGCGCTTGATCGCCAGATATCCCATAGGCGATGGTTGTCGGCCCGACCGATGAGCCTATCGATACGATCGCCACGCTACGGCCGGATCGCACCGGATCACATTGTGAGCCCGCGATCCGTATGGCAATCCGTCGTCGCCCGAGCCCCACGGCAACCTCGCCCCATGCCTTCGCCAAGATCCTGCGATAGTACATCCGATCAGCACGGTCCGCCTCCCAGGCACAGTCCGCGAGGCCAGCACGGGCGTCGCGGACAACGTACCGGATCGTCATCCCCGGCGCAACCGGCGCTCTCATCCTATGTCGAAGAGATACTGGCTACGCTGCTGCTCGCACCCCCGCAGGCAGGACGCCTTGCTCATCCGACCGCCGAGCGAGGAATGGCTCTGTTGATTTCCATCATCGTATTTTCCTGTTTCGGTCGGAGCGATCGCACCGGTTCCCGGAACGACGACAGGTAGAGTGCTCGATGATTTCGATATCCGTCGACCCGGTCAATCAGGACGCTAGCCTGAAGCAGAACGGATCCCCCGCCGCGATGCTGCCGCCCTCGGCCAAGGCGTGGATCATACACCCCGAACCGCACAGATTCCGCGATGACCATCCGGCGCACCGGCACTAGGGGAGGGTCTCCGCAGGAATGACAATCGCCGTCGGATATCAACGATACGAGGATCCGTAATCCTGAAATGGGAAGCAGGACGGGATGATCGGACCGGTAGCTGTCACGGTGAAAAGAGATAAATGCCCGGCTCCTCGATATTCAATCACCATGCCGGCACGGCGACCTGCGTACCTCGCCCTGATAATCGTCCTGGTCCTGCTCGTCGTCGCCCCGGCGGCCGTGGACGCCGGCGGTAACGGTACATCTGCGGATCGGGGGACGGATGCGTCATCGGCGGAGAACCCCGGCGCTCCCGCGGTGCCGACGGCGACGCCCAGCGTCCAGACTCCGGCATCCGCCGACGGCCAGGCGAAGATCCGGGCCCCCGTCGCCGTGACGGCATCGCTAGCGAAGGCCGCGGTGACGGCGATGCCGGCGATCCCGGTCACGACGACCATGCGGGAGTCCGCCGGCACCCAGCAGAGCGGCAGCAGCAGAGGGAACGGGGAACCGGCGGGGCAGGCTGAGATCCAGCCGACGATAAAGCCGTCCGCCGCTCCCACCACTGCCGGAGGTGCGAGGGCCGGTGGCGACGGCAGCTGGAAGACAGACGGTGGAAACGCCTCGGCATCCGGCCCGGCACCGACCTCGGTGACGACGATCGCGGCGGGTTCGACCCAGGCCAGGACCGGCCCCGACGGCGCCGGGAAGGGGAGTCCGGTCGGCGGCACCGTGACGGCGACCCCGACGGGAGAGATGAAGGCCGCGAGCACCCCGACTTCGGCGCCCGCGGGGACCGTCGCGGCTCCGGCCGGGAACGGTTCCGGCGCTCCAAGGGCTGCGCAGACAATGAGTCTGGCGGGGGTCGATACCCGGGGCGCCGTGATCGGCTCGCCGTCGGCCGGCGGCACCGGCGCGGGGCAGATTCCGTCCGGCCCCATCGGATCCTTCGCGGATGCGGATGCGTCCTTCTCGGGGAACTCCACAGCCTGTGGCCCCGGTAGCGGTGCAGGGGGTGCCCCGACCTCTACGATAGCAGCCCGCCCGACGGCGGAGGGCGCGGGTCACGCGACCACGACCGTGACGTACGCCGCCGGGAACGGTTCCGGCGTGCAGGCACACCGGACGGAGTCCCCGGGCTCGCGAGGCACCGGCAGCCCGGCCGGCCGGGACGAAACTGCGTCGACGGTCAAGCCGTCGTCGGAGGGTATCCATGCCTTTCGCGTCGGCGCCGCGCCGGAAACGGCCCGGGCTCCCCGGCCCGGCGGCGCCGGCCAGGACGGGACGCATGGCGGACCCCGACCGCAGAACGCGGGTCGAGAGCGGGGACCGCCCGACCCGCCGGCCGCGGCACCGGTGCGGACGGGGCTCGAGCCTGTCGACCGGTCGAAGGACGAGAGCGGGCGCGGGCGACGGGGAGTACCGGCGTTTCCCCTCCCCGTGGCGAGCGAGGTCGACACCCCCGATCCGCTCCTGTTCCTGCGGTTCCTGCTCTTCCTCGGATACCGCCGGCTCAGGCCCGGCAATCTCCTCGACCATCCCCTTCGACAGTCGCTGTATGCCGCGATCCGCGCCGATCCCGGCCTCGACCTCGCCGGGTGCGTCGCGGCCACCGCGGCAAACCGCGAGACCCTCCGGTACCACCTGGCCCTGCTCGTCTGCGGCGGGAAGGTGCTCGAAGAGACGCGGAACGGCTCGGTCCGGTACTTCCCCCACGACCTGGCGCTCTCGCCGGTCCGTCGCGCCGTCATCCATCTCGACCGGAGCCCGGGCCTTGCCCCGGCGCTCCATCATATCCGCGACACCCCCGGGATCCCGCGGCGGGAGCTTGCGGCGCGCCTCGGCGTCGCGGGGCCGACGGTCACCCGGCAGGTGCAGCGGCTCGTCGACGAGGGGCTCGTCGAGAACCGGGGCAGCGGCCTCTCGCAGGGCTACTGGCTGACGCCGGAGTGCGCCGACGCCCTCGGGGCGATCGCGGAGGCGGAGCGGAACCGGGTGGTGAGGGGTGTCGACGCGGTGACAGCCTGAGAGCCGTCACCGGTGCCGTGACCCTTTCGAAAGAAGAGGAATGAGGGAAGCGCGGGGTCAGCTCGAGGCGCCACGCTGGTGCCGCCCCTGCAGGGCGTACTGCTTCCCGCTGTCGGACGACGCCGTCTGGTTCAGGCGGGTCTGGGTCCGCAGCTGCGTCCGGTCCTGGTCGCCGCTGCAGACCTGGTTCGTCTGGCAGGTGCGGTCGCGGAGCTGCGTCCGGTCCTGGTCGCGGTTCTGGTTCGTGAGGCAGGCGCCGTCGCAGACGCCGTCGCCGGCGCCCGCGGACTGGTTCGCGCGGAGCGCGGTCGCATTGCCGGCCCAGTCGGGCGCGCCCTGCTTCTCTCCGAGCGGCGAGGCCTTCGGGCCGAAGCCGTTCTGGAAGCCGGCGGCGAGAGCCGCGCCCGGAAGGAGCGCGACCGCGACCAGCGCGACGGCCGCGAGGAGTGCATATCGTCGTTGCATGGTGTGTATCTCCTGTCCCCGGCCCGGAGGGGGCTCCGTCGGGGGACAGCATGAACGTCGACAGCGGGACAAAAACAATCTCTGACACCCGGAGCTACCGGGGTGTCGGCGCCGGCACGCGCGATCCGGTTCTCCCGCCTGCAAGGGTTTATCCTCCAGCCACCGCATCGAATCCTATCGAAGCGAGCATGGGGCCGATGCCGGGCGGGAGCGGGGACAACGAGGGCCGCGTCGATTACCGTGCCATGGACATCGACGAGCTGGCGGGAGTTCTCGAGGTCCGGCCGGACTCCGGATTGTCCGCGGTGCAGGTGCGGGAGCGGCAGCGGGAGTTCGGCCACAACGAGATCTCCGAACGGAGAACGAGCCCCTGGATCCGGCTCGGCAAAAAGTTCTGGGGCCCGACGGCGTGGATCCTCGAGGCGGTGATCGTGCTCTCGTACTTCCTCGGAAACGAGCTCGATGTCGCCATCATCGTCGCCCTTCTCCTGTTCAACGCCGTCCTCGGTTTCTTCGAGGAACAGAAGGCATCGGACGCGGTCCTGGCGCTGAAGCGAAAACTGCGGGTGAACGCCCGGGCACTGCGCGAAGGACGGTGGCATATGGTGCCCGCGCGGGAACTGGTCCCCGGAGACATCGTCAGGGTTCGGCCCGGTGACTTCATCCCGGCCGATGCGAAGGCGTTCGGCGGCCCGCTCGAGGTGGACCAGTCGGCCCTGACCGGTGAGTCCCTCCCCGTCACAGTGGAGCGGTCTGGTCTTCTCTATTCGGGCTCGGTCATCCGGTCCGGCGAGGCGGACGCGGTCATCATCGCGACGGGAGACCGGACGTACTACGGAAAGACCACCGAGCTCGTGCAGATCGCCCGGCCGAAGCTCCACGCCGAGGAGGTCATCGCGCAGGTCGTGCGATGGCTTGTCGCGATCGTCGGCGTCGCCCTGATAGTCGCGTTCGCCGTCTCCGCACTGATCGGCATTCCCGTGCTCTCCGTGGTCCCGCTGGCCCTCGTTCTTCTGGCCTCGTCCATCCCGGTCGCGCTGCCGGCGATGTTCACGATCACGATGGCGCTGGGATCGCTCGAACTTGCTCATCATGGCGTGCTGGTCACGCGGCTGAACGCAGCCGAGGACGCGGCCACGATGGACACCCTCTGCTCCGACAAGACCGGGACGATCACCCTGAACCGGCTCTCCGTCGCGAGCGTCGTCCCGATGAACGGGATGAGCGAGGAAGATGTCGTGCGGTACGGCGCCCTCGCCTCGCAGGAGGCGAACCGCGATCCCATCGACCTCGCGTTCATCGCCGCCGCGTCGGAGCGGCATATCCGGCTGAAGGGTTTCACGCAGACCTCGTTCACCCCCTTCGACCCCCGGACGAGGCGGACCGAGGCCGTCGTGGAGTCGGGGGGGACGACGTTCACCGTCGCGAAGGGCGCCGTGAACGCGATCGCTAAGCTCGCCGGCGCCGACGCGAACGCGCTCGAGAATCAGGCGGACGACTTCGCGGTAAGAGGCTATCGGACCCTCGCCGTCGCGATGGGCACGGGCGAGCGATCCCTGAGGATGGCCGGGCTCGTCGCGATGAACGATCCGCCACGACCCGATGCGAGGGCCCTCATCGAGGATCTCGGGCGGCTCGGCGTCTCCGTCAAGATGCTTACCGGGGACGCGCTCCCCATCGCACGGGAGACGGCGCGGCAGGTCGGCCTCCCGGACACCATCATAACCGCAACGGAATTCGAACGAAAGCGGAGGGGCGCACCGGACGAGGCCGCCCGGATCGCCGAGGAGGGCAGCGGGTTCGCCGAGATCTACCCCCGCGACAAGTACCTGATTGTCAGGAGCTTGCAGCGAGCGGGGCATGTCGTCGGCATGACCGGAGACGGAGTCAACGACGCGCCGCCGCTGCGGCAGGCCGAGGTCGGCATCGCCGTCAGCACGGCAACGGACGTCGCGAAGAGTGCGGCCAGCGTCGTGCTGACCGGCGAGGGGCTGGAGAACATCGTCGACCTAGTCCGGGTCGGGCGGGCGACGCACCAGCGAGTGTTGACCTGGATCCTCAACAAGGTCGTGAAGACATTTCAGATAGTCGTCTTCGTGGTGGTCGCGTTCCTGCTGACGGGCCGATTCATCGTGTCGGTCTTCGATGTCGTGCTCCTCCTCTTCGTGGTCGATTTCGTCACGCTCTCCCTCTCGACGGACACCGTCCATGGGTCGTCGGGGCCGGACACGTGGAAGATCGCGGGCCTCGTCAGGTCCTCGCTGCTGCTTGGCGTGCTCGTCGTTCTGGAGTCTCTGGCCATGCTTTTCCTTGGACTCGGGCCGCTCGGCCTCGCGTCCGACACAGGGGCGCTACGAACTTTTTCCTTCGCAATCCTCTTTTACCTCGGCCTGTTCACGGTTTTCGTCGTGCGGGAGCGCGGGCGCTTCTGGACGTCCCGCCCGAGCCGGCCGTTGGTTGCGATCTCCGTCGCGGACCTGTTCATCGTGACGGCCCTCGTGATGGTCGGAATCCCGGGGCTCGCCCCGATCCCACTCGCCGACGCACTCGCGGTCGCCGTTCTGGCCGCGCTCTTCAGTTTTGGGGTCAATGACTACGTCAAATACCGTCTCCTCGGGAAAGGAGATTCCGCGGCTCGTTCACGTGGAGGCGCCCGGGACTGATAGTATCCGGTTGCATCAGCCAGGGGCATCTTCCGGATCGCCTTGATCGGAGCTGTCCACAGGTAGGTCCGCCATGGAGTTCACCCCCCGGGGCACACCCGATTGAACCGATAAAACCTGCGATGGATGCGGCTCCTCCGCATCCACCTCCACAACAGAGGATCGCGTCGCACGGTCGATTTGCCGGGCCCCGATACGGGAAACCGCTTTAGCGATCCATCGCCAACACCTGAAACGGGGGCGACCATAATCCTCAGCGTCAACGGCGGGGCTATGTCCGCGGTACGGGAGCTGATGGACCGTCGGGACCAGTTCGGAGTTGCGGTTTGGGAACAGAACAACGGCGCGACCTGCCTCGACTGCGGCGTCCGCGCGACCGGGAGCCTCTGCGCAGGCGCCCTGTTCGTCGAGACCTGCCTCGGGGGGCTCGCGAGCGTGGCGCTCGCCGTGGACCGGATCGGGGACGTGCCCGTCCCGTTTCTCCACCTCGTCGTGAACCGGCCCGCGATCGCCTGCCTTGGCGCGCAGAAGGCCGGCTGGCTGCTCCGTGACGGCAGCTATTCGGCCATGGCCTCGGGCCCCGCGCGGGCCCTGGCCCTGAAGCCGAAGGAGACGTACCGGCGGCTCGGCTACCGCGACGACTCGCCGGTCGGCGTCCTGGCGCTCGAGGCGGACGCCCTGCCCGGCGAGGCGGTCACGGACCGCATCGCGGCTGCGTGCGGCATCGACGCCGCCGGGCTCTACGTTCTCGTCGCCCCCGCGCACAGCCTCGTCGGCGCCGTACAGATCCCCGGGCGGGTCGTCACCGCGACCCTCCACAAGCTCGAGGTCGCGGGCTACGACGTCTGCCGGGTTCTCCAGGCCTGGGGCCGGGTGCCGGTCGCGCCTCTGAAGCCGACCGCGCCCGAGGCCGTCGGCACGGCCAACGACTGCATCATCTACGGCGGCTCGGTCGGGCTCGTGGTCGAGGACGACGACCCGGTCTTCGCGACCCTTCCCTCCCGAACCTCGCCAGATTACGGCACGCCGTTCGGCCGGCTCCTCGCCGGGGCCGGGGGCGAGCTCGCGGCGGTCGGCTCGACCCTCGGGTTCTCGCCGGCCGAGGTAACGGTCAGCGTCCGTTCGACCGGCGAGGTCCGGCACTACGGCGCCACGGACCCATCGGTCCTGCTGGCCTCGTTCGGCCTTCGCTGACGACGCGCCGTCACGACGGCGTCGTCTTCTCGCGGTACCGGTCGAGCGCCTTATCGACGTACGCCGTCATCTGCAACGCGCTCACGACGCAGGCCTTCGCGCACTTGCCGCACCCGATGCAGTCGTCGGGGCGCACGATCCAGGCCTTGTCGACCTTCCTCCCGAGGTCGACGAGCGCGATGGCCCCGGTCGGGCAGACCTCGACGCAGTCGCCGCACCCCTCGCACGAGAACGGGATGATCCAGGGGTAGTGCGTCGGCCTCCGCCGCTCCCCCGCGCCCTCCTCGACCGCCGTCTCGCCCACGACTCAGTCCTTCCTCCGCGGGACGTCGGTCCACCGCTGCCGCTCCCACGCGTCGAGCTCCTCCGGCGGCATGCCGTCGAGCCGGAGCCCGGCCTCGTACCCGGGCTTCGTGCAGTAGAGCTCGGTCAGGCGGACCCGGAGGACGGCCCCCGCGTCGACCCCCTTCTCCTCCTTCGCCCGTGCGGCGATCGCGTCGAAGGCCGCGCCCGAGCGGACGAGCTCCCCGGTCCCCTTGAACTGGTACGCCGCGCGGATTCCGCCTTGGCGCGAGACGCCGAACGCGACCCGCGGGTTCTCCTCAAGCACGGGCGCGATGATCCCCGCCTCGTCCTCGGCGAGCGCGAAGACCACCTCGTCGCTGGCCTCGACCTGCGCGTACCGCCCGAGGGTCACGAGCGGCACGCCGTCGCGCGTGGCGACGCAGAGGTGGCAGCCCATGGTCTCGATCCAGGCCCGCATCCGGTCGGTCAGGGTCACGTCCATCATGATCGCCCTCCGAATAGGTCTTCACCGGCGTGCCCGGGCTCGATCGAGTAGGCCGACTCGACGTGCAGGACCACGATCCCGCGCTGGGCAGCCTTGGGGAAGACGATATCCGGCGGCACCTCCTCCGGCGGCTCGGACTTGTTCCAGTCGCCCCACTCGTTCAGGATGTCGGTCGCGTTCGCGCCGTACCAGTCGAAGTCGCGCGGAAAGCCGTACTCGATGTCGACGGCCTTGCCCCGGAAGACCCACCACCGCCCCTCCTCGAGCGGGTGGCAGATCGCGACCGCGGCGTTCGGGTTCTCCTTGATGTTCGCCTTCGTCTTGAGCAGGAACATGTCCGCGATCAGGATCTTGTCGTCCATGTGCGTGGCGACGAACCGCATCGCGGCGATGTTCGGGTTGCCGTCCCTGCTCGAGGTGCAGAGGTAGACCAGGCTCCCGCCCTTGCCCGGGACGCGGAGGGCCTCCTTCATCTCCTGTGTGAACTTCACCATACGTGCCTCCAGGTCACTTCACCGGGTAGCCGAACGCGGCCGTCCCGGCGGGCCCGAGCTCCTCGCCCAGTGCCAGTTTGACGAGCTGGGTGATGTAGATCGGCTCGAGCTCGAGTTTCTTGCAGCTCCCACGCATCACGGTGATGCAGGCCGGGCAGATGAAGACGAGCTTCTCCGCGCCGGCGCCGGCGGCGTCGCGGATGTTCCGCTCCTGGATCTCGAGCGCGCGCTCGTGCTCGGTGTGGAAGATGCCGCAGCCGCAGCAGAGCCGGTTCTCGCCCGTATACGTCCGCTGCTCCTCGACGGACTCGACGCCGATCATCTCGAAGATGTCGGCGAGCCAGTCGGACCAGATCTCGCGGTCGCCGCCCCGCGGCGCGTACCGGGTCGTGCAGCCGCCCTGGATCGCGACCCGGATGTGGAGCGGGTTGACGATGCGGTCGGGGTGGTCGCGGAGCCAGTTCCGGATGTACTCGAGGAGGTGGACCGGCCTGAACGGCACCTCGATCCGCTGCTGCATCGCGAGCGTCGTGGCCGTGTCGTAGCAGGCGTCGTGGGAGAAGACGATCTCATGGACGCCGAACTCCTCGGCCGCCTTCGCGAGGTTCGCGATGAACTGCGGCAGGAAGACGTACGGGCGCGAGGCCCGGCCGACGTGTGTCTCGGTAAAGCCGCACGCGTACGGCCCGCCCCCGATGATGGTCGCGTCCGCGAACATCTGGCCCGAGAGGAACTCGACCTGGGGCACGACCTCGTAGATGCCGCCCGCCGAGATCAGCGGGCCCCCCGGCTTGCCGCGCCGGAGGACCGTCGCGGGCTTGGTCAGCCAGTCGCTCGAGGGCTTCGCGTCGACGGGGATGCCGAGGGCGCCCGTCTCCTCCTGGCGCTTTGCGATCAGGTCCCACGGGTTCGCGCCCCGCGGGCAGAAGTCGTTGCACGCGGCGCAGGTGATGCACTCCTTCAGGATCGGGTGATCCTCGCCCCGGACCAAGGACTGCACGGCCCGCTTGGCCTCCTCCTCGCTGTACGAGACGTACGGACAGCGGACGAGGCAGTCCCCGCCGCATCGCGAGAAGTCGCACTTCGAGAGGTCAAATGCCATCGCTCTCCACTCTCTTCCTACCTTTTCGTTAATACTCTTCCCAAGGAAGGCAAAGGTTCGTCCGATCGCCTCCCGTCTCCCCGACAGGGGCAGCAGATCGGCCACACCTGTCGGCAATTGGAATTGGAACCCCCGGTTATATGAATTTGCGCTCATATGTGTACTATAACGGAGTCGAAGCATGGAGGCCCCCGGAACCGCGACGTGCCTCCGCTTCGCGCCCACGGGAGAAGCAGCCCGTTCAGGTGTCCCATGAGAGCGACCATCCTTGTCGATAACACCGTTCCCTTCGACAGCCCGCTTCGGGCCGAGCACGGCCTCTCCATCCTCGTCGAGGCCGACGGCCGCCGGATCCTCTTCGATACCGGCGCGTCGGGGCTGGTGATCGAGAACGCGCGACGGCTCGGGATCGACCTGCTCGATCTCGACTACATCGTCCTCTCGCACGGGCACGGCGACCACACCGGGGGGCTTTACCACCTGGTGCGGTACTACCTCGAGGCGATGGCGGACGGAACGGCGCCGAGCCTGCCCCGGGTGGTCGCGCATCCGCACTGCTTTTACCGGCGCTCGAAGCGTCCCGTCTCCGAGGTCGGCCCGCTCCTGACGGCCGACGACGTCCGGAGGGTATTGCCGGTCGAGCTCACCAGAGTCCCGGTCCAGCTCGCGCCGAGCGTCGTCTTCCTGGGGGAGATCCCGGGAGCACTTCCGTTCGAGGCGGTCGATCCGGGGGAGCGCCGCATCGTCCTGCCCGATGGCACGGACGAACCGGACCACCTGCTCGACGATACGGCCCTTGCCTGCCGCACCGGGGACGGGCTCGTGATCATCACAGGCTGCGCCCATGCCGGGTGCTGCAACACGGTCGAGCACGCCCGCCGGGTCTGCGGAGAGGACCGTATCGCCGACGTCGTCGGGGGCCTGCATCTGCGGGATCCGGGCCCCCGGCTCGAGGGGACCTGCGACTACCTCGCGGAGCTCGACCTCGCCGGCCTCCATGCCTGCCACTGCACCTCGCTCGCCGCAAAGGCGGCCCTTGCGGGCGCGGTCCCGCTCGCCGAGACGGGGACCGGGCTGCGGCTCACCTACCCGGACAGGTGCCGGAGCCGCAGCCCTGGCTGAAAAAGAGACGGGTCTGGTGGCGTCAGGACGACGATCGCCGCTCCTCTTCGGTGAGGTGTTCGAGGACCTCGGCGGTGGGCCCGATCTTAATGATCTTGCCGCCGCGCATGAGGGCGAGCCTATCGCAGATATCGCGGACAAAGTCCATATCGTGGGAGACGACGATGAACGTCTCCTCCATCTCCTCGCGTGCATGGAGGATCGAGTGCTTGACATCGATCTTGGTGATCGGGTCCATCGTCCCCGTCGGCTCGTCGAGGATCACGAGCATCGGCTCGCGGATCAGCACCTGCGCAAGGGCGACGCGGTGCTTTTCGCCCTCGGAGAGCTGGCCGGGCAGGCGGTCGAGCACGGCCCGGCTCTTCTCGTCCGAGAACCCGGCCATGCGCAGGGTCACGATCGCCTTCCGCATCGCGAGTTCCTTGGGAAACTCCAGGCCGATCGCATCGGTCAGGTTGTCGAGGACCGTGCGGTGGGGAAAGAGGTCGTATTCCTGGTGGAGGAGGCCGATATAGCCCTTGGCTCTACCTCGATTCTCGATCCCGGGCTTGGTCATGTCCACCCACTCGTCGCCGACGCGGATGTTCATCTCTCCGCCCG
>JBDKUZ010000087.1:0-6854 GCA_039679395.1 Methanospirillum sp. | reverse complement strand
GGAAGGCGGCGAGGATCAAGGCCGTCTCGTAGAACATGAACTCCATCGTGAGGACGATGCCGAGGGTGCCCAACACCGAGGCGACATACGCGACCCCGATCCCCATGGCGTACATCACGTCCATGTTCAGGGTCCGGTTGCGGAGCCCGAGCCAGGCGGCGCGGAAGATCGGGGCCGCGACGTAGACGAAGGCCGGTGTCGCGACCACGAGCTGGATCCAGGAGAGGAGTCCCATCGGGATCCCGAAGGGGAACCACATCGAGAGCATCAGCGGGATCGCGACCCCGAAGGCGACCAGCATCCGCCGCCGCTTCCCGGCGAGGTCGGCCTCGACCGCGGCCCGCTCGGTCTCCTCCGAGACCTCGCCCTCGAGCCCGAGGTACTGGTACCCGGCCGCCTCGATCGCCCCCGCCATCCGACGGACGTCGACGAGCGAGGGGTTGTAGACGACGCGGGCGCGCTCGGTGGCGAGGTTCACCTGCGCATCGAGCACGCCCGGCATGGCCAGGAGCGCCTCCTCGATCGTCTTGACGCACATCGCGCAGACCATGCCGCCTACGCGGAGCGTCGCCTCCCGGTTCACGACGCCGTACCCCGCGTCCTCGACCGCCTTCCCCAACCGGGCGAGGTCGGTTCTGGCGGGGTCGAAGGTCACCCGGGCGCTCTCGGTAGCGAGGTTCACCTGCGCGCCGGTCACGCCCGGCTCGCGCTTCAACGCATCCTCGACCACGACCGAACAGGTCGCGCAGTGCATCCCCGTGACCGCGAGCTCGGCCTCGCGCTCGGTCTCCGCCGCCATTACGGTGTGGATGGTCGCGGCAGAGGGAAAAAGGTGTCCGCTCCTAGGAGCGGCCGTACACGTCCTCGAATCGCACGATGTCGTCCTCTTCGAGATACTCGCCGATCTGGACCTCGATCACTTCGAGCGGGATCACTCCCGGGTTTCCGAGCCGGTGGCGCTGGCCGGTCTTGACGAAGGTCGACTCGCCCTGCGCGAGCAGACGGGTCTCGCCCTCGAGCACGACCTCGGCCGTCCCCGAGACCACGATCCAGTGCTCGGAGCGGTGGTGGTGGAGCTGGAGGGAGAGGCGGCGGCCGGGCCGGACCGTGACGCGCTTGATCTTGTACGCGCCGTTCGCCTCGAGTACCTTGTAAGTCCCCCAGGGCCGGTGCTCCTCGCGGTGGTGGACAACGACGGGATCGCCGGCCGCCTTCAGCGCGGCCACGAGCTCGCGCACGCGCCCGGTCTCGCTCTTTCTGGCGACTAGGAGAGCATCGTCGGTATCGACCACGACCAGGCCCTCGACCCCGATCAGGCCGACCCGCTTATCCTCCGATCGGACGAAGTTGTCGCGGCTGTCGAGGTAGAGCGCACAACCCGCGTTGCCGTCCGCATCGGCCGGTTCGGCCGCCGCGAACGCGGCGAAGTCGCCGAGGTCGGACCAGGCGGCGTCGAGCGGCGCGACCGCGACCCGGTTCGAGCGCTCGAGGAGGCCGTAGTCGATCGAGACCGACGGCATGGCCGCGTAGTCCGGGGGGAGCGCGGCGACGGCGTCCGCGATCTCGGGCTGGAGGCGGCCGAGTTCCTCGAAGAAGACTGCCGTCGGAAGGAGAAACATGCCGGAATTCCAGAGGTAGCCGTCCCGGACGTACGCCTCCGCGGTCGCGGCGTCGGGCTTCTCGACGAACGCATCTACCTCGTATCCCCCGGGAAGAGGCGCGCCGGGGCGAATGTAGCCGTACCCGGTATGCGGCGAAGTCGGGGTCACGCCGAACGTGACGAGCCGGTCGCGCGCGAGCGGCGCGGCGCCCCGGATCGCGTCGAGCGCGGCGTCGTCGAGCAGGTGGTCGCTCGGCAGGACGGCCGCGACCGTCTCTCCGCCGGCTTCGCGGAGCGCGGCCATGGCCCAGGCGATTGCGGGGAGAGTGTTCCTGCCCGCGGGCTCGGCGAGCAGGTGGGCGTCGTCGCAGGAGCCGCCGAGGCCCTCGATCTGGTCGCGGATCAGGTAGCGGTGCGCCTCGTTCGTGACCACCCAGATGCCGTCGTCGCCGGCCAGCGCCCGGGCGCGCAGCCAGGTCCGCTGGAAGAGCGACCGATCGCCGACGGGCAGAAACTGCTTCGGATACTGCTCCCGCGAGAGCGGCCAGAGCCGGGTCCCCGAACCGCCAGCGAGGATGATGCACTGCATGTGTTCACTGTTGGACCCGGCCGAGGTTAAGGTTCGCGAACCGACTCACGCCGCCCGGCCTCGCGGCGGACGATCGCGAGGCCCGCGCCGAGCCCGAGCAGGATGTTCAGGTGGTAGACGATCAGACGCCAGAGGACGACCATCACGCCGAGCGACGACGAGGGAACGAAGAGCCCGTAGAGTGAGGCGGCCGAGGCCTCCGCGAGTCCGGCCCCGCCGGGGGTGAACGGCAGGAGCGAGATCACGTTCACGAGCATCTGGCAGAGAAGCGAGAGGACCCACGACGGCGGAAGGCCGAGCGCGAGGAGCACGAAGGAGGCGACCATGAAGTCGAGAAGCCAGTAGCCGGCCGAGAGGAGGAGCGCGCCCGCGAGGTGGCCGAGCCCCCGCGTTGCGAACCGGCCGAAGGCGGCGTGGAAGTGGTCGACCTCGTGATCGAGTCGGCCCGAGACACGGTCGAGCCGCGCCGCGATCCCGGCAGGAAGCCGCCGACCGAGCACGGCCGTCACCCACACCAGGGCGCGCTTCAGCCCCTGCGGCCACCGGAGTGCAATCAGCAGAAGACCGGCGAAGGTGAGGACGAAGAAGCCGATCGATGGCACGAGAGGTCCGCCGCGGACACCGAGGGCGACCAGCTGCCGCTCGAGGACGACGACCGCGAACACGACCCCGGCGAGGAGGAGGAGCACATCGAGCAGCCGCTCGGCCACGACGACCGCAGTCGCGTCCCCGGCGCGGACCCCCGCCCGATAGAGCTCGTGGACCCGCAGGGGCTCGCCCCCGGCCGAGGACGGCGTGATGGCGGCGGCGAGCACGTTCGCGAGGACGATCGGGACGCATGTACGGTACGGCACACGGTATCCCAGCCCGGCCGAGAGTACGCGGAGCCGGCCGGCCCAGCAGAGGAGGGCTGCCCCGTGAGCGAGGAGGGCGACCGCGAGCCAGCGCAGGTCGAGGTGCGCGAGCGCGGTGAAGGTCGTCTCGTCGACGGTCAGGGCGAGTACGACGCCGAGCACGATGGCCGAGAGGAGGACCGAGAGGAGCAGCCAGCCGCGCCGCCGCATCCTACACCGCGAAGAGCGACCGGTCGCCGGCGATTGCGAGGAGCCCGGCCCGGACTCCCGCGTCGAGCCAGCCATAGGCGTAGGAGCTGACCGAGAGGGAGGCCTCGAGGTCGCCGTCGGCGAGGAGGGCGGCAGCCGGGGCGAGGAACGCTCCGGCCACCGCGAGGACCGCGAGAGCGGCCGCGTGCGCCGGGCTCGCCGGGTCGGGAGCCGGGCCGGCCGCTTCGAGAGCCGCC
The DNA here is from genome assembly GCA_039679395.1 of Methanospirillum sp. Lineage (GTDB taxonomy): Archaea > Halobacteriota > Methanomicrobia > Methanomicrobiales > Methanospirillaceae > UBA288. The sequence goes on along the minus strand of JBDKUZ010000087.1, from coordinate 3,365 downwards.
TCGAGCATGGCCGCGTACCGCCGCGTCTTCTCCTCGAGGTGCGCGAGATCGCAGCCTGGGATGCTGCTCCGGAGGACTCGGGCCTCCGACTCCCTCCCGTTCAGCAGCCCGACGGTGATCGCCGCGTCGAGCCAGCCGGAGGCGTAGGCGACGGCCGCGAGGGCGTTGACCGGATCGCCGCGATCGGCGAACGCGGCCGCGTCGGCCCGGTATGCCGTGACCATCCCGAGGCAGGCGGCCGCGGCCGGCGCGAGCAGCGAGCCGTCGCGCACCCCTGCCCGGGATGCGGCCAGGGCCTCGTCGAGGAGAGCGAACGCGGCGGCGAGGGTCATAGGCCGGCGAAGGCCTCCAGGTGCTCCCGCTCCATCACGTGGAGCTCGCCCGGCACCATCAGGATGTGGAGCGGCCCGCCGAAATCGACGTCGCGGAGGCGATCGGCCGTGCCGGCCGCGACCACCGGATTCGGCGATCCGACGCGCGCGCAGCCGACATAGAGGGGGATCTCGATCCCCGTCTCCTCTGCGGCAGCCTCGATCAGGTCGAGCGCCTCGGGGATCAGCATGCAGCGATCGTGCTGGATATCGAGATAGACGAGCGTGTGGAGACTCCGCTCCAGGTTCTCGCGAATCGCCGCCACGGGAGAGGTCGGACGCCAGCGGCCGTGCGGGAACGGAAGAGAGGTCGCGGGGCCGAACCGGTAGTTCTGGAGGCCGGCAAGACCCGGCGCCGCGGTGGCGATCGAGGCGCCGTGCACGATGCGGGTCTCGATCCCGAGGGCGTGCGCCCGGAGCCGGAGGTCGACGTGCGTGGTCGAGACCATGGGATCGCCCGGAACGAGGAAGGCGGCCGTCCCGATCCGTGCCGCCTCGAGGACGTCGTCCGGCCGGTTCTCGACATCGTCGCGCGAGAGGACCGTGACCGGCCGGTCCCAGGCCGCCTCCATGGCCTCGACGACAGCACCACCGAGGCGGGAGGTGTAGCCCTCGAGAAAGACACGGTCGGCCTCTTCGATCGCGCGCCGGCCGCGGAGCGAGACGTCCTCGAGATCCCAGAGGCCGAGGCCGACGAACCAGAGCACCTCAGCTCGCCCCCCGCGGAGAAAGAGACATGTGCGCCGAAGCTGTCGCGTCCGGCCGTGATAAGCGCTTCGGCCGCTCCTCAGCCGGCCACGAAGTGGATGAGGGCGCCGATCCCGAGGCCGAGCGCGACCGTGTAGACCGTGATCAGAGCCGCGATCCGGGTGCCGAGCTCGCGCCGGAGAACGGCGATGGTCGAGATGCACGGGACGAAGAGGGTCGAGACGAGCGCGAAGATGTAGAGCTGGATCCCCGACATGACTGTGTTGAGGTTCGCGGTTCCCGCCAGCACGACCAGGGTCTCGAAGGCCATCTCCTTCCTGAGGATGCCGAAGAGGAGCGCGGTCGAGGCGTATGCGGGCAGGCCGAGCAGCCCTTCAGAGACCGGAGCGAAGGCGGCCTGGAAGGCCGCGATCACGCCGTAGTACCCGAGCAGGCCGAGGATCACGCTGCTCGCGAGCAGCAGGGGCATCGCGATGTACAGAAACTCCTTGATCCGGAGCCAGGCCTTGAGCAGCACCAGGTCCGGCCGGGGCCGGCGGAGGGGCGCCATCTCGAGAACCATGCCGAGCTGCGGCCCGGGCGCGACCCGGCTGAGAACAAGGCCGGTCAGGATCACGATGCCGAGCACGACGAGGTAGATCGAGAACGCGGCCGGGAGCGAGACGAACGAGGCGACGATCCCCGAGATCACGACCGTCCGGGCCGAGCACGGGACCATCGTGATCAGGAACGCGGCGATGATCCGCTCCCGCCGCGTCGCGAGGAGGCGCGTGCCCATGATCGCCGGAACGTTGCAGCCGAACCCGAGGACGAGCGGGATGATCGCCTCGCCGTGGAGACCCATCCGGTGCATGGCCCGGTCGGCGAGGAACGCGGCCCGCGACATGTACCCCGAGTCCTCGAGGAGCGCGAGCAGGATGTAGACCGTGAAGATGTACGGGAACGCGATACCGAAGCCCGACTGGAGTGCGAGCACGACCGAGCCGAGCACCTCGGTCACGAGCGGGTCGAGGTCGAGGCCGGCGAGCGGCGCGAGCAGGAAGACCTGGAAGGCCCGGATGATGTACTCCTCGAGGACGCCCCCGACGAGAAAGACCACGAGCAGCATCGCCAGGAGGACCCCGACCAGGATCGGGACGCCGGGCACGGTCCTGGTCAGAAGCCGGTCGATTCCCGCACCCGCCCCGCCCGCGGACGAGACGACCTCGTCCGCGATCGTGCGGGCATGGTTGTGCCGGTTGGTCGCGATGATCTGCCCGGCCGACATACGGTGGCGCCGCCCGATCTCCTCGGCCACGGCTCCGGCCGTCTCGAGAAGCTCGGGGTCGCCGCCGATCCCCTGGAGCGCCTGGAGGGCCGTGCGCCGGTCGACCCCGAAGGTCCGCGCGAGGGAGTGGAGAGCGGCCTCGACGTGGTGGTCGTACGGGACCTCGACCGTGGCCGCCCGCGCCTCGAGCACGGCAGCGGGAAGGATCCGATCGATGCCCTGCCCCGTCGCGGCCGAGGTCGCGAGGACGGGGATACCGAGCAGGGACTGGAGCCGTTCCGTGTCGACCGCGGTGCCGCGGCGGGCGACCTCGTCGATCATGTTCACGACCGCGACCATGGGCCGGCCGTACTCGGCGACCTGGAGGAGGAGGTAGAGGTTCCGCTCGAGGCGGGTGCCGTCGAGGACCGCGACTACCGCCGTGACCGCGTCGTCATCGATCACGCGCCGAACCAGCGCGTCGGTCTCGGTCCCGTCCTCGAGCGAGTAGATCCCGGGCAGGTCCAGGACCTCGACCCGCTCGCGCTGGAAGCAGGAGCCGCCCGAGAGGAGGCCGACCGAGGAGCCGGGGTAGTTGCCGACCTCGACCCCGACCCCGGTCAGCTGGTTGAAGATGAGGGACTTGCCCACGCCCGGGTTGCCGACGAGCGCGATCGTCAGGGGCATGGGGCTGCGAGCACCGTGGCCGCGCATTCGGGCGAGAGCCCGATCTCGCAGCCCTTGACCTCGATCACCACGGCCCGGTTCGAGAGTCGGCGCCGGACCACGACCTCCTCCCCCGGCACGACCCCCATATCCATAAGCCTCCGGTACCGGCCGCAGGGGCGTACGGCCGTGATGCAGACCCGCGCCCCCTCGCCGTACTCGAGGAGGGGCCGGCCCTCGCCGCCCGCACCTTCGCACGGCCGTTCGCACGGCGCAGGGCAGCGCAGATGGTCGGCCAGCCGCTCGATCGCCTCGTCCGAGACCCCGTGCTCGAGCGTGCAGGCCTCGCGGTCCGCGGCCTCGCGCGCCATGCC
>JBDKUZ010000086.1:0-17714 GCA_039679395.1 Methanospirillum sp. | reverse complement strand
TGTCCCGGTTCCGCCAGTCGATCATGGTCGAGAGGCCCTTGTCGTGGATCGTGAAGGTCATCGGCGCCCCGACACGCGACCGCTTCATGCGCTGGTCGTGGTCGAAGGCCCGCCACTCGGGGCCGCGATCGATGAAGTCGTCGTCGATGACGAGGCCGCAGTTCTGGCAGACCAGCTCGGCCCGCTCGTAGTCGTGGACGAGCTGCCGGCTCTTGCACTCCGGGCAGACCGTCTCGGTATGCTCCTCGGTCTTGCGCTCGCGCTCGACCACTTTACTGCGGTTGCGGAAGGCCTCGCGCTGGCTCTGGAGTATGCGAAGTTTCTCTATCTCCTGCATGTAGTTGACACCTATGACCTGCTGAATATCTTCTCGCCGACCGGGTGCTCGCACCGGTCGCGGCACAGGACCGCGACGTAGGGCCTCTTGACGTTTCCGAAGAGGTCCACGACCCGGCCCACGGGGCGGTGACGGCGATCGACAACCGTGGCGTAGAGGGGGGGCAGCTGCGCCGCGTCCACCGCGACGATCAGCATCCGCCCTCCGCACCCGTGCACAATACGACCGACCGTCTTCATCGCTCTCGTTCCGGCTTCGTGAAGAATAATTGCCGCAAGTTATATATTTGTTCTGAATGTATATATAAACTTTGTCACAATATTCATAAGATCAGCGATTTTTGAGCCAATCTGCAATATTTAAATCAAGTGCCTCGCGACAGGCGCGCGGCTCGAGCCCGGCTCCGCGCGCGACCATTACGCGGTCGGCGGCGGTCATCAGATCGCAGGGAGCATGCGCGTCCGAGCTCACGACGAGCCGGCACCCGGCGGCGAGAGCGGCCCTGGCGACGTGGCCGTTCGTCCGGTTGTGGCCGCCGCGCACGGTCAGCTCGAGAGCGATCCCGCGGTCGGCCGCGGCTCGCGCATCGTCCATCGCGATCAGCCCCGGATGCGCGAGTAGGTCCACATACGCCGAGGTGCAGGCCGCACGATTCGTGCCCGGTGCAACCGGCTCGACGGGGGTTTCGCCGTGGACCACGACGAGCGCAGCGCCATCCGCCTTCGCCCGCCTCGCGAGGGCGTCGATCTCATCGGGCGGCACATGGGTCAGCTCGACGGCGGGGTAGAACGAGATCCCGTAGCGCAAGGCCGACACGGTGACCGCATCGATCGCCTCGAGGACGAGCGGGCAGGTGGACGTATCGGCGTGGTCAGCGATCGCGACCTCGTCGTAGCCGAGCACGGCCATCCGGCGCAGAAGCTCGAGCGGCAGAAGCTCGCCGTCGGACCGGACCGTATGCGTGTGCAGGTCGTACATGCTACTTCTTCGCTTCGAGCGCGCCCGCCACACGGCGGAGCAGCGCTTCCTTCGATTCGGTCCAGGTCACCACTGCTCGGCCCTCGCGGCGATACCAGTACGCGGGATGGGAGCCCGTCTCGATACGAAAGCGGAGGCCGGATCGCTTCAGCGCCCGCTCGAGGTCCTGCATCGTGACCCCCTTCTGGGCGAGTCCCAGCGGGACCCTGCGACCCTGCCTGCGTCCGAGGGCCGCGTTGAAGTAGCAGGGGTAGAGGATCCGTTCGTTCTCCATCGGATCAGCGTCGGCAGGTGAACCTATAAACAGTGCGCACGGCCACTATTCCTGATGCACCAGGTCGACGTCAGGATCGAGAAGGATCTGTACGCGGCGAACGACGCGCTCGCTGCGGAGAACGCAGCCAGGCTCGTCGCCCACGGCGTGCTCGGGATCGACCTCCTCGGCGCGATCGGCTCGGGCAAGACCGCGCTCATCGAGCGGCTGGTCCCCCTTCTGGCAGAACGGGGCCTGCGGGCCGGCGCGATCGCCGGCGACGTCTACGGCGTCGACGACTACCGGCGGATCGCGGCCCTCGGGGTCCCGGCCGTGAACGCGAACACGGGCAAGGAGTGCCACCTCGACGCCCACATCGTGGACCACGCCATCGACGGTCTGCCTCTCGACGAGATCGACGTCCTCTTCATCGAGAACGTCGGGAACATGGTCTGCCCGACCGATTTCGCCCTCGGCGCGAAGAAGCGCGTGGTCGTGGTCTCGTCGACCGAGGGCGACGACGTGGTGAACAAGCACCCCATGATGTTCCGGTCCTGCTCGATCGGCGTGATCAACAAGGTCGATCTGGCCCCGCTGGTTGGCGCCGACCTCGACCGCATGGAGCGCGACATGCATCGGTACAACCCCGCCATCCGCGTCTTCCGGACCAACCTGAAGACAGGCAAGGGCGTCGAGCCCCTGCTCGAGGCCCTGCTCGCCTGATCACAGGGGTTAAATAACGTCTGATCGAATATATACAGCACTTCTGATTCTCGACACGAATCGGGTGATACCACATGCAATGGCAAGGACGATCCATCAGAAAGGTGACGGGTGGCCGATACGCGCCCCTGCGCGGCAAGCGGCGGACGGAGATCGGGCGGTCGCCCGCGGAGACGCACATCGGCGAGGATCGCCGGCGCACGATTCGCACCTTCGGCGGCAATGAAAAGATCCGGGCGCTCCGCGCGACGTACGCGAACGTCGCCAACCGGACAACGGGCTCGGCGCAGCGCGTGAAGATCGAGACCGTCGAGCGGAATACCGCGAACCCGAACTACGTCCGCCGGAACCTCCTCACGAAGGGCGCGATCATCCGGACCGAGCTCGGCCCGGCCCGGATCGTCAGCCGGCCCGGTCAGGACGGCGCGATCAACGCGATCCTGATCGAGTAATACGATACCCTTTTTTTAGTGCGGACCTCCCATTCTCCAGAGACGAGGTCGACCGCATGAGCCTGCAGATAACGGTGGCGGCGCCGTTCCGGCACCTGCACAAGGGGCAGCTCCAGCGGAGCGAATTCGTCTACTACCTGGCCATCGACCGGATGTGGATGAACCGCGACCAGGCCGGTGTCGTACTCGACCTAGCCGTCGAACAGGGGCTTGTCGCGATCCGGAACGGAGTCGTGGTCCCCCTCTTCCCGGTCGGCGAAGTCGCGGTCCCGCTGGGGTACCGCCCCGCCCCCGAGGACCTGGAACGCCCCGACCCGGAACGGCTCCTGCTTGCCCGGATCGCCGGAGCGACGGGGCGGGAGCAGCGCGAGGTGGCGGCCGAGGCGAACCGCCTCGCCGCCGAGGGGTTCGACGGGCAGCTCCGGTCGAAGGCCGCGCTCGTCCTGCTCGCTCGACGGTACGGGGTGCCGTTCGAGGATCTGCTGGCTCCGCTCAGGGATGCGCTGATCTCGGAATAAAAAAGGTTATTCTGCCGCCGGTGCGGCGAGGAGGTCGTCGAGCGCCCGCTCACCGTACTGGGTGACCTTGGCGTTGATCTGGACGAAGTCCTGGGTGATCTCGCCGCCGCGGACCGCCTTTCGCATCCGTTCGCCGTCGACGACCGGGTTGAACCCGACGCCGCTCGCGAGCAGGAGCCGCCGCCGCCCTGCGCCGGGCAGATCCTTCCGTGCCGGCGTACCGTTTCGATCCGATGCGCCGGTGATTGTGACCCGGTACCCGGGCAGACCGAGCGGGGCCGCATCGACCTCGCCGCCTACCCGCTTTCCGATAATGGCTCCGGCCGCACCGCCGCTCGCGGTAATTTTATACGAGCGGCCGGTCTTCGGGTCCGAGAGCACGACTTTGAAATCGACCATATCCAATCTCCACTGAGGCGAAGTACCCATAAATGTGGGGCGGAGGGCTCTTAAAGATGCGGTTCATTTGCCCCAGAACGGCTCGCCCCGCCGTCGCATGGCTGTATACTCCTCGAGTACCTCCTTTGCGGTGGCCGAGATATGCCCGAGCATCTCCTTCTCGAGGACCTTGACATGCCGTTCGGGCAGGTCGACGTAGAGGTCGTCGTCGACGTCGACCTGTCGCCCGACGGTCGCGCCCTCGATCGCGATCGCGACCTCGGCCCCTGCCTCGACCTCGCGGACGTATTCGCCCGAGGACTGGATCGTCTTCAGGTGCCCGACCTTCCGGCCGTCGGTCCTGACCAGGTTCACATCGGTCCGGAGCGTGCCGGCGAGCACGCGGACGCCGACCACGGCAGGGTTGGACTGCCGGAAGATGCAGCCCGGCAGCACCCGGAGCTTGGCGGGCAGGATGATCCGCTCGAAGCGCTGCTGCTCCATCCGCTGCCGCTCGGCGTCGCGCCACTCGACGAACTCGTCGATCAGCTGGTAGATGACCTTGGCCTGGAAGACCCGGGGGAGGTCGGGCCCGCCCTCGCGCACGATCGCCTGCGCGTCGGAGAGGAGCGGGGCGTTGAACGCGAGCACGGCACGGCAGAGGGGGGCCTTGATCGTCTGGGCGTCGACGAGGTCGTGCCGGCTCACGGGCCCCACCGCCGCCCGCATCACCCCGATCTCGCGCGCCTCGAGCTCCTTCGAGAGCGCCTCCAGCGCGCCGATCGTATCGGCCTTGATCACGAGCCCTTCGTCCGAGAGGGTGACGTCGATGCGCGAGACCTCGTCGAGGATCTCCCGCTCGATCGCGTCCCGGTCTCCCCGCACGACACGAAGCGGAGAGCCCGCGATGACGCCGTCGAGCCCGGGAGCCGCGAGCTTCACGCCCGAGGCGGCAACGACGGACTTCACCCGCTCGAACCGGTCCTCGGTCAGGATCTCCTTCATCGGCCGTGGTTTCAGGAGCGACTTCACCTTCGTCTGGACCACGCCGTCGGCGGTGGCGAGCATCACCTGGTCGCCGACGGTCAGGGTGCCGTCGAAGAGGATCACGTCGAGGGTCAGGCCGAGCCCGCGCTCCTCCTTCACCTCGAGCACGGTTCCCTGCCCCGGGCCCTGGACCTCGACGGCGAGCGCGTCGCCCATGTAGCGCTGGGCCAGACCGATCATCACGAGCAGCAGGTCCGCGACTCCCTCCCCCGTGTGCGCCGAGACGGGGACGATCGCGATCTCCCTTGCGAAGTCCGAGACCCGGTCGAACCGCTCCGAGTTGAACCCGAGCTCCGAGAGCTTTCCGACGATCTCGTAGTGGCGTTTCTCCATGAACTCCGTCACGCGCTCGTTCTGTTTCGCGAAGGACGCAAGGAACGAAGCGTTCTCCGTCGGCCGCCAGCCGTGAATGCGGTCGATCTTGGTCAAGGCCACGACGAACGGGGTGCGGCAGTTCCTGAGGATCGAGAGGGCCTCGATGGTCTGGGGTTGAAAGCCCTCGTTGATATCGACGACCACGATCGCCATGTCCGCGAGCGCGCCGCCGCGGGCCCGAAGCGTGGTGAACGCGTGGTGGCCCGGGGTGTCGATGAAGAGGAGGCCCGGCACCTGGACCGCGAGCTTCTGCATGCCCGCCGACATTCCCCGGATCGCCTCGATCGGGACGAGGGTCGCGCCGATGTGCTGCGTGATTGCTCCGGCCTCGCCCGAGACGACCGACGATCCGCGGATCCGATCGAGCAGAGAGGTCTTGCCGTGGTCCACGTGCCCGAGCACGCAAACGATAGGTGTCCGTATGCCGCTCGCTGCCAACGTCGCCGCCTCCCAAAATGGGGCCGACAGGAAAAATTGAGTCGGCCCGATCTGTAGTCATTATCGCCGATAGGCTATTAATATTCATGCTCGGGCAGGTCAGGGGACATACCTTTAATAGTGGACAGACCCAACTTTCCAGGCACGTCTGCCAGGGTAGGGTAGCTGGTCATCCTAGGGGACTGTGGATCCCCCGACCCGGGTTCGAGTCTCGGCCCTGGCCTTACTGCAGAAGGCTTGCCTTCCGCTTCTTCAATCTCCTTCTCCGATCTCAGGACTTGCCAGCCGACGCTCTTCATCCGAGCAGATTGCATCAGTGGCCGTCCCGGTCTCCGCCCGGCACTCCCGGAACCTCTGCGGCAGATGCGGTCGAGCCAGCGTGCCGGCAACCGTGCAAAAAATGTATCAGCGGAGGGCCGGCAGCAGCTCGTCCTTCGCGAACCTGAGAAACGTCTCCTGCTCCGGCCCGGCCTGGTGGATCACGATCCGGTCGAACCCGAGGCCCTGCACCTCCCTGATCTTCGCGACGAACCGCTCGAGGTCCGGGCCGCAGATGATCTTCTCGGCGACCTTATCGGAGGAGACCATCTGCTGGAGCTGCTCGTAGTGGCTCCAGCTCGGCAGCAGCCAGTTGAGCTCGCCCTTGTTCGCGACGATCGGCCACCACGTGCACGCAATCTCTTTCGCCTTCTTCTCGTCCTCGTGGTAACAGAACGAGATCTCGGCCGTGCAGGACTTCCCCGCGCCTCCCCCCGCCCTGAACGCGGCCATGACCGCGAGCGCCGCCCGGGGATCCGAGAGAGCGTGGATCAACTGGTCCCCCGACTCCGCCGCCACCTTCGCCGCGATCGGCCCCATGGCCGAGACGATGATCGGCGGCAGTGTCTCGGGCAGCGAGAAGATGCGGGCTCTCTCGACCAGGAAGTAGGTCCCGTAGTAATCCGTGACCTCGCCCTTCCAGAGTGTCCGGATCACCTCGATCGCCTCCTTCATCATCGCGATCCGGACTCCGGCCGGCGGCCAGCGGTCGCCGAGGATGTGCTCGTTCAGGTTCTCGCCCGAGCCGATCCCGAGCTCGAACCGGCCCTCCATCAGGGATGCGGCCGTCGCGGCCATCTGGGCCACGAGCGCCGGGTGATAGCGATGCGTCGGGCACGTTACGGCCGTCGAGACCTTCACCCGGTCCGTGACCGCCGCGATCCCTCCCAGCACGGTCCATGCGAAGGGGGACTGCGCTCCCTTCCTGGTCCACGGGTGGTAATGGTCCGAGATGCTCACGAAGTCGAAGCCGGCCTCCTCGTCGATGCGGGCGTTCCCGACAAGGGTCGGAGCCGTGTGCTCCTCGGCGCTCAGCTTGTATCCGATCTCGACCATGACCGGTCCTCCGCGCGGCGAATCGGGCCGCAGTCCCTCACGAACCCCCGCATGGACCATAATGGTATGCCGGCCATGGCATTCGCCCGGGGGCTCCGCAAGCTTCTTCTGCTGCTCACTGCCATTGGAGTGGCATGCAGCGTACCGGTGCGGAGGGCGGGGCGACGCGCCCGCGGCGCCTCCTCCTGCTCCTGCTCGCCTTCGGAGCCCTCCTCGCCGTCCACGCGGCGGGGTTGACGTTCACCGTCCAGGACCGGTCTGTCGCGCCGAACGGGACCGCGGTCGTCTCGATCCTGATCGCCGACGCACAGGACATCGGCGGAGCCGATATGGTCGTGACCTACGACCCGGCCGTCCTCCGGTTCGAGTCGGCCTCAGCCGGCAGCCTCGCCGCAAACGACCAGGTCCGGGCGACCGAGACCGGACCAGGACGGATCGCTTTCACGCTGGCGAGCCCGCGTTCGCTCACGGGTACCGGCCCGATCGCGACCCTGACCTTCGTCGCGGTCGGAGCCGCCGGCGCGAGATCGCAGGTCGCCCTCGAATCCGTCACTGCGGTCACGGTCGACGGCGACTCCGTGCCGGCCCAGGTGGCAAACGGCACGGTCTCGGTCGGCGGCGGACCGCAGACGCCGCTCTCGCCGTTCGGAGCCGTCGGAGCGCTCGCGGTCGCCGGGGCATCGCTCCGGAGGGTGTCCCGGAGCCGGTCCCGGCCGTAACCGCGACAGGAGTGAGAAAGGATCGGCGGACCTCAGCAGGTCTCGCCGAAGGAGTCGAGGTCGAGCTGGACGGTCTCGTCGACGAAGTCCACGGCCCGGGAGTGGTCGTTCTCCCCGTCGATCGCCACCGGGTAGCATCCGGTCAGACAGCCCGTGCAGAGGTCGTTGCAGTCGCGGCCGATCGCCCGCACGAGCTCCTCGATCGAGATGTAGTGGAGCGAGGTCGCGGTAACGGACTCGCAGACCTCGTCCTCGTCGCGGCACGAGGCGATCAGCTCCTCTCGGGTCGGCATGTCCACCCCGAGGTAGCACGGCGCCTTGATCGGCGGCGAGCCGACGCGCACGTGAACCTCGCGAGCGCCCGCGTCGCGGACCAGCTGGACGATCCGGCGGGAGGTCGTACCCCGAACGATCGAGTCGTCGACCAGCACGACCGACTTCCCCTCGAGGTTCCTCCGGATCGGGTTCAGCTTGATCCGCACGGCCCGCTCGCGCGCCGCCTGCGTGGGCATTATGAAGGTCCTGCCCATGTACCGGTTCTTCATCAGCCCCTCGAGGAACGGGATGCCCGAGGACTCGGAGTAGCCGATCGCGTAGGCCGTGCCCGAGTCCGGGATCGGGCAGACCGAGTCCGCGGCCGCCGGGGCCTCTTCGCAGAGTTTCTGCCCGATCCTCCGACGCACGTCGTAGACCAGGACCCCGTCGATGATCGAGTCGGCACGCGCGAAGTAGACATACTCGAAGATGCAGTGCGCGGTCCGGTCGGCCTTCGCGATACGGGTCGAGGTGATCCCGTCCGAATCGATGCGGACGAGCTCTCCCGGCGCGACGTCGCGGAGCAGGGTGCCCGAGAGCGCATCGATCGCGACCGACTCGGATGCAACCATGTAACCGCCCGGCAGCACGCCGATGCAGAGCGGCTTGAGGCCGAGCGGGTCGCGGAATGCGTAGAGTCGGCCCTCGTAGATCATCACCACCGAGTACGATCCCCGGAGGGTCGACATGCAGTACCGCACCGCGTCCTCGATCGAGCCCGAGCGGCGGAGCTCGTCCGCGATCAGGTTCGCAATCACCTCCGTGTCCGTGGTCGTGCAGAAGATCTGGCCCGCCATCTCGAAGGTCGCGCGGAGCTCGTGCGTATTCACGAGATTGCCGTTGTGGGCGATCGCGAAGGTGCGGCCCATGAACTGGAAGTTGAACGGCTGAAAGTTCTCGGGAAGGTTCGCCCCGGTCGTCGGGTACCGGACGTGCCCGACGCCGACCGTCCCGTGAAGACCCCGCAGGGTCTCGGTGTCGAAGACCTCGGCAACGAGCCCCGGGCCCTTGTGCTTCCGGAGGCGTTCGCCGTCAAAAACAGAGATCCCCGCGCTCTCCTGCCCCCTGTGCTGAAGCGCGTAGAGGGCATAATAGAGCGGGAGTGAGACACCGCCAGCATCGACGATGCCAACGATTCCGCACATTGAAGGTCAGTGCGTCGGTACTTTCGGTCGTTTCGAGGTCCAGTCGTACCCGCGCATCCGGCTCGAACGGCCGAATCCGCATTTCGAGCAGACTTTGTGCCGGAGGTGGAACGAGATCGACCCGCATCGCCTGCAGGCGATGTGAGACTGCTTGTTCCGCTTCCCCATCGATGGTGTGCCCTTGGACATGCAACTCCTCCTTACTGGTTATGCGATGGCGATATGTAGATCACGTTGTCGCCGCGAACGATCAGCGTCCCGATGCGATGGGGCGTGCCGTCCGTGACCTCTTCGGCCTGATCGAGGACGAGGTTCATATGCACGTCGTATCCCTGGAGCACCCCGCGGAGCTCGCGATCGCCCTTCAACGAGACGATCACCGGCTCACGGTTCAGCACCTGGTCAAGAATATCCAGCGGCCTCTTTGACATCTCACTCCCCCGATCCACCTGGAGTACTGTATGTGAGTGAGGACGGTATATAACCATAGCGCAGGTGCCATCATCACGGTTTTTATGGCAGACGCACGCCATAGATGACCGATGGCGCCGATTACGATCAGGAAGCGGCATACCGTCCGGAGAAGCGAGATGGCCGGGATCGTGCGCCGGCTCGAGGAGGAACTCGGCGCCGAGGCCGACATCTTCGCCGGCGATCGGATCGAGGTGGCCGAGACCGGAGGCCCGGTCCGGTTCTATCTCGTCGACCGGGAGCCGCTCCTCTTCGAACGGGGCGGCGTCCTCTTTCCGACCCTCCGCGGGGCCATGGCACGGCCGTTCTCGGCCCGCCGGATCACGGTCGACATGGGCGCCGTGCGCTTTGTGGTGAACGGCGCCGACATCATGCGCCCGGGGATCGTTGCCGTCTCGGACGACGTCCGCGCCGACCGGCCGGCGCTCGTGGTCGAGGAGCGGCACGGCAAGCCGCTCGCGGTCTGCATCGCCCGGCTGGACGCCGACGCCATGCGCGCCGAAACCGGTGGAAAAGTCTGCAAAAATATCCATCACGTCGGCGACGAGATCTGGGGGCTCGAGGTCTGAACCGAGAAAGGAATACTTAAATACCGATGGAATCCAGATTTTGGGTATGGCTTCAAAGATCCTCGACTCCCTCCTCGGCAAGAGCACCGTCCCGAAAGAGGACGATTATATGGAGCTCGACCTGGCCTCGTTCGAGCCCCAGGGCCCAGACGACGAGCCTGCGTCGAGCTACGTCAAGATTGCAGGCGTATCGAGCCTCAAAGACACGCCGAAGATCAAGGACGAGATCTACAACGGCAACATCGTGATCGCCGACATCTCGCAGCTCAAGCTCGACAAGATCACGTACGAGCGGGTGCTCAAGGATCTCAAGGAGGTCGCGAAGGACGTCAACGGCGACATCGTCGGCCTCGGCGACCAGCGCTATGTGGTGATCACGCCGCAGTCGGTCAAGATCTCGCGCGAGAAGATCGTCGGGGGAATCTAGTGGAGGAGGCTGCCGCAGGTCAGCGGGTCGTTCTGAACGGGCCCTGTGCTGCCTGCGGCGAGGAGTGCGAGTATATCTACCAGACCGAGACGATCCCATACTTCTCGGATATCCTGATCGTCTCGGCTAACTGTTCTGCCTGCGGCCACCGGTACGCGAACACGCAGATGCTCCACGAGGGCGAGCCGCTGCGGTTCACGTTCCGTGTCGAGTCCGTCGACGACCTCTCGGTCAGGGTCATCCGGTCGATGTCCGGCACGATCCGGATACCCGAGCTCGGCGTCGAGATCGACCCGGGGACGGCCTGCGAGGGGTTCGTCACGAACGTCGAGGGGGTGCTCGACCGGATTCTCTCCGTGGTGAATGGGGTGCTCGCCTGGGCCGAGGGCGAGGAACTGATACGGGCCGAGTGCCTGAAGGCCGAGATCGCCGATGCGATTGCCGGCGACCTCCCCATCACGCTGATCCTCGAAGATCCGACGGGCAACTCGGCGATCGTCTCGGACCGGGCGATACAGGAGCCGTACGCCCGTCCCGACGATACCGAAGAATAGAGTTCTCTTTTCCCTTACTCGACCGGAACACCGTCGAGGCGGACGCCGGGTTCGGCCGTGCACCTGCCCACGACCTTCGCCCCCGGCACCTCGTGCGCCACCGCGTCGGCCTCGTGCTCGGGCACGACCATCGCGAAGCCCATCCCCATATTGAAGGTCCGGTACATCTCGGCCGTCGGAACGCCGCCCTGCTCCTGGAGCCAGGCGAAGATCGCCGGCACGGGGATCGGGTCGTCGATCGCGAACCCGAACCCGGTCAACCGGGTCAGGTTCAACAGGCCGCCGCCGGTGATATGGCACATGCCGTGGATCTCGTGCCGCTCGGCGAGCCCGAGGACCTCGCTGTAGATCCGGGTCGGCGTCAGCAGCTCGCGCCCGAGGGTCGAGGCGCCGAAGGGGAGATCGTATCCCCCGTGCGCCTCGGCGATCCGCCGTGCGAGCGAGAGCCCGTTCGAGTGGACCCCCGAGGACGGGAGACCGACCACGAGGTCGCCCGGCCGACAGGCATCGCCCGAGATCACGCGGTCGCGCCGCTGGACGCCGAGCACGGCCCCGGCGAGGTCGAGGCCGTTGACGAGCCCGGCCAGCGTCGCGGTCTCGCCGCCGACGATCGAGAGGTTCGCGAGCCTCGCCCCTTCGTTCAGCCCGCGCCCGATCTCGGCCATTCTGCCGGGGTCCACGTGGTCGCAGGCGATGTAATCGACGAACGCGACGGGCTCGAGGTTCATGACGTAGAGGTCGTTCGCGTTCATCGCGATGCAGTCGATCCCCACCGTGGACCAGTCCCGGACCGCGTCCGCGATCATCATCTTGGTCCCGACCCCGTCCGTGGCGAGCGCGAGGACGTACGGCCCGAACTCGATCATGCCGGCAAAGTGCCCGACCCCGCCGACGGGCGCATACGGCCCAGTGCGTCGATAGGTCAGCTCGCGGACGAGGGACGCGACACCGTCGGCCTCGAGCCGGATATCGACGCCGGCCTCGCGGTAACTATTCGTCATCGCACCGCTCCGAGAGCCGGAATTCATCGTGGAGGGCCCGGACGGCCCGCGGACCGTCGCCTGCCCGGACCACGAACGAGATATTTGCCTCGGACGAGCCCTGCGAGATCATCATCACGTTGATCCCGTGCTCGCCGAGGGCCGTGAAGATCCGGCCGCCCGTGCCCGGCGCGCCGGCCATCCCCGAGCCCACCACGGCCACGGCCGCCACGTCCCGGTCGGACGAGAGCTCGCGAAAGAGCCCGGCCGCGACGAGCGGCGTCAGCGCCTCCGTGGCAGCCTCGAGGTGCCCCTCGTCGATGATCAGCGAGATGTTCGCCTCGGACGACCCCTGCGAGATCATCATCACGTTGACCGCACGCTCCGCGAGCGCCGCGAAGATCGCGTTCGCCACGCCCGGCCGGCCGATCATCTGGGCTCCGTTGCAGTTGACCAGCGCGACCCTGTCGATGAAGGTGAGGGCCTTCACCACCCGGCGCGACGGCACGCCGCTCGCGACGAGGACCGTACCGGCGTAGTCGGGGTTGAAGGTGTTCTTGACCCGGATGGCGATCCCCGCAGCCATGGCCGGCTCGATCGACCGCGGGTGGAGCACCTTCGCCCCGAAGTACGAGAGCTCCATCGCCTCGAGGTACGAGACGGCCGGGATCACCCGGGCGTCGGGGATCAGGCGCGGGTCCGAGGTCATCACGCCGTCGACGTCGGTCCAGATCCAGCACTCGTCCGCGTCGATCCCGGCCGCGAGCACGGCGGCCGAGTAATCCGAGCCCGAACGGCCGAGCGTCGTGACCGAACCGCCCCGCGTGCAGCCCATGAAGCCCATGATCACCGGCACCCGGTCCGCGAGGAGCGGGACGACCCGCTCGCGGATCCGCGGCCCGGACTCGGGGAGAGCCATGGCCGCGCCGTGGCAGTCGTCCGTGAGGATGCCGGCCTGGCAGCCGTCGAGCGGTACGGCGGCGATCCCCTGCTGCCGCAGGGCCGCCGCGACTACGACCGCGCTGAACCGCTCGCCGAACGAGATGATGTAGTCCCGCGACCGCGGCGTCAGCTCGCGGAGCGCGTGGACCGCCTGGAGGATGTTCGCGAGGGAGACGAGCCGCTCGTCGATCGTCGCGAGGGCTGCGTCCGCGTAGTCGGGAGCGACCTCGGCGAGCGCTCTCGCCTGCCGTTCGCGCACGGCCGCGAGGAATGGAGCGGGGTCGGGGCTCGGGTCCGACGCCATCTCGACGGCGCAGGCGATCAGCCCGTCGGTCACCCCGCGCATGGCCGAGACCACGACCGCGACCTCGTGGCCGGCGCGCCGGTGCGCTGCGACGATCCCCACCGTCTGGTCGATCGACGGGCCGTCGACGACCGAGGTGCCGCCGAACTTCATCAGATACCGCATGGATCCCTCTCTGTCCCCCTCGCCATTCTTTATCATACTCTGCCCCCAATCCTCTTCAAGATGGTGGAAAACGGCGTTCGGACCGCGCACGTGCTCGTGATCGGGAGCGGCGGCGCGGGCGTGCGGGCCGCGATCGAGGCTGCGGAGCACGGCCGGGTGCTGCTGCTCTCGAAGACGATCGCCGGCAAGGGCGGATGCACGCCCATGGCCGAGGGCGGGTACAACGCCGTCCTCCGCGATGGCGACGGTCACGATCTCCATGTCGCGGACACTCTGAAGGGCGGGGCGTACCTGAACGACCCGGCCCTGGTCGAGGCGCTCGTCAGCGAAGCCCCCGACCGGATCCGCGAGCTCATCGCCTGGGGCGCGGTCTTCGACGTCGGCCCCGAGGGCGGCGCGGCCCAGCGCCCCTTCGGCGGTCAGCAGTTCCCGCGGACCTGCTACGCCGGCGACCGGACCGGGCACGAGATGATGCAGACCCTGATGGACCGGCTCGCCGCGACCGACGTCGAGGTCGTGCACGAGACGGCGGCCGTCGAGCTCCTGCTCGAGGAGGGCCGGTGCGCCGGTGCCGCGGCCCTCGACCGGGACGGCGCGCTCGGCGTCTACCTCGCCGACGCGGTCGTCCTCGCGACGGGCGGGGGGACGCAGGTCTACGATATCTCCACCAACTCCTCCTCGGGCACGGGCGACGGGTACGCGCTCGGGTACCGCGCGGGCGCCGAGCTGATCGATATGGAGATGGTCCAGTTCCACCCGACGGGCGCGATCCACCCGTACGACGCCCGGGGCCGGCTCGTCACCGAGGCCGTCCGCGGCGAGGGCGGCTGGCTGCTCAACAGCCGGAACGAGCGGTTCATGGAGCGGTACGATCCCGTGAAGAAGGAGCTCTCGACCCGCGACGTGGTCGCCCGCGCGATCGCGACCGAGATCCTCGAGGGGCGTGGCACGCCCCGCGGCGGGGTCTGGCTCGACGTGACCCACCTCCCTGCCAAGCAGGTCGAGGAGCGCCTGCCGATCATGCTCGAGCAGTTCCTCGCCTTCGGCGTGGACATCCGGACCGAGCCCATGGAGGTCGCCCCGACGGCCCACCACATCATGGGCGGACTCCGGATCACGCCCGCGTGCGCGACCACGCTCCCCGGGCTCTACGCCTGCGGCGAATGCTCGGGCGGCGTTCACGGCGCGAACCGGCTCGGTGGGAACGCGCTCGCCGAGACCCAGGTCTTCGGCCGGCGGGCCGGGCTCTCGGCAGGGACGAGCCCCGAGCGGACAAAGGCCGTCACGCCCGCGATCGAGCGGCAGCTCGGCGCGCTCCGACAGCGGTTCGACGAGTACCTCGACGGCGAGGAGCCGCCGGCCTCGGTCGTGCGCCGCCTCAAGCGGACCATGTGGGAGGGCGCGGGGATCTTCCGGACCGGGGACGGCCTCTCGAAGGCCCTCGCCGATATCCAGGTGCTGCGGAACGAGCGCCTGGGGGCGATCTCCGAGCGGAACCTGCTCGAGTGCTGCACGGCCGCGAACATGGTCCTGCTGGGATCCCTGATCTGCCGCGCCGCGCTTCTCCGGCCCGAGTGCCGCGGGGCCCACATGCGCCGCGATGCCACCTGCAGTCTGCCCCCGGACCAGTCGCCATACAGCCACACCTACCTCTCCCTCACCAGCGAGGGCATCGAGGAGGCGGCGCGATGACCGCGGTCACGATCCTCGTCTCGCGGTTCGACCCCGCCTCGGGCGAACCGGCGCGGCTCCAGCCGTACACGGTCGAGCTCCACGAGGGGGCGCGGGTGCTGCATGCGCTCCACGCCGCCCACGAGCAGGATCCCACCCTCGCGTACCGCTACTGCTGCGGCTCGGGCCAGTGCGGCTCGTGCGCGGTGAAGGTCAACGGGAAGCCCGCGCTCGCCTGCATGACCCCGGTCGTCGAGGGCGACGTGATCGAGCCCCTCGATCTCCCCGTGGTCCGGGACCTGGTGGTCGACCTCGTTCCGCGCCTCGCGCGGATCGCGGCCCTCCTGCCGGGCGGCGCGGGCGCTCTCCCCGACGCGGCGACGGTCGACCGCCTCAAGGAGCTCTGCAACTGCATCGAGTGCGGCTCGTGCATCTCGGTCTGCCCGGCCGTCGCGGTCACGGACTTTGCCGGCCCGACCGCGATGCGGCAGCTCGAGCGGCTCGGTCTCGACCCCCGCGACGCCGCCGACCGGATCGCCCAGGCGGACGCCGACGGCCTCTTCGCCTGCACCTCGTGCCAGGCCTGCGCCGAGGTCTGCCCCAAGGAGATCCGGATCCCCGGCAAGGCGATCGAGCGGCTCCGGGCCGAGGCGAACCGGCGGGGCATGACCCTGCCCCGCCACGCCGAAGTCGCGGACCTCGTCCGGCAGACGGGCCGGTCCGTGGCCCGGACCGTCACGCCGCTCTTCGAGCGGGTCGAGACCGTGCTCGAACCGTACGGCCCGGTCCGCGGCGAGGTCGCGTTCTTCGTCGGGTGCATGTACTCCATGCGCCTCCCCGAGACCGCGCTCGACGCGATCGAGGTCCTCCGACGAAACGGCATTCGGGTCGTGATCCCGCCCGGGCAGGTCTGCTGCGGCTCGCCCCTGATCCGGACGGGCCAGACCGAAGACCTCGCCCGGCTCCAGGCGGCGAACCGCGAGGCCTTCGCGCCGTACCCGGTCGTGATGACCATGTGCGCCGGCTGCGGCTCGACCCTGAAGAACGACTACGGCGACCTCCCCTTCCGCGTGATGGACTTCAACGAGGTGCTCGCCGAGTTCGGGATCGAGCCGCCGGCCCGCCTGCCCCTGACGGTCACCTACCACGACCCCTGCCACCTGCTCCGGGGGCAGGGAATCTCCGAGCAGCCGCGGGCCCTGATTCGTCAGGTCGCCGACCTCGTCGAGATGCCCGCGTACTGCTGCGGCTCGGGCGGCGGGGTCAAGGCGGGACGGCCCGAGGAAGCGGCCGCGCTCGGCGAGCGCAGGGGCGAGGCGATCGCCGCGACGGGCGCGGAGCAGGTGATCACCTCCTGCCCCTTCTGCGAGTTCCACATCCGGAGCCACACGGACCGGCCCGTCCGGCACGTGGCGTCCCTGCTCCTCGACGGGTACCGGGAGAAAGAGAAGAGCGGTCCCGGCACCGCCTGACTTCGCTTTTTTTCTCGGGAGACGCCCTCAGCTCGAGAGCTCCCGCCACTCTCCCGTCTCGAGGAACGAGCCGGGGACGTCCTCCTCGAACTCGAGGTAGCGCCGCCACGGTACGGCCACGGTCAGGACGTCCGTCCCGAGCGTCTTCTTCACCGCAAGCCGCGCCGTCGGGTCGATGAGTCCGATCACCACCCGCGGGAACTCGCGCTCGCCCTCCGCGACGGCCCAGAGGTGGAACTGCATGCAGCCCGCCCCGGGGGGCGCGATCACGCCGTCGGCCTCGGGCCGGCGGTAGTTCGCGAGCGTGACCAGCCCCGCGAGCTGGAGCGGGCTCGCGACGAAGACCACGACCGCCGCCTCCTCGCCGGGGGGGAGAGCTGAGAGCGGCATCAGCACCACCCACGCCGGCGGCGCGGGGATCTTCGGGAGCATGGAGAGGAAGGCCGTTGCCGCCGCCGGGTCCTTCCAGTACCGCTCGCCGTGGAGCAGGTGCTCTTTCATCGGCGACTCGGGCATGGCCCTCGCCTGCTCGACGAGGCGCTCGGGCGCGCCCGTCCCCTCGACACCGACACTCAGGAAGTACGAGTGCCGCTCCACATCGGGAAAGCCGTCTGCGAACCCGAGCCCGACCGCACCGCCCGGACAGCCGATCGTCTCGCGCGAGAGCGCGACCGTTCTGCCCAGCGCGGCCTGCGCGAAGAGCCACATCACGCATCCCCGCCTGCCGTCGGCAAACCCGAGCGCCTTCTCCGGCCGCTCGTCCCGGAAGAGGACGGCGACCGGCTCGAACCGGAGGCCGAGCGCCCCCCGAACACGACTCTGCATGGGCGTTTCTCGGCGTATGGCCATTTCAGCCTGTCGGCGCAGGGTCACCACAGGCTTAATCTTTGCCGGCACGAGTACCTGTGAAGATGGATGCGATGACTCACAGAGGAGCTCATGCACGCCCAGTGTGGCTCATTGCGACCGCCGTCGTCCTGTTCGTCCTCGTGACCGGGGCCTCCGCGGACGCCGCGACCCGCATCGTCGCGGTCGGCGACTCATTAACGAGTGGGGGCAGCGTCGACGACGGCGGTGTCCACCCGACGTACCGCTACTGGCTCTCCG
>JBDKUZ010000085.1:0-32623 GCA_039679395.1 Methanospirillum sp. | reverse complement strand
GCGTGGGACTACCTCGACGAGGACCAGACTCGCACGATGATCCTGAGGATGATCGACAAGAAGATACTCTACATCGAGGCGAAGATGCAGATCGGGCAACAGAAGGTCGAGACCCTCAAGATGATGCGGGAGATGATAGCAAAGGGCGCTGCCGGCAAGTAGGGCGAGCAGCCGGGTGACGGGACGGTACAGATCCTTCTATTTCTAAATTGGGGATGCATTGGCAGGTCGGCTGCGTCTCGTGTCGCGTTCTTCCCGCGAACGATCAGTTCGTCCCGATCTCCGAGCTCAAATGTCGGCGCGAGGCCGACGGCATCACTCCTCGGGACCGACTTTGTTCTCGGACTGCTTTCCCGACTGCTCGGCGATTGCTCCGAAGACGAGGCCGAAGGCGGCGCCGAGTGCGATGCCGAGGCCGAGCTGGTCGATCATCATTCCGACAATGAGGCCGAGAGCCACCCCGATGGCCAGCCCGGTTCCGGCTGTCTGCATCCCACTGGTTCCCTTCGTCATCGTACCTTCACGTTATCTGTACGGAGGAACGGGACTCGCGATAAACTTCATCCTCTGACCGGAGGAATCACTACCGAACCCGGTAAACGAACCGGTTGGTCGCGCTGTTCTCGCGCATGCGGACCGACCGGACCTCTTCCACGAGTTCGAGATCGCACTCTTCTTCGAGCCGACGGCTCCGGAGCGCGCCGCAAACCGCGGGCATCTGGTTCGAAAGGCCCATCTCGCGGTGGACCTCTCCCGATGTCAGCTCGAACTCCGCTCTCCCCTCGCGCCGTGCCGGGGCGGCGTAGCGTTCGCAGACAAAGCGGCGGATCCGCTCGGCGGGCGGGGCGTCGGACTCGTCGGGGCCGATTGCGTCCGAACATCCTCCGGGGATCTCCATACCCGGCGAGACGGCCGCCGGAGGCGGTGCTTCGCAGGTCTCGGCAGGCCGGACGAGCCCCGCGATCGCACCGGGGATCGCCTCCATGCGCGCGACGATCGCGTCCATCCGGTCCACGAGCGCCGTCTCGAGGCTCGTCGCGGCGGGCGGGGTTCCTGTCTCCGGCGCAGGGAGGTTTTGCTCGGATCCATTCGCCGACGACACGAACCCGTCCGAGGGCGTGAGGTGGAGCGCTCCGACGATCGCATCCATCTCCTTCTCCCCGATCGTGAACCCGGCATCGACGAGCATCAGCCGTTCCGCGATGGTGTCGGCCGTCACGATGTCGAACCACTTGACCCGGTCGCGGTCGATCTCCCCCCCGGAGTATGTCGAGCCGCGTTTGAAGTAGCCCCAGGCCCCGACCTTCATCAGGTCCTTCTCCTCGATCTGCGGGAAGGCGGTCTCGCGAATCCGGAGCAGGCGGTTGGCAAGATCGAACCGGTGGGTCCGGAGCTGGTGGAAGAGGTTCGTCTTCAGGGGCACCATCTCTCCGTCCGGGCCGTCGACCCACCACTCGCCCTCTTCCGCGCCATGCACCTCGCCCTGGTATGCCTTCAGGTCGAGCAGGACCATGCCGCGCGGCATCAGGAGCAGGCAGTCGATCTCGCCGTTGGCGAGGAGAAAGTTCGAGGCAAGATAGATCGGGCCCGGAAGGTCGGCGCCTTTCACGACGTCGCCGAGCTCCTGCAGCTGCTCGAACTCGTGCCTGAAGCGGGGACGCTCGCCGAAGAAGTACCGGAGCCCGGTCATGATCGGCGAGGATATGGCGCCGGTGATAAAAAAGGTGTCTCCGATCCGCGAGCGAGGCGGTCGCCCAGGAACCCTTATAGCCTCGAATGGCTTCTAACGGGTTTGAAGGATCGACCATGAACGTACTGTATGTCTACGCCCACCCCGACGACCCTCGATCCCTGAACGCCGCACTCCGGGCGGAAGCGGAGCGGATGCTCGCGTCGATGGGACACACCGTCAACGACTCGGACCTCTACAGGATGGACTTCCGCCCCGTACTCGACGAGCGCGACTTCCCGGACCGCGCCGTGGCCGAACGGTTCATCGTGAACGTCGAGATCCGCCGCTCGCTCTCCAACGCCAAGGTCCCCGCGGACGTGGCAGTCGAACTCGAGAAGCTCCGGGACGCCGATCTGGTGATCTTCCAGTTCCCGCTCTGGTGGTCCTCGGTCCCGGCGATCCTGAAGGGCTGGTTCGACCGCGTCCTCTCGTTCGGCTTCGCCGCGGACACCGGGGGTGCGGCGCGCCAGCCGTTTCTGCGCGGCAAGAAGGCCCTGATTGTCACTACCCTCGAGGCCCCCGAGGAGAATCACCCGACGGAGAGCCAGAGCGGGATCCGGGAGCTTCTGGTACCGATCAGCGTCAACACCCTCTCGTATGCGGGAATGACGGTGTTGCCGACCTTCATCGTGTATGACGCGACGCCCGAGAAGCCCCCCGAATGGGTCGCGTCCCAGGTGGAGCGACTCAAAGCGCATCTCGTGCTGGTCCTGACAGGCCTGTAACGATCCTCGTCGCACGAGCTGGCGCGATTGGGGCTCCTCTCTGGCATTCGCAGACTCATGAGCCGGCGGGGATCGGGTAGGGAATACTTAAGTAGCGATTATCCGTAGAGGATGCAACCGGCCCTCCAGTGACGCAATGGCCATGGGTCGGTCCCGGAGGTGCACCATGCCAAACGAGGAACCCGAGATAGAGAGGCTGCCCGGCAGGGCGGCTTCGTACTGGATAGAAAGCGCACCAGGTCAGGAATACCCGGAGGCGATTGCCGATATCCGGGCTGACGTCGCCGTGATCGGCGGCGGGATCGCCGGGCTGACCGCCGCGACCCTGCTCAAGCAGGCCGGGAAGAGCGTCGTCGTGATCGAGGCGGACCGGATCGCGCGCGATGTGACCGGCCATACGACCGCGAAAGTGACCGCACTCCACCAGCTCTGCTACGCGGACCTGATCGACCGGTTCGGAATGGAGCGGGCCCGGCAGTACGCCGATGCGAACCGGACCGCAATCGAGCTTGTCGAGGGCATGGCAGCGGAGAACGGGATCGACTGCGACCTCGTTCGGCGGCCGTCGTATACGTATGCCCAGTCGAATCACGGGCGTAAGCGGGTGCTCGACGAGGTCGACGCCGCAACAAGGCTCGGTCTGCCCGTCCATTTCGTCGAGGATCTTCCCCTCCCCATTCACAGCGAGGGCGCGATCCGGATGGACAACCAGGCCCAGTTCCACCCGAGAAAGTACCTGCTCGGGCTCGCCCGGACCATCCCGGGCGGAGGATCGGCGATCTACGAGCAGACTCGCGCCCTCGCCCTCACCGAGGGCGAGCCAGTCGCGGTGAAGACCACGGCCGGCACGGTCCGTGCCGACGACGTGATCATCGCGACCCACTGGCCGTTCCACGATCGGCCGGGGCTCTACTATACGCGCATGTACCAGTCCGTCTCGTACGTCCTCGGCGTCGTG
Source organism: Methanospirillum sp. (assembly GCA_039679395.1). GTDB lineage: Archaea > Halobacteriota > Methanomicrobia > Methanomicrobiales > Methanospirillaceae > UBA288. The sequence continues at coordinate 29,208 of JBDKUZ010000085.1, read as the reverse complement.
CTCGAGACGCCGTTCCCCGACGGAATGTTCATCAGCGCCGAGGAACCGACCCGTTCGCTCCGGTCCCAGCCCCTCGGCGATGGCGAGGGCGAGCTCGTCCTTGTCTCGGGCGAGGAACACCGGGCCGGGCAGGGGGGAGACACGCGAAAGTATTACCGGGTCCTCGAACGATTCATCGACGCGCTCTACCCCGTACGTGAGTATCGGTACCGCTGGATGACCCAGGACAACATCACTCTCGACGGCGTTCCATACATCGGACAGCTCGCGCACGAGACGCCGCATGTCTACGTCGCAACCGGCTTCAAGAAATGGGGCATGACCCATGGCACCGTCGCCGGCCGGATCCTCACGGATCTGATCATGGGTCGGCCGAACCCGTGGACCGGGGTCTTCGATCCGCTCCGATTCAAGCCGACGGCCTCTGCCAGGGAGTTCGTGACGCAGGGCGCGAACGTGACCACCCAGCTCGTGACGGGCCTGATCCGTTCCGAGGGGCACGACCCCGACCGGCTCCGCCCGGGGGACGGGGCGATCCTCACCATCCACAGCCATAAGGTCGCGGCGTACCGCGACGATGCGGGTGTCCTCCATACGCTCGACCCGGCCTGTCAACACATGGGCTGCACTGTGGAGTGGGATCCGGCCGAGAAGGCCTGGGCATGCCCGTGCCACGGCTCGCGGTACCGCGCAGACGGCCAGGTAATCCACGGACCGGCGGTGTACTCGCTCAAGAAGAAGGACCTCTCCTGAAAGGGAGTCCGGGGCGTGGACCGGAACGATTAGCACGCCCCACGGCACACCCTCCTGCGAGGGACCATGGACCGCCGGCAGATGCTCATCGGCGCTGCAATAGGAGCCGTGCTTATTGTCGCCGCGGCTCTTCTCCTGGCACCGAGCATCGCGGGCGGGGTTCCTCCGGTTGCCCTCTACGACGGCGTCCGCATCTCCCCCGAAGGGTCGAACCCGCTCTACCCGGTCGTGGACGGCGACCGCGTGGTCTGGGAGGAGCACCGGTTGGGCGGGCGCTCCGGGATCGCGTCGCTCAGCCTGACGAACGGAACGCTCGAACGGATCACGGAGGTCACGTCCCTGGAGTTCGCGCCCTCAATCTCGGGAGACCGCGTGGTCTGGCAGGACAAGCGGAACGGGAACTGGGATATCTACCTCGCCAACCTCTCGACGGGCGAAGAGATATCAATCTGCACGAACCCGGCAAAGCAATCCGACCCGGCGATCTCGGGCGACGTCGTGGTCTGGACCGACGAGCGAAACGGCGACCCCGACATCTACGGCTACGATCTCCTGAATCGGACCGAGCTACCGATCTGCGTTCAGCCCCTGACTCAGTACAACGCCGACATCGACGGCGACGAGGTCGTCTGGGAGGATTACCGGCGGGGATACGAGACCGCGGGGGATATCTACGCGCTGAACCTCACGACCGGGAGAGAGCGCGTCGTCTGCGACAACCGGCGGGGACAATGGCGTCCATCCGTGTCGAACGGCCGGATCGTCTGGCAGGATTTCCGGTCGGGCGGAGGGTTCGACATCTACCTCTACGACCTCGGGGCAGGCGAGGAGCGGGTCATCTGCAACGACTCCGCGAGGCAGTGGTACCCGCAGATCCAGGACGACCTCGTGGTCTGGGTCGACGGGCGCAACCGCAACTGGGACATCTACGCGTACAATATCACGACAGGAACGGAGTACCCTGTCTGCACGCAGTCGGACGACCAGGGTTGGCCTTCGATCGCGGACGGTGCGATCATCTGGCAGGACTACCGAAACGGCAGGAACGCGGTGTATCGGTCTCCGACGAAATAGCAATTCATATATACCCGAAATGCACATTGAAGTGCATGGAGCGTCGCGACACTCTGATTATCGCTATCGCCGGGATACTGGCGGTGGTCGTCGGTTTGACGGCCGCCACGCTGCTGGGGGTCGACATCGGGTTCCTCTCCGGGAGCATCATCACAAACAGCCCCTATCCACCATAACCCGACTACATCCAACCTTTTCTGCTTCTAGAGTTCCAGGCGTCGGTTCACATCTGCGCGTACAGCACGGCGCCAACGGGAAAGAGAACGGACCCGATCAGCATAACACCGTACCAGAGGCGCGAGCCGCGCGCGTATGCGGGTAGCCGTCGGTCGAGCCAGAGGAGCATGAAGCCGACGAGCCCGAAGACAAAGACCGAGATCGTCAGCACGTCCTTTATCGTGTACTTCGAGCCGACGTAGCTGAAGCCGATGAAGATCGCCGCGAAGGCGACGATGACGAACCGATACAGCCAGTCCTCGGAGACGCGCGTCCGCCCCGTCTGCTTCACGATCGTTGCAATCGCCCGTGCACGCCCGTCCATGGCGCCGATCAGATAGACGAAGAGTGTCAGGAAGGACGTGATCACGAAGACGGCCATCCCGAACGGGACGACGTCGAGCGTGTGCCCGATCACCCGGACCATCAGTTCCTGTTCGAACGCGGGCATGCCGTGTTCGTTCAGCACCACGAACCCGATGGTGATGTAGAAGAACGAGAGGATGGCGAGGAGCGCGAACCCGAGGGTCAGGTCGAAACGTACGGAGCGCATGTGCGCCCGGTAGAAAGCCTCCCCGTGGCGGTCGCCGAGCTGCTTTTGAAGCCACATCGTATAGCAGAGGAGCGAGAGCCCGGTCCCGAGCGAGCACATGATGACACCGGCCGAGTAGAGGTGGTCCTCGTTGCCGACACGGGGAAGGAAGAGGCCATCGATGATCTCCATCGGGGAGATATAGAGCGAGAGAATATTGACGGACATACCGGCAACGATGATGAGGCCGGCGATCACCATCAGACGCTTGAAGAGCGGGTAGGAGTTCAGGAAGAGGATCAGGCTGATAATGACGAAGATCGCGACCATCGCGAGCTGGACGGGGATGCTCGCCGGCAGCATCGAAGCCAGCAAACTCGCTGCGACAACGGCCCCGCCCCCATGGTAGACGATCTCGACCACGTAGATCGCTCCGATGAAGAGTACCTCCAGTTTGCCGAGCCCGGGAATCCGCCGGAGGCCGGCGTAGATATTCTCGCCGGTCGCGACCGTGTACCGGGCGATCCCGGTCGTGAACGCATACTTGTAGATGATGACGCCAGCGACCGCCCAGAGGAGAGCGTACCCAAACTCCGCCCCCAGCGAGAGGAAGACCAGGATCCCGACCCATCCGGCCGAGGACATGCCCAGGATCAGGCCGGGGCCGAGGAACGGCAACAGCTCGGCACCGGCCGCCCTGATTCGCGAGAGGTAGTCCGTCGCCATGATACCGCGGCTCAGATCCAGATCGATCTCTCTCTCGGTCGGGGTTATTGGTGCCGGTCAGAGTGATTGTTTTTGCCTGGGAGAACCCACAATCAGATCGTGAATATCCCTGGCGCGTCGAAGTATACGGATGCCCTCTTCCGCGGCGCGACCTGGCTCCTCCTCGCGGCCTCGGTCGGGCTCCTCGCTTACGTCGTGCTGCTGCGTGGACAGATGCCCGCTGCGTACCAGGATATCGGGAACGCGATCCAGTTGACGGCGAGTGCGGTCGCGGCCGGGGCCGCAGCGTGGTCATACTTCCGCCGTGGGCCCGACATGCTGCTCGCGCACGGAGCGTTCGCCGGGGCGACATGGACCCTTGCGAACGCGTTCTGGTACGCATTCTTCATCCTGATTGGTTCGGGCCTGAACTACCCGACCCTCGCCGACCTCGGGTTTGCAGGTGTCTTTCTCTTTCTGATCGCTGGATTCCAGGAAGGGCTCCCGCGCAACCGCCTCCCGGCGTGGGCCGCGGCTCCGATCGCCCTTCCACTGCTCGCGGCCGGGCTCTGGCTCGTCGCCGTGCTCGGCCCGAACGCGAAGACCCTGACCACCTTCGTCATGTTCGCGCTCTCCGCCGCCCTCCTCTCGTCGGGCCTACTTCGCTCGGTATACCGTCACCCGGTCCTCCTCGCGGCCACCGTCGTCTGCGTGCTCGCACACCTGATGAACTCCCTCGACTCCACGCTTCCGGACCCCCCGTGGGTCACGAACGCGGCTGGTGCGCTGGCGGCGATCACATTCTCGCTCTTCGCAATCGCATTCCTCCAATATACGGGAGGCAAGGTCGAATGATCCTCGAGTTCTACCTTGCGGCATCGCTGCCGCTCTTCTTCCTCCTCATCTTCCTCGAGGGCGGGCAGCGGCGAGTTCTCGCGTTCTTGACCTGGGGCCTGACGGCGGGCGTGATCTCGTACTACATCAACTACAACCTCTACATCGCCTTCGCCTCGAGCGCGGTGATACCCGAGGTGACCATGGCGCCGATCGTCGAGGAGTTCATGAAGGCTCTGCCGCTCTTCGTGCTCCTGCTGGTGTTCGGGCGGCGATACTCCAAGGAGCTGCTCGTGCTCGCCATGGCCTCGGGTTTCGGCTTCGCAATCCTTGAGAACTATGTCTTCGTAACGCATTTCGAGCTTGTCGGCGCCGGCGCTGTCGTTTACGCGGTGATGCGCGGGGTCACGACCTCCGTGATGCATGGATGCATGACCGCGATCATCGGCTACGGGATCTTCCTGACCTACGGCTTCTCCCGCCGGTCCCTGCCCTCGATCCTCTTCGGCCTGTACACGGTCGCGGTCATGCTCCACGGGCTCTACAACCTGCTCGTCGGCCACACCGGCGTCGGCCGGCTCCTCGCCATCGACCTGCCGCTGCTTCTCTTCGCGCTCCTGCTCGTCGCGTACAACCGCGACGTCCTCTTCCCCAAACCGGCCGACGAGTCGGAGTGATCAGAGGCCGAGACGGGTGGGGAGCCCATCGGCCCAGGCCTCGATGGCCGGCCGGTCGCGCGTATCCTTCTCCTTCTCCTCGTCCTTGAGAAACCGTCCGATCAGGGGCATCCCCCCTATGGAGAATCTGCCACCGAAGAGACCGAGCGCGGCGACAGGGACACCCTCCGCTACCGCGTCGGCGAGTAACCGCCCCTTCCGATCCGCCTCGGGGTCGCCCTTGCCGAGAGAGGTACCCGAAAGGAAGAGCGCAACCGGTTTCGCGGCGAGTGCGGAACGGTTGCGGGAGAAGAAGGACGGGACGGGTTTGAGCACGCGCCCCATGTAGATCGGACCGCCGACCACGACAGCGTCGAACCCCTCGAGAGTCAGTACGTCGTTGGCGGCCCGGACATCGACCGTCGCTCCGGTGCGACGGAGGGCGTCGCCGATCCAGCCGGCGATCTCCGCCGTCGCGCCGTTCTTCGACGCATACGCGACGAGGATGGTTGCCATAGGAGCGGGTTCATCCGGCACGCCATAACTCTGCCGGTGCCGTGCCTCCCGGGAGAGAGATGGATCGGGTCCTTCGCGGTCCTGCGTGGCATCGAAGTGTTAACAATACTTGAACGCCAAGAGGCGATCTGTCCGAATTCGTCGACTGGGGCTGCCACGCATGTTCTGTACTCTCTGCGGAGCTCCCGGAACCTCCTTCATCAGGGCCATCCACCCCCGCCACGGCATCGTGTACCTCTGCGATCGATGCGCGCGAACGGAGGAGCGCCACCTTCGCCCGGTCGAACGGACCTGTGGCTGCGACCCCGACGCCTTTCGCTGATGCCTAAAACTGGAAGTACAGGAACTCGGACGTCGTCTGTACCGAGATGATCGCAACGAACGCCACGACTGCGACGATCACGGACCAGCGGCTCGTCAGCCCGTACGAGATCCGCAGCCCCAATGGATCGATCCGACGCACCTGGTATTGTTTGTGGCTCGCGAGTGCGGTCTCAAAGGTTCGGGTCATATCATAGAGATTCGGGAGGAAGAGGACGATCCCGAGTGCCGCGGCGATGCTCACAACCGCCACGACGGGGTTCACGTTTGAGAGGGGGAGCGCTCCCGAATGGACGATCGATCCGAACCCGGGCACGAAGGGAGGCATGCTCACGCCGTTTCCCCCGATCATCCCGTTCAGGATGCTCATCGCGCTCTCCACCGAGTCGGCCCGGAAGAAGACCCACGCGACGATCACCGCGAGAAAGGTCACGATCCAGTTCACGTACGTATTGAGTACGATCCCTGTCTTTCTCCAGAGGTGGTTGCCTGCAAGAAGGATGCCATGCAGTCCGCCCCAGATGATGAACGTCCACCCGGCTCCGTGCCAGAGGCCGCCGATGAGCATGGTAACGATGAGGTTCCAGAGCTGGTTCGGGAGGGCGACGCGGTTGCCGCCAAGCGGGATGTATACGTAATCTCGCAGAAAGTTGGAGAGGGTGATATTCCAGCTGCGCCAGAAGTCGATAAGCGACGTTACCCTGTACGGCGAGAAGAAGTTGAGGGGGAACCGGATGTTGAAGAGGAGGGCGATCCCGATGGCCATGTCGCAGTACCCCGAGAAATCGAAGTAGATCTGGAGCGTATACGCAAGTGCGCCGGTCCATGATTCGAGGAGCATGGGTATGCCTCCGGATGCCACCGCGTGGAAGATCGGGGTCGCGACGGTCGCGAGCGTGTCGGCGATGATCACTTTCTTGGCGAGCCCGAAGAAGAAGAAAAAGACGCCGAGATTGACGTTGGTCCAGTCCGGATGTACCCTCGTTGCGTCCTCCATCTGGGGGATCATGGCGGCATGGTGGTAGATCGGTCCGGCAATCAGGTGCGGGAAGAACGAGACGAACTGGACGTAGGAGAGCGGGCTGATACGCGCGACATTCCCGCGGTATGCATCCACGATGAAGGCGATCTGGGTAAAGGTGAAGAACGAGATCCCGAGCGGGAGGATGATCTCCTGGAGGGAGGCCGAGAGTTCGAAGAACGAGTTTAGATTGAAGATCGCGAAGTTGAAGTACTTGTAGTAGCCGAGGAGACCAAGATCAACGAGGATTCCGGTCCAGAGGACGTACGGCAACAGCGATTCTCGTCCGGGATGCTGCCTCGATCTGATCAGCAACCACCCGATGGTGTAGTTGAACGCGATCGAGACGAGGAAGAGGGGAAGGTACTCGGGTATCAACTGAAAGTAGAAGAAGAGTGAGGCAGCTGCCAGGACGAGCTGCCCTCGTTTACCCCCAAGAAGAAAGTAGGTACCTGCGACCAGCGGAAGGAAGAGAAAGATGAAGGGAAGGGAGTTGAAGAACACCGTAGATCACCACGCCGCCGCCCCCTCGAAGGGTACACGCTTCTTATGAGCCTGAGTACGGAGTGTCGCGTCTTCCCTGAAGGCCACCACTACCACCATCCACGTCGCACCTTTCCGCCTCGGTGCAGCCTGTCAGATCTTCAATGGGCTTATCCCTTCCGATTTTAATTTAGTTTGAATTCTCTAATGCCATTTCCTAGCGTATCGCCGAGAAGGTCGGAGCCGGAGCATGCCGACGGGGGGTGTCATCGTGCAGGTCACAAGGGCGCTGCGCCGCCGAACGAGGCGTCGATCCAGGCTGCAATCTCATCGCGGACCGACCGGAACGCGGCCAGCCGCTCCTCGTCGGTCCCGGTGGCGGCCCCCGGGTCGGGAAAGCTCGCGTGGATTGTTCGCTTTGCACCGGGAAACATCGGGCAGGCTGCTGCGGCCGCATCGCAGACAGTGACGACCACGTCCATCTCGGTGTCGATGAACGCATCGAGGTCCTTGGATCGCTGATCCGAGATATCGATCCCGAGCTCGCTCATGACCCGAACCGTCAGCGGGCTGACCGTGGAAGCGACCGTGCCCGCGCTGAACGCCTCGTACCGGTCGCCGTACCGCGCCCGGAGATATCCTTCGGCCATCTGCGACCGGCCCGCGTTGTGCGTGCAGATGAAGAGGACGCGCTTCATACGACCCCCTGGTCGACGGTGCAGACCGACTCCTGAGCGCCGGGATACCACCGCTTCCTGATCCAGAGCGCGACGTTAACCAGTCCGATAAGAACCGGTACCTCGACAAGCGGGCCGATTACGGTCGCGAACGCAACCTGCGAGCCGATCCCGAAGACGGCGACTGCGACCGCGATCGCGAGCTCGAAGTTGTTGGATGCGGCCGTGAAGGAGAGGGTTGCCGACCGCGGATAGTCGACGCCGAGCCTGTGGGACATCGCGAATGACGCGAAGAACATGACCATGAAGTAGACCAGGAGCGGGACCGCCACGCGGACAACATCGAGCGGCACCTGGACGATGTATCCGCCCTTGAGCGAGAACATCACGATGATCGTGAAGAGCAGCGCGATGAGCGTGAGCGGCGAGATGCGCGGGATAAAACGGGTCTCGTACCACTCGCGCGACCTCGCGCGGAGAAGCGCGAACCGGGTCACGGCGCCGGCGATGGAGGGGATTCCGAGGTAGACGAAGACCGAGACGGCGATCTCCGCGATCGTGACGGAGACAGCCGAACCGGCGCCGATACCGAGCAGTGGCGGCAGGACCGTGATGAAGACGTACGCGTAGACCGAGTAGAGGAAGACCTGGAAGACGGAGTTCAGGCCGACCACTGCGGCACAGTAGTCGCAGCTGCCTCCGGCCAGGTCGTTCCAGACGATCACCATCGCGATGCACCGCGCGAGCCCGACCAGGATCAGACCGTACATCAACTCGGGTCGATCGCTGAGAAAGAGGACGGCAAGCACGAACATCAGAACGGGCCCGACGAGCCAGTTCTGGACGAGGGATAAGCCCAGGATCTTCCGGTCCCGGAAGACGGTGCCGAGCTGCTCGTACCGTACCTTCGCGAGCGGGGGATACATCATCACGATCAACCCGATCGCGATCGGGATGGAGGTCGTGCCGACCGAGAAGCCCGTAATGATCTGCGGGACCGACGGGACGAAGTACCCGAGCCCGATCCCGATCGCCATCGCGAGGAAGATCCAGATGGTCAGGTACCGGTCCAGGAACGAGAGCCGTTTCGGTGTTTCAGCCACGTCGACCCTCCTGGCTATGACGGTCTTCACAGGTCCGCCAGGTGTAGAGCACCGAGACTGGAGAAGGATCTCGACCACCACGCCGGCTGCTGACTCGCAGTCGGAACAGTGGAAGCATCATAGCATCTCCACTGCCTCGAGCACGGCCCGCATGACCGTCTGGATCTCGCTGTACTTCACTTCTGCCCGACCGTCCTTGACGATCCCGAGATCGATGGCCCTGATAAGGACCGCTGGCTCGACCCCTGCCTCGGCCGCCTTCTTGCTGCCGCAGCGGTCCTCGCACCCATCGAGCGCGATCACAAGGTCCGCGTTGTCAGCAGCGTTTACGATCGCCTCCAGCCCGGCCTGCGCCCGGACCCACTCGATCCGACCGGGCCGGCGCATGAGCAGCTGCTGTCCGACGGCCGTCGTGAGCCGGCCGACGTTCGAGAGGCCCGAGCAGGTGATCAGCGCGACGGTCATCCATTTGCGCCTGCTGTCAGGAGCTCCCGGATCTCCTTCACCGACGGCACCCTGCCGGAGACCTTCGTCTCGCCGTCGATGGCGAGGCCCGGGGTGAAGATGATCCCGCGTCTCATCATCTCGGCGATATCGTCGACCTTCACGACCTCGGCCTGCACACCGGTCTCTTTGATCGCTTCCTGTACGTGCTTTTCGAGCAGGTGGCACTTGGCGCACCCGGTTCCAAAGACCTCGACCTTCATTGTTTGCCTCCCTGGTTCCATCTCGCATACTCCCGGTGCACAGCCGCTGCGTATGCCTCGGTGGCCGGCGGTGGGACGTAGTTGTAGACCTTCACGCGCCTGAGCAGCTCCGCGCGGACCGCCGCATCGTCCGCGAGGCCGAGCGCCCGCACTTCGTCAAAGACGAGTTCGAGCATGGCAAGGCCGACCGTCGCGCCGTTCACGTCCACCGCCTTCACCCGCCGCATCGCATCGGCGGCGCAGCATGGTATGTCGTTGTTTTTCATCCCATCACCCGACAATCCAGTTGAACAGGTAGCCGACCAGGATGATCCCGGTCCCGACGACGCCGACGAAGGCCGCCAGAAGCTGCGGCTTGAGCACCTTCCGGAGCAGGATCATCTCGGGAAGCGAGAGCGCGGTCACGGACATCATGAACGCGAGGGCCGTGCCGAGAGCGACGCCGGCGCGGGTCAACTCGGAGACGAGCGGGAGGATCCCGGCTGCGTTCGAGTAGAGGGGGATCCCGATCAGAACGGCGATGATCACCGAGAGCGGGTTGCCCGGCCCGGCATACTGCGCGAGCGCGTCGGCGGGGATCCATCCATGCATCACCGCACCGATCGCGATGCCGATCACGACGTAGAGCCAGACCCGCTTGAGGATGTCGATCGACGCCTCCCAGGACCCGACGAGCCGTTCCCTGAGCGTCGGTTTTTCCCCCTCGCCGCCGGAGGGACCGACCTTGATCTGGTAGACGTACTCCTCGACGTATTTCTCCATGCCGAGCCGGCCGATCACGATCCCGGCGATGATCGCGATCGCGACGCCGGCTGAGATGTAGATCAGCGCGATCTGCCAGCCGAAGAGCCCCCAGAGCATGCCGAGCGCGATCTCGTTGACCATCGGCGCGGCGATCAGGAACGAGAAGGTGACGCCGAGCGGGATCCCGGCCTCGACGAAGCCGATGAAGAGCGGCACGGCCGAGCAGGAGCAGAACGGCGTCACGATCCCGAGGAGCGCGGCGAGGACGTTCCCGATGACAGTCGAGCCCTTCCGCTCGGCGAGCCAGGCCCGCGTCTTCTCGGGCGAGAAGTACGAGCGGATGAACGTGATTCCGAAGATGATCGCGACCAGGAGAATGAAGATCTTGACCGTGTCGAAGAGGAAGAAGTCCAGCGCCGACGCGGCTGGGGACGCGGGCGAGAGGCCGAGGACGGTATACGTGAACCAGTCCACGGCCGCCTGCCAGGGCTCAAAGACCAGCGGCCTCACCTCCCGTTACGGGAATGGTCCGCGATCCGTTGTTCGTGCGGAATAGAACGCCATCCATGAGGAATACCACCCGTTGCCGATCGCACAGAGTTCAATTTTACTTGAACGCTGGAAACATATATCTCTTCCGATTCCATATAATCTTGAAGTCACCGATGCCGATTCCGCGGGAAGTCGAAGAAAGCCTCACGGCCATCGGAGGAGTGCCCGGGCTCGAAACTCTGCTGCCGGACGACAGGGACCTTACTGAGGCCAGCCGCGTCCACCACGCGCTCTCCGAACCGTTGCGTCTGAGAATCGCCTATGCGCTGGCGGTCCAGCCGCTCTGCGTCTGCGTGATCAAAGAGATCGCCGGAATTGCGGACTCGAAGCTCTCGTACCACCTGAACCAGTTGAAGAAGGCCGACCTCATCGTGGGCGAACAGCAGGGAAGCTGGATCATCTACCGCCTGACCCCTCGCGGCGAGCGGTGTATGGCACAGCCGTACCCGCCCTCCGACTGATCAGAGGATACGCGGCTCGCCGTCGTTCCGGTGGAACCGGCGGACAGACTCTTTCTCTGAACGTCCGGTCCACGGAGAGAATGATCTCAGCGCCGGCCGTAGAGGTTGATTGTATTGACGAGTTCGAAGAGCCCGGCGAGCTCGATCTCGAGTACGCCTTCCCGGGTCATGCCCATGCTCGTCTCACCATCGGCGGTCAACATCTCGGGCCCGCGGACCACCGTCCGGGACCTGCCGTCGGCCGAAAGGATCCGTTCGGCCTCTGCGTCGTGGACGAGCGCCCGGCCGGGCAAGACCACCACATCCTCGAGTTCGGCGAGGTCGAGCTCGCGGAGGTCGTCGGCCGTGATCAGGCATGCGATCTCCTTCGACACCGGCACGACCGTGGCCGTACCGCCGAGCCGCCACAGCAGGTCGCGGAGGAACGGCGCCGCGACGCTGCCCGTGACCACCGACGCCCGTGCCGCGAGGCGGGGGAGGCGATCGAGCAGGTCGGGCTCGCTTCGGATCGCGAACGGCGAACCGAGGGCCGGATCGAGGAGTGGCGTGCCCGTCACCCGCATCGAACGTCCTTCCGCCGTCTCGCGGACGAGCGCTGCAAAGGACTCGACGTCCTGCGGCTCGACGCCCGGCAGGACGGGGGCGTTTCCGAGCACGAGCCCCTGGCGCGGCTCGTTCGCGAAGCGCATCAGGATCAGTCCCTTCGCGCCCGCGTCCTCGAGCCAGTCCGCGGTCGCCTCGAGCACGGGCCCGTCATTCACGCCCGGCAGTACGACGGCCGCCGCATACAGATCGATCGACTCCGCGAGCTCCTCGATCACTGCGATCGAGGCCTCGGGGGTCGGGTCGTGCATATACTCGCGCCGCAGGGCCGGGTCCGAGGCGAAGACCGTGAACGAGACCTCGGCGAGCCCATGGTCGATCAGTCGGCGGGCAACGCCCGGATCGTCGAAGCCCTTGCCCGAGGTGTACCCGATATGGAGCGGGGCCTCGATCGCAGCGAGCACCTCGACGAGATCGTCGAAGGCCGGGTAGCAGCTCGGGTCGCCGCCGCCGCTGATCGTGACCCGGTCGATCTCATCGTCGACGAGCTGGAGCCGGCCGAGCGTCTCCTGTGCCACGTCGCGAAACGGCCGGAAACCCGGGTAGGATTCCCGGACCATCCGCGTGCAGTAGTCGCAGCCCTTCCGGAACGGAAGGCAGTGCCGGCATCCCAGCGGCTCCGGGTCCCGGACGTGCCGAAAATAGCAGTACGCGCAGAAGCCCCGGCAGTCGAGCCCCGGCCGCCCGCCGATATCCACGATCAGCTGGCCCATCACCATGAGATCGGCGGGTAGGGTGAAAAGGGGTTCGATTCAGCGGGTCCCCCGGACCCGGAAAACCGCGCCGAGCGCCCGAAACGCATCCTCGATCTCGTCGAAGTTCGGGATCCGGTTCTCGCGGAGGATCCGGAGACCTGCCCGGATCGAGTCGCCGCCCGCGAGGCAACCGACGATCATCTTGTCCGTGTGCTGGCTGAACCGGACGATCTCGCTCGCGAGGTGGGCCGGGTCCATGGTCGCCGACGGAACAGCGATCACGATCGCGATGTCCCAGAGGTCGTCCCGCCGGAGCAGGGTGTCGAAGACGCGGGCGAACCGGTCCGCGCCCGCGTCCCCGATCAGGTCGAGCGGGTTCTGGTGGTTCCACTCATGGGGGAGGTAGGCGTCGAGTTCCTCGAGGAGCTCGGACGGCAGGGTGATCAGGTCCACGCCCCACTCCTCGGCGTAGTCCGAGGAGAGGACGGCGAGCCCCCCCGCGCTCGTGACCACGACCGCTCGCCGTCCCTGGGGATAGCCCTCGGAACCGAGCAGCTCCGCGATCTGGAATGCGTCCGAGAAGGACTCGACCGCGATCACGCCGGCCTGTTCGAACGCGCCGCGGTAGACCGCATAATCGCCCGCGAGCGAGCCCGTGTGCGATGATGCCGTCGCGCGCCCCTTGGTCGAGGAGCCCGACTTGAGCACGATAACCGGCTTCCGCTCCGTGACCCGGCGGACGACCTTGAGGAAGCCGCACCCGTCCCTGATCTCCTCGACGTACATGATGATCGACTTCGTGTTCGAGTCCTGCTCCGCGAACTTGAGGTAGTCCTGGAACGTGAGGTCGGCCTGATTTCCGACCGAGATCACGAACGAAAAGCCGATCTCCTCGGGGAGCGACCAGTCCACGACCATCGTGATCACGGCTCCGGACTGCGAGATGAACGCGATCGTGCCGGACTTCGGCGAGACAGGATCAAAGGTCGTGTTGATCCCGTACGGCGGGAGCATGATCCCCAGGCAGTTCGGGCCGACCACGCGGATTCCCGCGGCACGAGCGTTCACCATGACCTGCTCCTCGAGTAGCCTCCCCTCCTCGCCGGACTCGCGAAAGCCGGCAGAAAGGATCACGGCGAGCCTGACGCCGGCCGTTCCCGCCTCCGCGATCACACCAGGTACGAGCTCGGCCGGGACAGCGATCACGGCCATCTCTGCCGGCCCCGGTACGGCCGCGAGCGAGGGGTAGGCCTGTCTCCCGAGGACTTCGGTGCGATTGGGGTTGATCGGGTAAAGCGCGCCCTTAAAGGAGAGCAGGTTTCTGAGGGCCGCGTATCCGACCTTCCTCGGATCTGCCGACGCCCCGACAACCGCGATCGCGCGCGGCAGGAAGAGATCGGCCGGGACCGGTTCGGGCTCGATGCATGGCACCTCAACGGGAGTCTCGTCGATGTAGAGCCGGGCGTCCACGACCATGGCGCCCTTCTCGTAGAGCACGACCGGGTTCAGGTCGAACTCCGCGAGCGTGCGGTCGTTGTCGAAGAGGTCCGCGACGCGTGCGATCAGGTCGACGAGCGCCTCCTCGTCGAGCGAAGGATAATTCCGGTACCCCCGGATCAGCCGGTAGCCTCCGATCTGCCGGACCATGGCCCGCACCTCGTCGCGGCTCATCGGAAGCACCCTGACCACGACATCGTGCAGGAACTCGACGAGTGTACCACCGAGGCCAAAGGTCAGGACCTTGCCGAAGGATGGGTCGGTGCGGCCGCCGACGATCAGCTCGAACCCCGGCCGGGCCTGGGCCGCGACGAGCACCCCCTCGATGCGCGCGCCCGGTACGCGGACGGGAACGGTCTCGACGATCGCGTCGTACGCACTGGCAGCCGCGTCGGGGGTGGCGACGTTCAGCACCACGCCGCCCGCGTCGCTCTTGTGGATCACGTCCGGCGAGACGATCTTCAGCACGACCGGGAACCCGATCCGGGCCGCAGCCTCTGCGGCCTCCTCGCGCGAGGCCGTGAGTGCCGAGGCCGGCACCGGCACCCCGGCGCTCCGCATCAGCCGGTATGCGTCCTCCTCTTCCAGCAGCATCTTTGCCATGACCGTCCTCCGGCTCACTCAGAGAGCCCCTTCGAAGGATAAAAGGGTATGGTCAGCCGTATGTATGGCCGGCCGCGACCCGGAGCATCGCGTACATCACGATCAGGTAGGCGACGATCCGGATAACGAGGATCGGGAGGTCGGTCGTGCTGGTCCCGATGAGAACGAGAAAGTGTGTTATCGCGAAGAGCCCGAAGGCGACGCCCACGAGTGCTTCGGTCAATCGGCCGCTCTTGTGATAGCCCCAGAGGCCGAGGGCGAAGATCGCGGTCGCGAGCACGAAGTTCGTCAGCGGGATCGGGTCGAGGGTGAAGGACACCATCGCGGACACTCCGGACGTTGGAAGGAGCTTCGGGCATATGATTCTGCCGGACGGGAGTGATTCCAGGACCATCGAAATCCCCGGAAAGATTTTCTTCCGCGACGGGTATGGCCCATCAACGACCCTATGAACACGAATTGGTCTCTTCAAGGTGTCATGCGGCCCGAGTTGCCGCCTCGTTACCAGGAAGCCGATCTGCGTTCCGGGCCGGAGGTGGAACGGCATGACTCCTCGGATATGGATTATGGGACTGCTTCTTGTCGCGGTGATCGGCATCCCGATAGTCGCATCCGCGACCGACTGGCCGCTGGTCGCAAACGATCCGGAATATTCCCGGAACAGCTCGCAGACCGTCATCGGCACGGACAACGTCGCCCAGCTCCAGCCGGTCTGGATCTTCAACACGAACTACCCGGTGGAGGACCCCCCCCTGATCGTGGGCGACACCGCGTACATCCAGAACAACGCGGTCCAGGTCTTCGCGGTCGATCTCCGCACGGGCCTGAACAGGTGGAAGTACGACCCGAACGTCACCCTGCCGTCCGGCAACCTGCCGAGGGCCACGTCGTCGCATGGAGTCGCCTACGATAACGGGGTGATCTACGCCCCGACCGGGTCCAACGGCACGATCCTCGCGCTGGACGCGAAGACCGGTAAGAAGATCTGGGAGACAGAGACCATCGATAAGGGACCGGCCTATCGCATCTCCTCGCCGCCGATCTTCTGGAACGGGATCATCGTGGCCGGATCGGCCCTCGGTGACGAGCCGCCGTTCGGCGTGGCCCAGAAGGGGACGGTGACCGGGATCGACATGAGGACCGGGAAGAAGCTCTGGCAGACGTATCTTGCCGTCGGAGACTGGGTCTCGAACAGCACGAACGCCTCCCAGAACGGCGGCGCCACCACCTGGACGGGAGGGGCAATCGACACTGACACGGGTGTCGCCTTCCTGCCGATCGGCAACCCGTCGCCAGACTTCCAGCCGGACGTCAGGTCGCCCGGGCCAAACCCGTTCACGAACAGCGTGACCGCCGTGAATATCACGGACGGGAAGATCCTCTGGTCCACGCCGTTCATCGAGACGGGGACGGTCCTGCCGAACGTCACGGCCCTGCCCGACGGGCACGACTGGGACTGCTCGTGGGGGACGAACCTGATCCGGACGGGCGTGGGCAACGCGCAGAAGATCGTGATCGGGCATGACAAGCGCGGCGACGTGATGGCCATGGACTCCCTGACCGGACGGCCGCTCTGGTGGGTCACCCTGACCGACCTGCAGAAGCCGGGCCAGAACCCGGTGCCGAACGGCACGGACATCGTGATGCCCGGTCCCGGCGCGGGCATCGAGGCCTTCACGGCGACCGATGGCATGCGAGTCTACGCAGCGGTCAGCAATACCGCCGGGCGGTACTACAGCAAACAGCCATCGTTCCTGAACGGCACCAACCTCCTGACCGAGGGCGGTTTTGTGCCCGACTTCAGTGTCTTCCCCAACGGCTACGGCAACGGGTCGATCAACGCCATCGACGTGCAGACCGGCCAGCTCGTCTGGAAGACCCGGACCGACAACTGCACCTTCGTCTCGCCGCTCGTGACCAACGGGCTGGTCTTCTCAGGCCAGATCTCGGACCAGGGCAAGCCCTTCACGTACAGCGACTTCGGCGGACCGGTCTGGACGCCGCTGCTCTCATCCGGGTACCTGATGGCGCTTGACGCGTCGAACGGCAAGGAGCTCTGGCGGTACAACGTCGGCGCTCAGGTCGGCATCGGCGGCCCCTCGATCGGGAACGGCTACCTGCTCGTCCCGACCGGCGGGATCCAGGAGAATAACAACGGCGGCTACGTGATGGCGTTCGCCGTGCCCGGTACCATACCGACGGGCACGCTGACGCCGCAGCCGATGACACCGGAGGCGACAGGCGCGATCTCCGTACAGACGCCGGTCTTTGCGACGCCGCCGCCCACGTACATCCCCCCGGCGAACACGACGGCGTCCAGCACCTCGACGGCGGCCAACGCGACTCCGACCACGGCCGGTGCCAACACGTCTCGGACAACGGGAACGGCTGGGACGACGACGGCGGCAACGACGGCCGGTCCGCTCGTCCCGGCGGCCGGGATCGCGGTAATCGCCATCGCGGCTTTCCTGCTGCGGCGCCGGATGTAACCCCTTTTTTATCGGTTTGAGAAAAGTTTATACCGTCGACCCGTCCTTTGGCGAGCATGAACCGTATCTTCAGGGCGTCCGCGTGGGCCGCACTCGGGTGTGTGGTCCTCTTCGCGATGCTCTCCGGATGTACGACCGCGCCGTCGACGGGGACGCCGACGACGACGGTCCCGGGCGGGACCGTTACGGCGGCGACGACCGCCGGCACCACCTCTCCCGCCGGCGGCGGGGGGGCGGCCCAGCTCACGTTGACAGCGCAGAACTACGCCTTTGACAAGCAGACCCTCACCGCGCCGGCCGGCTCGACCGTGACTCTGACGTTTATTAACAAGGACTCCGGTGTGCCGCACAACTTCGCGCTCTATACGGACAACTCGGCCTCGAACTCCATCTTCAAGGGCCAGATCGTGACCGGGCCGACGACCACGACCTACACGTTCACGGCGCCGTCGACGAAGGGCGACTACTTCTACCGCTGCGATGTGCATCCCGCCTCGATGTACGGTACGTTCACGGTGACGTGAGCGGACCTCACTTCATTTTCGGGCTGAGCGCTACGAGAAGGATAGGCGGGTTGAAGGGGAGATGAAGCTCACCCGTTGCCCATCGCGATTCCCGTGATGCGGTTGTCATGGTGGAGGATCCTGTCGTGGATCATCTCAGGTTCCGTCGAGGCACCGGGCCACGAAGCTGCCGGCACCCCGTTCACCAGTGAAGTCGCCGTCCTCGACGATCACCCTGCCCCGTGCAATCGTCATGACCGGCCAGCCCCGGACGCGCCTCCCCTCGTACAGGCAGTAGTCTGCCGCGCCGTGGAGAACGGCCGGCGAGAGCACGCGGTCGGCGTTCGGGTCCGCGAGCACGAGGTCCGCGTCCGAGCCGACCCGGATCGCACCCTTCTGCGGGTAACAACCGAGGCATTTCGCGGGGGCTTCGCTCGTGACTGCGGCAACGCGCGCGAGTGTGAGCCGGCCCCGATTGACGCCCTCGGAGAGAAGGAGGGGCAGGCGCGTCTCTATGCCCGGCACACCCTGCACGACCCGTGTAAAGTCCGGGATCAGCCTTCCTTCCGGACCGCGCTCGAGCCGGGCGGCCTTGGCAGCAGTCGTGTACGAGCAGTCGTCCGAGCCGACACAATCGATGGTGCCGTCGGCAAGTGCGTGCCAGAGAATTGACTGGTCCCGTCCGTCACGGAGCGGCGGAGCGCAGATCGCGAGATGGCCCCGTTCGGGGTCGTCGTAGAGGTCGCGGGTGAGGAGGAGGTACTGCGGGCAGGTCTCGACGTGCAGCCGGAGGCCGGTTCGCCTCGCCCGCCGCGCCTCCGTTACGGCCTCGGCGACCGACGTGTGGACCGCGTAGAGCGGACAGTCCGCCAGGCTTGCGAACCGGACTGCCCGGGCGAAGGCCTCGGCCTCGCAAAGCGGCGGCCGGGTGTCGGGGTACCGCGACCAGGAGAGGCCGCCCTCGCGCCGTGCCTCCTCTGTCAACGCGGCGACGATCTCGTCGGACTCGGCGTGGACGAGGGGCAGGGCGCGCGCCGCGTGTGCCATGCGGAACGCGGCGAGGAGGGTCGCGTCATCGGCCATCAGGCCGACCTCGGGGTAGGTCATGTACGTCTTGAAGGACGGGCAACCGGCCAGGACGGCCGCGGGGATCTCCTCCACGTGCGCCGGCTCCAGGACCCGCCCGTGGACCGCGTAGTCGATCGCGGACTTGGCCATCTGTTCCTTCCGCCGCTCGATCGCCTCGAGAAGCGAGCCGCCCCGCTCCGCGTTCGCGAAGTCGAAGAAGGTCGTGACGCCTCCGAACGCGGCCGCGACCGATTGGGTGAAGAAGTCGTTCGCCGTGGAGAGGCCGAGGAAGTCGTTCTCGACGTGCATGTGGGGTTCGACCCCTCCCGGGAGTACCCAGAGTCCGGAGGCGTCGACCTCCCGGTCAGCAGCTCCGGTTACGGTGCCGACAGCCGCGATTCGGCCGTCGAGGATGGCGATGTCGACCCGCCGGACGGAACCGGGCAGCGCAACGAGGCCGTGCCGGACCACCAGGTCGTACATGCACCACTATCGACCCGGGAGAGATTGAACTGAACGCTCCCGTGTCCGGGAGAAAATTTCGGCAGGTTGATGGTATGCCCGGTCGAACCTGCGGCATGGAACCGGAATGTCTGAATGTTGACCGAACAATCGATGCGTATGCGGCGCTGTACGAGCGACGAGACATCGACGGCCTCGTCTCCCTGCTCGACCCGTCGGCCCGAGGATTCGGAACGGGCGCCGACGAGGTGGCGGAAGACCCGCTGGACTTCCGGCAAGCTGTAGCGCGGGACTTCGCCCAGACCGAGTCGGCCTCCGTCGAGTTCACCGAGCGGCGCTGCACGGTCTCGGGCGATATCGCCTGGGTAATGGGGAACTGCAGGTTCTCGTTCCGCGCCGACGGCGCCGAAACGGCCCTCGACGGGCGGTTTACCGCCGTCCTCCGCGCACAGGACGGGATCTGGCGGTTCGCTCAGTTCCACTTCTCCGTGCCGTTCGCAGGGCAGGCACCGGGCTCGTCGTGGCCCCGGACATCCTGAGGATCAGTCTTCCGCCTTCGCCTCCTCTTTTGACATGATCTTCAACTCGCATCCGCGGTCGCCCGCGCAGGCTGCCCGGACGTAGCGAAGCGAGTAGGCCGGGTTCAGGGCTTCGATCAGCGGGATCGTGAACGCAAGGCAGCGGTCGGGGAGGAGCGAGTGGTCGATCTCGAGCAGGTCCGCCTCTTCGGAGAACGGGCAGCGAGCCACGCGCAGTGATGCTCGCTCGCCGGTCTCCCCGAGCGGTTCGAACCGGAAGTCTCGACCAAAAAGAGCCGTGGCGAGGATCGAGAGCGTGGACGCGAGCTCGCCCGCAGTCGAGCGCGGAAGGCGGAACGCGTCGGCCAGGTCCTTCGCCTCGTGCGCCATCTCGATCCAGATCGCGTGCTCGAGCACATCGTAATCATCGCCGACGGCTCGGCGGCAGGTGATGTCGTAGAGGAGGGGGAGCTTCGCGAGGAGGCGCGCACAGACCTGCCAGCGCGTGGCCTCGGGGATCAGCTCGACGTCGCTGCGGGCCATTATCCCCGCTCCCTGCGAAGACCTGTGGTCGATACAGTCTGCATCCGCAGACCTCTCGCGAAGGAGAGAAAAATGTTGCGGGTGCTCGTGCCCGGCTCTCAGGCCCCGTAGAGTTTCTGGAGGCCTGCGATGTCTCCGGCCTCGATGGTGTCCTTCTTGACCTCGCCCTTCGCGCCGTACCCGTACATGGTGAGGTCGCCCGAACGGGCGGTGTAGAGATCGGCAAGGCCGCAGACGTGGCCGGCTTCGTGGGTGGCGATGTTCCGGATGTCGTAGGCATCCGCGCCGGCGTATGTCGCACCCGAACCATACTCATAGACGTCCCACGGCATCCCGGCGTTCATCCGGATATCGGCCTCGACGATCTCTTTCGAGAACCGGTAGTACCAGACTGTCGTGACGGCAATCACGTTCGGTTCTTCGATCGGCCCAAAGTAGACCTCGTTCCTGCCGTTCCCGGGGGCGTCCCCGGGGGCTACCGAGGTCGACCCGCTAAAGCTGAAGAGTACCGGCACGGTGCTCGCCCGCCACCCGGAGAACGCTTTTTGAACCTCCGTGGCGACGGAAGCCTCGGGCACGTAGGAATTGGCGGTGTACACCGAGTAGCTGACCGGAAGGCTCCGGCTGCTCCACTTCACGCCCATCAACTTGAATGCTGCCGCCGGATCGCCTCCCGAAGAAGGCTTGAGGGGAGCGTCCTTGTAGTGGACGAAGACGAGCTTGTCGACCGGCTCCCTGACGGGCTTGGCCGCGCCGGCCGCGCCGACGAGGAGGAGGGCGGCGATCACTACGACCGCGATATGCCAAGGTTTCATACGATTCATCAACCTCTATTTCGCACCGTCCATTGGTGCGAGCAATATAAAAAATCATATTATTTGAATTACAGGAGGCAGGATCGCTTCGAAACGGAGACTGGAGAGGTGGCGGCGAGAAGGAAAAGCGATGATTATCGGGCCCGACAGACCGCATCGTCGACGGAGTCGACGTGTCCGACCGGGATCCCGATCCCGGACTCGATGGTGTCTTTCGCCTCGACACGCTCGGGGACGCGCGATATCGCGAAGTAGCGATAGTAGTCGCGGGAGCGTTCGGTATATCGGACGAGCCTGCTGTTCCCGCTTTGGGGGATGTAGGCCCGTACCGCTCTCCTTCGCGGCCGTTGCCTTCTCGACGACGGACCCAATCGCGCCGATGCGCCCGTCCGGGTCGGTGGTCCCGATCGGACTATATCGGGCCTCGGAGATTCCGGTCGATCACCGGGATCATCGGCAGGGTCCTCAGCGCGCCGGCGAGCCGCCGTCGACTGCCGGGACCCTGTCCTCGGTCACGATCGAGACGACCGCGTCCGAGACAGAGAGGTTCGCCCCGGTCCCCATTTGCCCGATCTCCGACAAAAAGGATTGCGTGTTCAGCCGTATCCGGTGATCTCGTACTCGATCTCGGTCGATGAGCGGATACACTCCTCCCCGTGGACCTCGAACTCCTCGATATAACGTTCAATCATCGCCGGGAGGATCGCGCCCACGAGCTCCTGGACCGGCCGGCCGTGGCAGAAAAATTTGAAGGTCGGGGTCGACCGCACCCCGTAGCGCTCGGCCGTCCATGTGTTCGCGACGACGTCCATGACGACGAAGCGGATCCGTTCGCGAAAGTCGCGGGCGAAGCCCTCCACGTACGGCAGGATCGTCCGGCAATGCGGGCAATTTTCAGAATAGAACATGACGACGGTCGGTTGCGAGCTCTTCTCGACCTCGGTCTCGAAATCGCGGTCCGTGACCTCACGGACGAGGTGTTCCGTCTCGATCGGCGTGGTCCCGGTCATTGGGTCTCCAGCGGGAGTATGCCCGGCACGGCATATATCGTTATCCCGGGAGACCTATCCGATCAATCGGCGAACAAGGGGGCGGTCGATCGCAATCGCGTCGGCCGGGCAGAGTTCCTGGCAGCAGAAGCACCGGATACAGTCGGCGGACCGGATCCTGGGAATGCCGTCGGCGAACTCGATCGCCCCGGGAGGGCAGTTCTCGACACAGGCCCCGCACCGGCGGCACCGGTCCGGATCGACTCGCGGGCGGACTGCAAAGAGCCGGCTCACGGCTGCAAGGAGCGGCGCCGGGAGGCGTGGAAGCGCATGAGCCGCCGGTCGCTGAAAGTTCGCCAGCCGCGCCTCCTCGACGGGGACGCCGAGAACCTCGAGTTCGTCCGCGGAGCGGGGGCCGAGCCCGCGTTCGGCGGCCTCGGCGATGGTCGGGACCTCGAACGGGTCGAAACCCATCAGCAGGGCCTCGACGAAGTCGAGGTCGGGTGCATGCGGGGCCGCGAGCAGGAGTCCGACCTCGCGCGGGGTTCCGTTCGAGGGGCCGTTCCCCTCCATCCCGAGCACGGCGTCCATGACCGAGAGGGTCGGCGGGCGGGCCAGGTAGAGGTCGAGGAGGAGCGCCGCGAACCGGCCCTGGTCCATCCCGGTGTTGAGGTGGTACTCGGCCTTCGCGACCCCGGGGATGTAGCCGAAGCAGTTCTTGACCGCCCCCGTCAGGAGGGTGAACTGGTGTGTCTTGAACTTCGAGAGCGAGACTACCGCGTCCGCGTCGGCGACCGCGCCGGCCACGCGGAACCGTTTATAGACCATTCCCGACGGCGACGGGATCTCGACGGTCGGTTCGTCGAAGAAGACGGCCTCGACCCCGCACTCCTCGAGGACGGGCGCGAGCCCCGTGCGGCGGAGGAGCGCCGCGAAGTTCGCGGGCGTGTTCCGGCCGCCGGGCGAGTCCCCCAAGACCGGTTCGCCGCCGGCGGCCTGCACGGCCCGCAGGGTTGCCCGGACGACCGCGGGATGGGTCGTGACCGCCTTCGCGGGCTCGCGGCTCGCGAGGAGGTTCGGCTTGACCAGCACCCGTTCGCCGGGTTTCACGAACGCGGCCATGCCGCCGAGCGGCGCGAGGGCCGTGGCGAGGGCCGCCTCGACCCGGTCGAGGTCGTAGTCCGAGCACCTCGCGATCGAGACGCGCCGGGTCACGATACGCAGCTCCGCACGGCCGAGAGGTCGGGCCGGACCTCGAGACGGCAGAGGCCGTCCATGTAGACGCGGACCGTGCCGCCGCTCTCGGAGATGATCACCGAGACGACCGGGATGAGACGCGTCACGGCGGCCGCGGCCCGGTGCCGACCGCCCAGGCCGCTCGCGAGTGAGACCGACTTGGAGTCGACGTCGAGGTACCGGCCGGCCGCGATCACCGCGCCCGAGACATCGATCACGAACATCCCGTCGAGCTGGGCGAACTCTTTGACCGACTCCCAGTTCTCGTAGTCCAGGATCGTCGTGACCTCGGGAGGATGCCCGAGGTACGGGTTCAGGACCAGCTGGTGCGAGATCGAGAGGATCGCGTCGCCGTCGCCGATGACGAACGCGGTCCCGATCGGCTTTCCCTCGCGGCCTTCGCGCCCGATCTCAAGGGCGAGCCGGAGCGCGGCGGCCATCACCCTGCGCGGGACGATCGTCTCGAACTGTTCCAGGTCGAACCGGGACCGGACCTCGTCGAGGCGAAGCGCCACCAGCCCGTCGAGGAAGACCCCGACCACGACGCCGGGGTCGTCGGTCGAGAGCGCGAGCGGGGCCGATGCGGTCCCGAGCCGCTCGAGGAGAATGGCGCGGAGTTCCCCGGGGGTCGCGGGAGGGGACGACGAGGGTCCGACGTTCGCGGCACGGAAGACCGGGACCGCGGGATCGCACGGTTCCGCGTCCACGAATGAGATCACGGCATGCGCTCCGAGGTCGACGGCGAGCCGGAGGCCCGCTGCGAGCATGAGCTCGTCCCGGCTCATAGGAACTGCCGGATCAGCGCTGGGATCTCGGAGGGCCGGGAGGCGACCGCGACGCCCATGGCCTCGAGCGCCCGGATCTTGGAGCGGGCGTCGCCCTCGCCGCCCTCGACGATCGCGCCCGCGTGGCCCATCCGCTTGTCCGGCGGGGCCGAGACGCCCGCGACGTAGGCGACGAGCGGGAGCGAGGTCGAGGACGCCCCCTCCTGCTCGAGCGCGCCGCCGACCTCGCCGACGAGCACGAGAACCTTCGTGGCCGGGTCGCACTCGAACCGGGCGAAGACGTCCGTGAAGGTCGAGCCGATGACCGGATCCCCGCCGATCCCGACCACGGTCGACTGGCCGATCCCGGCCCGGGTCAGCTCGTCCACGATCTCGTAGGTCAGGGTCCCCGAGCGCGAGACGACCCCCACGGGGCCGGGCACCGCGAGCTGGGCCGGCATGATCCCGAGCTTCGCCCCGCCCGGCGAGAGGAGGCCCGGGCAGTTCGGGCCGATCACGGTCGTGCCGCAGAGCCGGGCATAGCTCAGGGCCTTCATGGTGTCGTGGACGGGGATATGCTCGGTGATCGCGACCGCGAGCTCGAGGCCGTTCGCGGCGGACTCCATGATCGAGTCGCCGGCCGCCGAGGCCGGGACGAAGATCACGGAGGCGTTCGCGTCGTGCTCTTTGAGCGCGGCCCGGATGCTGTCGTAGACCGGGACCCCGGCGGCCTCCTGGCCGCCCTTGCCCGGGGTGACGCCGGCGACCACGCCGACGCCGCCGACCTCGCGGGCATACTCGTTCATGAGCCGGATGTGGAAGAGACCCTGCTTCCCCGTGGCCCCTGTCACGATCACGCCCGTGGAGCGATCAGCGAGGATCATGGCCGGGCCTCCGCGGCCGCGCCGACGGCCGCATCCATCGAACCGTACATCTCGTACCCGTGCTCCTCGAGGAGGGCGCATCCCTCGGCCTCGTTCGTGCCGGCCATCCGGACGATGATCCGCTGGTCCACCCCTGCCTCGATGATCCCCTTCGCGACCTCGTCGCAGCGCGTGATCCCGCCGAGCAGGTTCACGATGATCACCCGTACGCCCGGCGACGACGCAAGGAGCCTGACCGCGTGCGCGACCCGCTCCCGGTCCGCGCCGCCCCCGACGTCGAGGAAGTTGGCCGCGCGAAGGCCGTAGTGCTGGAGCAGGTCGAGGGTGGCCATGGTCAGGCCCGCGCCGTTCCCGACCACGCCCACGTCGCCGTCGAGTTCGACGTACGAGAAGCCGTGCCGTTCGGCCTCGCGCTCGCGCTCGGAGAGGTCGCGGTTCTGCGTGATCCCCTGCCGGGCGAGCGCGTTGTCGTCGACGATCACCTTCGCGTCGGCCGCGACGGCCCGCCCGTCCTCGAGGACGACGAGCGGGTTGATCTCGGCGAGGAGCGCGTCCTTCGCGAGGAAGGTTCGATAGAGCGCGGCCACGACGGGCCCGAGGGACTTCGGGCCCTTCCCGACGAGGTCGCGAATGGCGAACGCCGGCAGCGCGTTCATCAATGCCGGTACCTGCACCCGCCGAATTTTGTCGGGGTCGGTTCGGGCAGTCTCCTCGATCTCGACGCCGCCCGCCTCGGTGAAGAGTACGACCGGTTGCCGCGTCGAGCGGTCGACGAGTACGGCACAGTAATACTCGTGAGCGATCGGGAGTTTCTCCTCGACGAGGATCTCGGTCACGGGCAGATCCTTGATGGTCTTTCCGAAGAGCTCGGCCGCCCTCGCCTCCGCTTCGGCTGCGGGGCAGATCACGACCCCGCCGGCCTTCCCGCGACCGCCGACGTCGACCTGCGCTTTCAGCACAACCTCGTCCCCGAACTCGGCGAGATCGCCGAGCTCATCGACCGACCGGATCAGTCTTCCCCGCGGTACCGGGATCCCCGACTCGGCGAAGACCCTCTTTCCTTCGTACTCACGCAGCTTCATGGATTGCCTCCTCGCCGAGCGCGTATCCCTGCCGGAGCGCCCGAAGGTTCAGGTCCTCGGTCCCCTTCGGGACCTGGTCGAGCACGGCTTTCTCGATCGCCTCGCGCGAGACGACCCCGGTGGCCGCAACGAGCGCCCCGAGCATCACGATGTTCGCGACGATCACCTTCCTGAGCACGACCCGCGCGTCCTCGGTCGCCGGGACCTCAACGAACGGGCACGTCGGCCGGCCGTGCACGAGCCCTCTGTCGAGCAGCATCAGCGCGTCGGGCCGGGGGTCCGCACCGTACTTCTCGAAACCCTCCTGGCTCATGATCACGTAGAGGTCGGGGCTCGTGACCTTGGGATAGAGGATCGGCGCGTCGTCGATCACGACGGCGGCCATCGACGCCCCGCCCCGGGCCTCGGGACCGTAGACCTGGGTCTGGACCGCGTACTTGCCGTCGTACATGACCGCCGCCCGCCCGAGGATGACGGCCGCGAGCATGATGCCCTGGCCGCCGAAGCCGGAGAGCCGGATCTCGCGCCTCACGGCGCCACCCCCATGGCCGGGTTCGCACGCCGCACGAACTCGCCGACCACGATCGCGTCGGGAGGCACGGGCTTCCCTTCCGCGACAAGCCGGTCATACTTCGCCTTCAACATCGACTTCGTGCGGAAGTGCTCGAGCTGGTCCGTCGCCTCGCGGATCCGGTTCTTCCTGCCGTAGTTCGTGGGGCAGCCCGCGCGGACCTCGATGAACGAGAGCCCCGGGGTCTCGAGACCCGCCTTCACGGCCTTCTCGAGCTCGCGGACGTGATACGAGGTCCAGCGGGCCACGTAGTTCGCGCCGGCCGCCACGGCCAGCGCCGCGAGATCGAACGCGGGCTCGGCCGCGCCGTACGGCGTCGTGGTCGAGAGCGCGCCGAGGGGCGTGGTGGGCGAGCCCTGCCCGCCGGTCATGCCGTAGATGAGATTGTTCATGCAGACGACCGTGAGGTCGATGTTCCGGCGGCAGGCGTGGATGAAGTGGTTGCCCCCGATCGCGGCGAGGTCGCCGTCGCCCGTGAAGACCACGACGTTGAGCGACGGTTCCGCGAGCTTGACACCGGTGGCGAACGCGAGCGCCCGGCCGTGCGTCGTGTGGAGCGAGTCGGCCGCGACGTACCCGGCCGCGCGGGACGAGCAGCCGATCCCCGAGACGACGACCGTCCGGTCCGGGTCCCAGCCCATCGTGTCGACCGCGGCCATTGTGCAGTTCATGATCGTCCCGTTCGAGCAGCCGCTGCACCAGATGTGCGGCAGTCGGTCCGCGCGGAGCCAGTCCTCGAAGGTCATCGGCGCCGCACCCCCTCGAAGACCCGGGCGAGCTCGGGCGGGGTGTGGAGCTCGCCGCCGAGCTTCGGCACCGTGACAACGGGCACGGCCGTATGCCGCTCGCACTCGCTCGCGATCTGCCCGAGGTTCTGTTCGGGCACGATGAAGGCCGTGGCGTTCGGGAACTCCCGGAGCGCGTGCTCGGGGAACGGCCAGACCACGCGGAGACGGAGGACGCCGATCCTCTCGTCGGGGCGATCGGCCACGAGCTGGGCCACGGTTCGGGACGGCGCGCCGTAGCAGATGAAG
Organism: Methanospirillum sp.; assembly: GCA_039679395.1. GTDB lineage: Archaea > Halobacteriota > Methanomicrobia > Methanomicrobiales > Methanospirillaceae > UBA288. Next base: position 1,497 of record JBDKUZ010000085.1, on the reverse strand, counting down.
ACGATCTCCGCGTCCGGGTTCGTCACCACGTAGTCCGCGATCTCTTTCCGCGCCCCCTCGACTTTCCGGACGAGCCGCTCGACCAGGGTCGCGTGGACCTCGGGGTCGGTGGTCACCGGATAACCCCGCTCGTCGTGAGTCAGACCCGTAACGTGGACCCTGTGGCCTTTGCCGAAGGTCGGGAAGCCGGGTACAAGGCCGGGGCCGGCCGCGAAGGGCAGGGTTCCGGGCACGAGCGGCGTGCGATCCACGACCTCGACCGCGTCGGGGATGTCGATCCGCTCGCGCATGTGCCCGATGATCTCGTCTGCCATCAGAAAGGCCGGGCAGCGGAGCCGTTCGGAGAGGTTGAAGGCCCTGACGGTCAGATCGTACATCTCCTGGACCGATCCCGGGGCGAGCGCAACGATCCCGATGTCGCCGTGCGAGCCGTACCGGCACTGGAGCATATCGCCCTGCGCCGACATCGTGGGCTGGCCCGTGGACGGGCCGCCGCGCTGGACGTTCACGACCACGAGCGGGGTCTCGGTCATCACGGCGAAACCGAGGTTCTCCATCATCAGGGAGAAGCCCGGGCCCGAGGTCGCGGTCATGGCCTTCTTTCCGGTCCAGGAGGCCCCGATCACGGCCGCGATCGAGGCGATCTCGTCCTCCATCTGGACGAAGACGCCGCCCACCTTCGGCATGCGCGCGGCCATCCTTTCCGCCACCTCGGTCGAGGGCGTGATCGGGTAGCCGCCGAAGAACCGGCAGCCGGCCGCGAGCGCACCCTCGGCCGAAGCGACGTTGCCCTGCATGAACTCGGTGCGGGTCAATACTCCACCTCGACTTTGACGGGCTCGTACGGCTTCTCGGCCTGCCAGTGGATCGCCTGGTCCGGGCAGGTCAGCTGGCAGACGCCGCAGAGGGTCCGGCCGTAGAGGTTCCGGAGCCGGCAGTTCGTGCACCGCTCGGGCCGGTCGAGCTCGGGCACGATCACCCCCTTCCGGTTGGCCTTCGTGCCGGGCCGGAAGATATGGTACGGGCAGACCTGGGTGCAGAGGTTGCAGCCCTTGCAGCGCGTCTCGTCGATCGCCAGCTTCATCGGACCCTTCCTGCGTACGGTTTTGGCGTGCTACTTCGAAAAGGTATTTGAGGATCCGTCCCCGGGACGGCCCGCGGCCGCCTCGGCCCGCGCCTGCACCTCGGCGAAGAGGTTCCGGCCGGCGCTGTCGATCCCGACCACGAGCGGGAGGCGGTCGAGCCGGATGGCCCAGACGGCCTCGGCCATGCCGAGCTCGGGATAGAAGACCCCCTCGAGCTCCATCCGGGCCGCGGCGAGGGCCGCGCACCCGCCCGTGAAGGCGAGGTAGACCCCCCGCCCCCGGAGCTGCTCCGTGACCTCCGCGTCCATGCCGCCCTTGCCGATCAGGGCCCGCACGCCCGCGTCGAGAAGGAAGCCCGAGAGCCGGTTCATCCGCGCGGACGTGGTCGGGCCGGCCGCGATCACCCGGTCGT
>JBDKUZ010000084.1:0-28560 GCA_039679395.1 Methanospirillum sp. | reverse complement strand
GTGACGTACACCGGGCAGAAGATCGTGATCACCCAGCCCGGCTCGTACGTCCTGACGAACGATATCATGAACAGCAACCTGCCGACATGCATCGAGATCCGGGCCTCGAACGTCGTCTTCGACGGCTTCGGGCACCTGATCGACGGCCTCGACACAACGCAGTCCTCGGGGATCTATGTCCACGGCCCGACCACGCCCGTCTCCAACGTCACGATCAGGGACGTGCGGGTGCAGGACTGGCACTACGGCGTCTTTCTCAGCGGGGCCCGGGACTCGCGGGTCGAGGCCGCCACCCTCTCGAGCAACGTGTTCTCCGGGGTGATCGCCTACGACAACGCGGTCGGGAACACGATCGGGAACAGCACCGTCACCGGCAACGGCTACGGCGTGATGTTCTCGGACGGGTCGGCCGGCGGCGCGGTCTCGGACACCCGGATCGCGCAGAACAGCTGCGGGCTGTACGTCTACCTCTCGGACGGCGTCGCCGTCACCGGGAACCGGATCGCGGACAACAGCAATACCGGGCTGCAGCTCTACGTCTCGGGGAGCTGCACCATCTACAACAACCTGTTCAACAACAGCCGGAACGTCGCGTTCACCGGCGAACCGTTCAAGGTGAACGCCTGGTCCGTCTCGCCGCGTTCCGCCGGGAGCCCCAATATCATGGGCGGCCCGCGGGTCGGCGGCAACTACTGGGGCCAGCCCGACGGCGCCGGGTTCTCGCAGACCGGCGCCGATGCGAACGGCGACGGCTTCATCGATACAGCCCTCCCGATCGCCGAGCAGAACGTCGACTACTACCCGCTCGCCGCAAACGCCACGGCGACGCCCGGTGCTGTCGCGGTCCCCGGCGGAGGGGGTGTGCCGACGGACACCGATGGCGACGGGCTGTACGACGACGTGAACGGGAACGGTCGGAAGGACTTTGCCGACACTGTCCTGTACTTCAACCAGATGGCCTGGATCGCCGTGAACGAGCCGATCCCGGGCTTCGATTACAACGGCAACGGCCGCATCGACTTCGCCGACGTGCTCCGGCTCTTCAACCGTCTCTGAGGGGGCAACCCCTCCTCTTTCTGCTCGACGTCGCCCTGTCCGTACCGCTGACGCTGCCGGCGTCGACGGATGAACGACAGGATCGGAACGGCGGCACCTCCTTCCTCCGGGCGGGGGGCGGACGGGTCGCGGAGTGTGGACCGTTGCTTCCCGCGTCGCCGAGACTGCGGGGGCGGACGAAAAAGAGGTGGCGGTTCTCCGTCACGTCACGACGAACGAGCCGGTCATCGTCTCCGGATGGACGTCGCACCGGAAGAAGTACGTGCCCGGCGCGCCCGGCGCGGTGAACGTGTAGGTCGTGGTGCCGGGCCCGGTCACGATCTGCCCCCTGAAGATCGATGTCGCTGCCGACGCGTCCGTGTAGACCGCGAAGTTATGGGGCACACCGCTGTCGTTGTTGACGAACGTCAGGGTCACGGTCGACCCGGCCGGGACCGTGATCGAGTTCGTGCTGAACGCGATGTTCTTCGCCGTCAGTGTGACCGCGACCGAGCCCCCGGTCGTACCGGTCGGGGTGGCCGTCGCCGTTGTGCCTGTGGCCGTGGCTGTGGGGGTGACCGTCGCGGTCGCCGTCTTGGTCGCGGTCGCCGTTACCGTCGTGGTGCCGGGGGCGGCGGTCGTCGTCCGGACGGCCGTCCCGGTCGGCGCCGTGGTGGCGCCTGCGACGCCGATCGGGACCAGGCCCGAGGTGTTCGCGGGGACCATCTGCCAGATCTCGCCCGAGTTCTGCGGCGTCAGGCCCGGGCCGCCGTTCTGGTTGATCATGACTAGGACCTCGTGGTTGCCGTCCTCGACCATCCCGCGGACGAACGCGTTGATCCGCCCGTTCGGGTTGTTGGCGACGGTCATCAGCCGGGTCGTCCACATCGCGTTCTGGGCCGCCGTCAGACTCGCCGCGTCGGCGGGCAGGGACGCCGTGTCCAGGCCTGCCGGCGGCGAGGCGATAAGGAGTGTTCCGTTGCCCACGGTCCGGCTCTCGTCGGACCAGGTCCCGAAGATATACGACCCCTGCAGGGACGAGAGGGCCGTGCCGCGGTAGACGACGCCGCCGACGATGGTGTCGCCGACGTCGTGGCCGAGTTCGACAACGGGCCCGATCAGCGGCTGCCCGCTGTACCCGGTGATGCGGCAGGTGTCGTTCGGCACCGCGAAGTCGTTGGACGGGTCGAAGCAGTGCGTGCCCTCACGGATGTTCCAGGGGTAGTTGCCGCCCCGGTAGATGATCAGGACGGACTCGAAGAGGCGCTGGCCGGCCATCGCGACGAACATCCGGTGGCTGCCGCCGGAGTCGAAGGTGGCGTACGCCGGGTTGCGGAAGCCGTAGGCGTAGATCTCGGGCCTGACGGACGAGTTCGAGAGGAACGGGTTGTCCGCGGGAATGCCGTACTGTTTGCCGCTGCTCACGCTGTTGACATCGATCCGGATCACCTTGCCGAGGAGGGTCGTGAGGTCCTGGGCGTTCCCTATCGTCGGGTTGTGGCCCATGCCGGTATCGTCGGCGCGGCCGCCGTCGCCGAGCGGCAGGTAGAGGTACCCGTCGGTCGGCCCGAAGAGGAGGGTGCCGCCGTTGTGGTTCTGGTACGGCTTGTCGACCTCGAGCAGGACCTTCTCCGAGGACATGCTCACCTGGTTGGGGTTGGTCGACGAGACTTGGAACTCGGAGAGGTGGTTCGTGCAGCTCCAATTCGGGTCGACGCCAGAGCGGAGGGGCGCGCTGTAGTAGACGAAGACGCGACCGTTCGAGGCGAACTGCGGGTGGAACGCGATCGAGAGGAGCCCGCGTTCGTCGTAAGTCGGCGAGAGGTTGACCATCCGGTCGCGGACGTCGAGGAAGGGCTGGTCGATCACGGTGCCGTTGATGTAGAAGATCTTGACGTAGCCCGTCTGGTCGACCATGAAGAGCCGGCCGCTGCCGTCCTTCGGGTCCGCGACCGTCATCGGGGCGGTGAACCCGCCGGCGATCCGCTTGAGGCCGATCGCGGCGTCGGGCGCGTGCAGCTTGGTGTTGGACGGATACGTGGTGAAGACCGCCGCCTCGGGGGAGTTCCGGTTGGTGAGGTCGGTCACCCCCGGCGCCGGCGTCGGGGTCGCCGTGGCGTTCTGGCCGGGCACCTGGACGGTGCATCCGGCCGAGATGGCGAACCCGACGATCAGGGCGGCCACCAGCAGCAATTTCAATGTATTCGACATGTGCGACCATAACCTGGAATCATAGATAACTGTAACGGTCGATTGAGGCCCGGATGATCGCGGCACATGCCGCTGGCCCATAGATTCAAGTGGCTGAACGCGAATGGACGTCCCATTCCCGGCGCGGCGCGGGAGCCTGCCAGGCAGCCGGGCCGCGTCCGGGATCGGTGAGACCATGACGGATGGAAACGGCAGCAGGGCCGCGATGGCGGGAGAGAGACTCGAGATCACGCGCGTCTTCGACGCGCCCCCGGAGCGCGTCTTCAGGGCGTGGACGGACGCGGAGCGCGTGAAGTGCTGGTGGGGGCCGAAGGGCTATACGGCGCCGTTCGCCAGGATCGACCCCCGGGCGGGCGGGCGCTACCTCTACGCGATGCGGTCGCCCGAGGGGCAGGACTTCTGGAGCACGGGCGTCTACCGCGAGCTCGTCGAGCCCGAGCGGATCGTCGCCACCGACTCCTTCTCGGATGCGGAGGGGAACGTGATCCCCGCATCGCAGTACGGCATGACCGGCGACTGGCCGCTCGAGCTCGTCGCGACGTTCACGTTCGAGGAGGAGAACGGAAAGACGAAGCTCACCCTGCGGCACGAGGGCTTTCCCGATCGCGAGAACCGGGACATGGCCCGGGCCGGGTGGAACGAGTCCTTCGACAAGCTCGACGCGTGCCTGGCGAAGCAGTCGTAACCGACGGCGGCGATCCGGCCGGGCCGCGGGCAGCCATTACGAGACCTATTTTTATAGATCTCTCCCAGTCTCGAGTATCCGTTCTCTCCCGCCCTCCGCTCCTCCTTGCCCGGCACGGGGCTGCTGCCGTTTCCGCGGTGAGAACCAGGGAATACTCCGGAAGGTCGGTTGCCCCGTTCGATACCGTCACCCTCCTCTCGATCCATCCTGAAACTCCGGACGGCTGATCGTTCCGGATCGTCACGATCCACACCATGCCGGCCGTGAGACTCCCCTGATGCGCGGGTCCTGCCGGGGGACGGGTCCTGCCGTGTGATACGCAGCATTTCTTGAAATCACCGGGACGAGTCGGGCGTTCGGAGTCTTTCCTGTGCCCGACCTTCGGTACCGCACTGACAGGAGGGTGAGACTATCGCCTGCCCCTTCGGACCATCTCCTCCGTCTGCCGGACGAAGAGTGCGGCAAACATGCCGACGACCGCGAGGACCACGGCGGCGAAGGCAGATCGATCCCCCTGCCCGTCTCTTTCCAGGTGGTCGCCGGTTTTTAGTTCCCAGGTCGTATGGACAAGATTTATATTTTTAATTGGTTACGGTATTGTATGGCTGCGCGATCGCCAGGAATGTACCTTGCCTACATCATCCAGGCACTCGTCGGCTTCAACGTCATTCTTGCCGTGCTGTTCAAGCCCTCGGACGTCGTCGTCGGAACAATCCTGTTCCTCCTGGGGATGGTTATCTACGTGGTCTCCTGGAAGACGAAGATCGCCTTCCCCTGGTTCGTGTACTTTCTGATCTCGCTCGCCCTCCTGATCCACACCTCGGGCTACATCCAGGAACGGTACCTCAGGTTCCAGTACTGGGACGTCCTCGCCCACACGGTCTCGGGGACCATCGTGGCCCTGCTCGGTTTCCTGCTCATCCTCTACCTCGACAATACCAGGAAGTACGCGCTCGACCCCCCCTTCGTCGGATCCTTCATCGTCCTCTTCGGCATGGGGTGCGAATTCCTCTGGGAGGTCTGGGAGTTTTTCGTGGACACCTTCTTCGGGGGGTCCCTCGCCGGGCCGATGCAGGCGAACAATACCGATACCATGACCGACATGATCTTCGTCCTCGTCGCCTCGCTCATCGTGGGGGCGGGGTGCTATGTCTACCTGAAACGTTATGGAAAGGAAGCGATCTTCCACGACATGGTCAGGGACAGCCCGTATTTTCAACCGTAATTGTTTCGGCTGCGACGCCGTTCCGGGCTCCTCTCTGCAACGGGAAACGGATCGTCCCGGGATACAGATCGCGGATGAAGGATTTCAGATACGTTTATGATAATAATGTCGGGATAAAAACGGAAATTATTTAAACCGGAGACGGGAATAGGCGGATTGCACCGGGAGGTGATTTTGAAATGGTGGAATTCGGACCGATATCGCTGGTCGCGATTGGATTCCCGGACCCCAGCAAGCTGAAAGGAGACATGCTCAGGGAGATGTTCAACCTCAGTGAAGCAGGGATCCTCAGGATAGTGGGGCTCCTGGGGATTGTGAAGGACGAGAACGGAGCCATCGGGTCCGTCCAGCTGACCGAACTGCCCGACGCGGACAGGATCAAACTGGCGGGCGCAGTCGGAGCGCTGATCGGCTTCGGCATGGCCGGTGAGAAGGGTGCGCTGACAGGGGCGGAGGCCGGGGCGGAGTTCGCTGGCAGCAAGGAGTACGGACTCAGCCAGGAGCAGGTCAGGGAGATTGCGGAGGGCATACCCAGAGGATCGGCAGCCGGCTTCGCGCTCATCGAGCACCTGTATGCCAAGAGACTGAAGGAGATCGCCATGAAACAGGACGGGGTGTTCCTCGCCAATAATTTCATCAATCCCCTGGCATTCGTCGGGCTCGGCGCGGTAATTGCCGAGGGGGCCAGGGCGGCGGAACAACTCCCATCAGTATAATCGAGGGTTTCTCCGGCAACCTTCGATTTTAATGATCGCGCACGTTCTGCAGCCCGGGTTCGCAGGAATCTGCAAACGTGTGAAGGTCACCCTGTTGCCAGTTTGGAGAACGGACCGATCTCCCCAAAAAACACTGTTTATCGGTTCAATCCGGGGCGGATACCAACGGCGTCGCCTTCATCTTCTCGCGGGGCAATCGAGGGGAACCGGCTGGTCAGGAGTCCCTGGGGGAGACGCCGGTGAAGCTGCGGTTCACCCGGGAGGTTCTCGACGAGCGTACCCTGACCTGTAAGAACGAAGTATCAGTCGCCGGCGAACCCTGGCGCCTGATCGAGACGTACATGCTTACGCCCTCGGGCTGAGCGCTCCGTCCCGCAGTCTCCCGGCCCTTCGCCGGCCGCGAATTTTCCTTTACGTATCAACCCAAAGCCATAGTACTTAAACCCTGAACCGTCCTTTTATCGACTACCGGGAGACCGCATCGAGATCCCGGGGATGGCGCATGAGCGACGGACTGGTGATCTGGGACCTCGTGGCTCCCATAATCGTGGTAAGCAATATCTTTTTTTGTATAATTGTCGTATTTTTCGAGAGGAAGAACCCGAGCGCCACGCTGGCCTGGGTCATGGCCCTCGTCTTCCTGCCCGTCGTGGGTTTCATCCTGTACGTCTTTCTCGGACAGTCGTACCGCAAGGAGAAGATGTTCCGCGTCAAGAAGGAGCAGGACCGGCAGCTGCAGGCCATCATCAGTTCACAGGAGACGGAACTCAGGAACGGCGGCGCCACCGGCCAGAGCGGCGACCGGGTACACCCTTCGCTGCGAAGCATGATCCTGATGCTCCTTCACAATAACGGCGCGGTCCTGACGGCGAACAACGAGGTCAGGGTATATACCGATGGAAAGAAAAAATTCGCCGACCTGATCGCGGATATCCGGACCGCCGCCGAGTTCGTCCACCTGGAGTATTACATCTGGAAGGACGACGGGATCGGGAACGAGATGCGCGTCGCCCTCACCGAACGCGCCCGTGCGGGCGTCGAGGTCCGCCTGCTCTGCGACGGGCTCGGGTGCGCCGGCCTGCCCCCGCATTTCTTCGACGAATTCAGGGAGGCGGGCGGAAAGGTGGCATTCTTCTTCCCCTCGTTCCTGCGGGTCCTGAACCTCCGGTACAATTACAGAAATCACCGGAAGATCGCCGTCATCGACGGAACGACCGGCTACATCGGGGGGTACAATATCGGGGACGATTACCTTGGCCTGGACCCGACGTGGGGGTACTGGCGGGACGCTGCTGTCCGGATGCAGGGCAACGCGGTCCTCGCCGCCGAGATACGGTTCTTCCTGGACTGGGATTATGCCGCAAAGGAGGATCAGCTGGAATACAGTCCACGGTATTTCCCCGTTATCGCTCCTGGTCCCGGAACCCCGATGCAGGTCGTCTCCGGAGGGCCGGATACCGAGTTCAACCCGGTAAAAGAGTCGTATCTCAAGATGATCGGCCTCGCGACGGAGTCGGTCTACCTCCAGACCCCCTACTTCATTCCGGACGAGAGCGTACTCGATGCGCTCCGGATCGCCGCGCTCTCCGGGATCGATGTCCGGATCATGATGCCCGACCGGCCGGACCACCCCTTCGTGTACTGGGCGGGGTTATCGTTTGTCAGGCAGCTCCTCGACTCCGGGGTGAAGGCATATACCTACGACAACGGCTTCATCCATGCGAAGACGATCGTCATCGACGAGATCGCCGCATCGGTAGGGAGTGCGAACTGGGATGTGAGGAGCTTCCGGCTCAATTTCGAGACCAATGCGGTGATGTACGATCCCGTGATTGCCGGGGACCTGAAAGAGAGATTTCTCGCGGATCTCGACCTCTGCAGCCCGATCACGGTCGAGCGGCTCGACGGCCTCCCCTGGAGAAACCGTGTCAAGCAGTCGGTCGCCCGCCTCTTCTCGCCGATGCTCTGAGACTGCTCTCTTTTTCCTGTATTCCGAGAGAGATCCGCGTCGAATCAGCGCGATCGGAAAAATCGCCGCATGGAGCGTCCGAGCCGGGCAGTGTGCGGCCCGATGCGGATCTGCAGGGCCGTGCCGGCGTAGGGGATGTAGTGGTACGCGATCACTCCTGCGGTCATTCCCCGCGACACGATCCCGGACGGCGAACCGACGACAATACTCTTCCCCCGCTTTATTCCATCGAGGAACTCCCCGACGGAGCCGGCACGCACTCCCGTGACGACACTACCGACATTCCGGAGGATATGGGCGTCCGAACCGCCGGTGACGGGGACATCGAACCGGTTCGCGTACTCCGCAGCCAGCCCGTTCACCTTCCCGGTCATTCCCCCGCAGATCGCCTCGATCCCGTCCAGGCGATCGACGACCCCGGGAAGGAGGTGTTTTGCATCGCACTTCAGGACCCCGCGGTCGAGGCCGAAATACCCGAACGGATGGGCCGCGACCTTCAGGCAGGCGTATCCCTCGGCGGCGGAGAGGATCTGCCCGGCGGTCGGGTAGGAGGTCATGTACTGTGCTCCGCGCCGCCGGTCCCCGATGTGGCGATCGTAGAAGTCGACGAGGTCGTTGCACGAGTAAAAGTAGAGGAGGATGTGGGGGCCCTCGGCGCAGTCGAGCTCGATCCCCGGGATGACCGGGGTGTCGGGCCGGCAGTCCCGCAGCTCCCGGACGCCCCCGACCTCGTTATGGTCGGTGATCGCGACCCCGATTCGCCGCTGTCGGGCATACTTCAGGATCTGCCGGACGGACGGGGCGGCATCGGAATGGTTCGTATGAACGTGCAGATCCGCTGCCAGGAACCCGTCCCCTATCAGCCCGTCGATGTCGGGTCTCCCGAACGCGATGCGGGCTCTTTCCTCCCCGGTCATATCCGATCTCTCATGGCCGTCTGCTGATTTTGGTCCGGCGACCCATTCAATCTTCCCGATTTTCTCCGGCCATGGCAGGCAGAAGAACCTGATGGAGCTGCCCGCGCCCTCCCCGATCGCCTACAGGGACGCGATCCGCCGGCCCCAAATCTTCACGTGCTCCCATGCCGAACGCTCTTCTCGGGAGCCCGATCGTGAAACTCGCGTTCGTCGTCTACGACGGCCTGACCCTGCTCGACTTCGCCGGCATCTTCGACCCGCTCACCCGGCTCAGGACCATGGGGTTCGTCGCCGACCTGGAGTACGACATCTGCGCCCGGGAGGAGCGCATCAGGTCCTCGGAGGGGGCCGTCCTGCTCCCCGATACGCTCCGTCCCGACCTCTCGGGCTACGACTACGTGCTGATCCCCGGCGGAGACGGGATCCGGAGCCTGCTGCAGGACCGGGAGTTCCTCTCCTGGCTCTCGGTCCCGCCGGGGCGGACGGTCCTCGCCGCCGTCTGCGGGGGCGCGCTCCTGCTCGGGGCGGCCGGCCGCCTGCTGGACCGCAGGGCGACCACGCACCCGGCCCTGCTCGGGGCCCTGCGGCACTTCGCCCGCGAGGTCTCGTCCGAACGGATCGTGGAGGACGGCGACACGATCACGGCCGGAGGAGTAACCGCCGCGATCGACCTCGGACTGTACCTCTGCGAGCGGATCGCGGGACCGGAAGTCCGCGAGCAGATCCGGGCCCAGATGGACTACCGCTGTCCGCCGGTCCGGGGGGCACGGTAAGCCCGTCGACCAAGTGCTCGAGTCGGGTCGAAAAGTGAATCGCGAGGCAAGTCCCGGCCGGACCATACCCGGGCAACGGGGCGGTCGAATCGGCTCTGCTCTCCCTGTTCATCGCGCCGCGAAAGGATCCCCCGGGAGGTCGTCCTGCAGCGCCGCCCTGTCACGTGCGGCGCCGTTGAACCGTTCTTCACGCGGATGTACCAACATGTCCTTCGCGTAGGGGGCACCTCATGAAGTATCGCGGTACCGGCGCGGGCACGTTTACGCTCGACCTCACAGAGCTGGAGGTCGGGGATCATTACATGAGTCGCACTCCGCAATCGCCCCGGTGCAGCTCCAGGGTGGGCCCGGACGATCGGCAGGGACCGGGCAGTCGCGGTGATTTTCCATACCCGGTGCAGTCCGGATCGTCATCCGCCTATATCGTGAGAGCCTTTCCGGCGGCGGATTCGCGGAAAAATTAAGGATTATTTTATAAGGATCTCGGCAGCTTCCCTGAGGGAGATAACGGGAGAGACCCGTCCCGTATGGTTCGAGAGCATTATTCCAGCGAAGAATGTCGTGATATCCCTGTACTCCCCTGCTTCGAGGATGAAGTAGAAGGTATGTTCGGTAGGGCAGGAATAGACATCGTGAACCCTGATGCCCAGACTCTTTGCCAGGTCGTCCATTCCTTCGAACCAGCGCCTGAACTCGGGCGCGAACTCCTTCCGTGCTAGACACATCTCGGGTGTATGAACAAGGGTAACCACAAACATCATGGCCCTCACCGCTCCCCAGAGGGGCATATAAAACCATAAAAGTATCTGCCCCGTTCAGAATCACCATCTTTTATAAATACGGTTTGCGTTCGTTTCCGCCCTGTTCGAAGGCGGCTCGTATAGCCGTTGCGGAACGGAGACCGGCACGGAGCAGATCCCACCTGCCTCAGCCCGAACGGTTCCGGCATTGCCGAAGCCGGCGGCGCCGGGAGAACAATGTTATCCCCCGGGTAACCGGAAAGAGGGGCATCCTCGATGTGAGCCGGCACCCTCTCTCCGAAGACCGGACCCTGGGAGAAACCTTGATATATATCATCCTGCATGCTCCACTGCCCTTACAGGGCGCGGTGGGGAGCATGCATTTCATTGCACTGGTGAATTGGAAGGGAAAGCCGGACAGGGAACGGATCGCCGAGAACCTGAGTCTGATCGAGGTCGAGGCGAAAAGAGAGGTCCGATACCTCAACATCTACTGGACGCTCGGACGATACGATGCCGTCGCGCTATTCGAGGCCCCGGATGAGAAGGCAGCGATGAAGTCCGCCATAATCCGGGGAGACCTGATGGATATCGAGACCCTCGTGGCCATACCGGCGGAAGAAGCGAGGAAGCTCGTCGAATAGGTGGTATCGAGAATCTTTTTCGCACGTGTCGGAGACGGCGAGCGGGGAGCGCTCCTCCGCCGCACGGCGGACAGGCCCTCCCCGGCATCTCCGACCCGGGTGCGGCCGGCACGATGGTCGCGGGTCGAATTCCCGGGCCCTGGGGCGGGGAACACAATCCCGGCCCGGCTCACGCCGGCTGCAGGGTCACCGAGGGAGACTGCGGGGTCGTCTCCGGCGGTTCCGGCCGTCAGAGATGATTGAAGAGCCAGACGACATCGGCGAAGTCGACCCGGCCGTTCGCGTTGCAGTCGAAGCACCCGACCGGCTCGTTCGCCGCGATCCAGCTCATCTGGTTGAAGTAGAGCACGACGTCTGCGAAGTCCTTCCGGCCGTTGCCGTTGACATCGTCGTAGATGCCGTCGCCGTTCGTGTCCGTAGGCAGCGCTGTGCCCGGCGGGACGGCGAGCACCACCGGCCGGGCTCCGGCCGGGTCGATGCTGAAGGAGTCGACGTTCATCGCGGTCCCGTGGTAGGAGAGCCGGAGCGTGTTCCAGCCGGCCCCGAGCCGGACCGTGGTGTTCACGTTCGTGTACGACGTGGCAAAGTTCGTGTTCGGCAGGAACACGGTCTGGGCCGCGGAGCCGTTCACGCTGACCCCGATCGACTGGAGGGCCGCCCAGGACGCGACGCGGAGCGTGAGCGGGTAGTCGGCGGCGGCCGTGCCGGGGGAGAGGACCGTGTACCGCGTCCACTCGCTCTCGGCCGTGCCGGTGATGGCGTACCCGGTGCTCCGTGGGATCGCGACCAGGTCCACGTCGTTTTCACGGTACACGTGACCCGCGTTGCCGGCCGTAGTGTCGTGGTAGGCCGTGCCCTCGCCGCCCTCGTCGTAGTCCTCGGCCTGGACCCGGACCAGCCCGTTTTCGAGCGGAAGGACCGTGATGTACCCGGTCTTCGTGGCCGTCTTCGTCCCTGAGACCGGGTTGGCGACCTCGAGCACGACGGTGTAACTCCCCGGCGCGGTGTAGACATGGGCCGGGTGCTGCGCCGTCGAGGTCGAGCCATCCCCGAACTCCCAGTGCCAGGTGGCCGGGTCCCCGGTCGTGGTGTCCGTGAACTGGACGGCCAGCGTCTCGTAGCCGGCGCGGGGGGCGGCCGTGAAGCCGGCCTTCAGGGGCGCGTGAACCGTGATCAGGTCGGTCTTGACGACGTCGCTGATCCCCCACACAGGGCTGTTGAGGTTGTGCCTGACCGTGTATGTGCCGGGGGCCTCGTACGTGTGCAGCGGGTTCCAGTCGGTCGAGTGCCCGCCGTCGCCGAAATTCCAGGTGCAGGAGGACGGGTTCCCGATCGAGGTGTCGGTGAACTGGACCCCGAGCGGCGCAAGGCCGGTCGACGGGGTCGCGGTGAAGTCGGGCCGGACCACCTGGAAGACCTGGACGCGGGCGCCGGTCATGTCCGTGGCGTAGACGGTGTAGTCCGCGTCCACGCAGATGTCGCCGGGGCCGCGTAAGGACGACCACGAGTCAGCCGGCCCATGCGGGGGCGGGTCGTTCAGCCACGACCCGATGAACTGGCCGGTCGGGGAGAACTTCTGGAACCGGTTGACCAGCGAATCCCCGTCGGTGACGTCCCCCACGTAGACGTTGCCGCCGGGGTCGGCCGCGAGGCACTTGGCCTCGAATATCTGGCCGTCGGCGGTCCCCTTCGTCCCCCACTCCCTCTGGAACATGCCGAAGGTGTTGTACGTCTGCACCACGTCCTTCGCAGTGTTGTGGGACGAGTCGTAGACGGAGACGAGGACGTGAACGGCGCCGTCCGGGCCCGTCGCGATATCGAACGGTGTCCGGGTCTCCTGGGCCGTGCTGCCCGGGATGACCCATTTCGTGACGAACACGCCGTTCTGGTCGAACTTCTGGATCCGACGGTTGCCGGTGTCGACCACGTAGACGTACCCGGCGCCGTCAACGGCGACGGGGCCCGGCCGGTAGAACTGCCCGTCGCCGGTCCCGTTGCTCCCCCACTTGTTGATGAAGCTGCCGCCCGGGCCGAACTTCATGACCCGGGGGTGCTCGGAACTGCCATCCATATCGGTGACGTAGACGTTGCCCCCGCCGTCGACCGCGATTCCTCCCACGTCCACGATCTGGCCGTCGCCGAGGCCGTTGACGGCGAGCGTGGACACGAAGGCGCCGGACGACGTGAACTTCTGGATATGGGGGATAAAATTGGGCCATCCGTCGGAGCTGTAGAGGTAGACGTGGCCATCCGGGGCGACCGCCATCGCGGTCGGATACAGGAGCGGGCCCAGGGCCGTCGATGGACCCCCCCAATCGGTCACGAACTCGTAGGTCTCGTTCGCTGCCGCTGCCTGCACGCCCGCGCACAGGAGCAGCAGCACCAGGACTCCGAAGAGCGGTCTCGTCCCGACATCCATCGGGTTCCACTCTTCCGGATAAATGGAAATAGTTTTGGAAACACTCCCGGGGGCGGGGCGCGAGGCGCCTCGGTCGATGTCTGAAAAGAGATCGTCAGGTCTTATCTACGGCAGGGGCCGGGCCACGCCGGTCGACGGACCTGCTGCGGGGCGAGACGGTGCCCGCCGCCGCACGCGCCCGGACGGTGGTGATCCCGCCCGGCCGGCTGCGGCGGTCCGGTATCACGCCTGCTGCAGGATCCCTGGAGGAGACTGCAGCGTCGGGCCGACGCCGCCCATGTGGAGCACCACCGTCCGGGGCAGGTCGATGCCCAGCGCCTCGCGCAGGACCTCCTCGATGCTCTCGACCGGGACGAACGAGAGCTCGGCCCGGACGTCCTCGGGGACGTCCGCGAGGTCGCGCTCGTTCTCCTTCGGCAGGATCACGCGCTTGATCCCGGCCCGGTGCGCAGCCAGCACCTTCTCCTTGATCCCGCCGACCGGCAGGACCGCACCCGAGAGCGTGATCTCGCCGGTCATGGCGAGCTCGGGGTTGACGGTTCTGCCGGTGATCAGGGACGCGAGGGCCGTGAAGAGCGTCACGCCCGCCGACGGCCCGTCCTTGGGCGTCGCGCCCGAGGGGACGTGGATGTGCGTGTCGCAGGTCATGAAGTTGAACCCGCTCTGCGGGTCCGCGAGGCGCGAGCGGATCAGGCTGAGCGAGATCGTCGCCGACTCCTTCATGACGTCTCCGAGCTGGCCGGTCAGGGTCAGCTTGCCCGTGCCGGGCATGACCGTCCCCTCGATGAAGAGGATCTCTCCGCCGACGGGGGTCCAGGCCAGACCGGTCACGACGCCGGGCACGGGCTCCTTCCGCGCCACCTCGAGCCGGACCGGCTCCTTGCCCAGGATCGTGGCGAGGCTCTCCGCGGTCACGACGAACGGCAGCTCCGGCGTTCCGGAGACGATCTTCTCCGAGACGTGGCGCGCGGCCTTGGCCAGCTGCTTCTTGAGCTGCCGGACGCCGGCCTCGCGCGTGTACCGGTCGATGATCGCCCGGAGGGCCTCGTCCTCGAAGACGAGCCGGTCCGCGTCGAGCCCGTGCTCGGCGAGGATCTCGGGCACGAGGTGGTCCTTCGCGATGGCGAACTTCTCGTTCTTGGTGTATCCCGTGATCTCGATCAGCTCCATCCGGTCGAGGAGCGGGGCCGGGATCGTCTGGAGCGAGTTGGCCGTGGCGATGAAGAGCACGTCCGAGAGGTCGTACGGGACCTCGAGGTAGTGGTCCGCGAAGGTCGAGTTCTGCTCGGGGTCGAGGACCTCGAGGAGCGCTGCCGCCGGGTCGCCCTGGTACCCGACGGCCAGCTTGTCGACCTCGTCCAGGACAAAGACCGGGTTCTTGGTCCCAGCCCGACGGATGCCCTGGATGATCCGGCCGGGCAGCGCCCCGACGTAGGTCCGGCGGTGCCCGCGGATCTCGGCCTCGTCGCGGACGCCGCCGAGGCTGATCCGGACGTACTTCCGGCCGAGGGCCTCGGCGATGGAGCGCCCGAGGCTCGTCTTCCCCGTGCCGGGCGGGCCGGAGAGGAGGATGATCGAGCCCTGCTTCTCCTCCTTGAGTTTCATGACCGCGAGGTGCTGAACAATCCGCTCCTTGACCTTCTCGAGGCCGTTGTGGTGGCTCTCGAGGACGCGGCGGGCCTCGGCGATGTCGATCTCCTTCTTCTCCTCAGTCGTCCAGGGGAGGTCGAGCATGAGGTCGAGGTAGTTACGTAGCATGCCCGCCTCGTGATTGTGCGGGCCGCCGGTCTCGAGCTTCCTGGCCTCGGCCAGCGCCTTCTTCTTGACGTCCTCGGGCATCTTCGAGGCCTCGATCCGCTCGCGGTAGCTCGTCTCGCCGCCCTCGCCGTCGCTATCGCCGAGCTCCTCCTGGATCACCCGGAGCTGCTCGCGGAGCATGGCCTCGCGGTTCGACTTGGTCACGCGCTCGGAGACCTTCTGGGCCATCTCGATCCGGAGGCTGATCTGCTCGTTCGTGGTGACGATGAGCGCGAGGAAGGCCTCGTACCGCTGCCGGACCGAGGTCGTCTCGAGGAGCGCCTGCTTGGCATCGAGCTCGACCGGCATGAACGGCATCACGAATCCCATGACCTGGTCGACGGAGTCCATCCGGTCGATCGGGGCCATGAACTGCTCTGCGCCGTTGAACCGGCCGCTGATCTCGTGGATGGCGCCCTTGACCTCGGTGAGGGCCTGCCCCTTCGCGTCGTCCTCGAGGTCCTCCACGTCCGGCGCGGGTTCGCAGGCCGCGGAGAACCGTCCGCCCTCGCCGTCGACCGAGACGGCATGCATGCGCTTTCCGGCCTCGACCGCGACCACGTACCCGTCCTCGGCCGGCTGGATGTGCATGATTCGAAGGAGGGTGCCCGTCCGGTAGAACGAGTCGGCCGTGAGGTCGTCGGGGGACGTGCCGCCGGTGACGGCCAGGCCGAGCACCTGGAGCGTCCCGACGCCGCGCATGGCCGCGACCAGGCCCTCGCCGGTGGTCCGGTCGATCTGGAACTTCGCCCGGCTCTCGGGGTAGACCACGAGGTCGTAGAGCGGAATGACGGGCTGTCTCGTCGTATCTTCTGGTGTTGCCGTTTGCATGATTATCTCAATTGATTCTTCGGTTGTACCGTCCTGAAGCTCCGGCGATCGGGTCACCGGACCTTGCTCAGGATCTCGATCAGGAGGTCCGTCTCCCGGTCATCCAGCGAGGTCATCATTCGTTCGATGGTCCGGCACAGGGCCGTCCTGTCGGCCCGCGCGATCGCCCTGCCCTTCTCCGTGAGTCGGATGTAGTGGCTTCTCCCGTCGTCGGGGCAGCGCTCGCGGTACGCGCACTCCATGCCGACGCATCGGTTGATCATCTCGGTGACGGTGGGCTTGGAGGTGCGCGTGATCTCGGCCAGCCTGCTGAACGTGATGTCGCCGTGTTCGTCGATCATCCTGAGGTACGCGGCCTGCTTGACGGTCACGTCGGGGAGTCCGCATTCGGAGACGATGGTGCAGGAGCACTCGTTCCGGATGCCGATCAGGCGTCCGACCGCTTCGACCAGGTGCTTCTCCCTGTCCTTCATAGGCCAACCTGGTTAGGTAGGGTTTACCTAATTATAAGGTCGACGGTCGAGGAACATTGCCGCCGGATGACTCGGGGAGGATTTCGACGCGTCGGCGCGGCCCTTCGCCGCGGGCGTGGGAAGCGTTTATCTCCTCGGACCCGGATCGGGGCGGCCATGAAGATCACACTCGCCAGTGTCTTCGTCGAGGACCAGGCCAGAGCCCTCGCCTTCTACACGGAGGTCCTGGGCTTCGTGAAGCGGACCGACGTTCCGGCCGGGGCGTTCCGGTGGCTGACCGTGGTCTCGCCCGAGGGGCCGGACGAGATCGAACTCCTCCTGGAGCCGAACGACAACCCGGCCGCCCGGACGTACCAGCGGGCGATCTACGAGCAGGGGATCCCCGCGACGGCCTTCGCCGTCGACGACCTCCGGTCCGAGTACGAGAGGATGAAGCGGCTCGGGGTGCGCTTTGCGCAGGAGCCGACGACCGTGGGCCCGGTGACACGGGCCGTTCTCGACGACACGGTCGGCAACCTGATCCAGATCTACCAGGTCGGGAATCTCCCGCCGCAGGCGGAGGCGCAGGACGAACGAGCCTCCCACTCGCCGGGCCCCGGGGCCGGCCCGGCGGCGGATTCGACGCGGTCGTGACCCACACCGGGTGACACGGGGGCGCCCGCTCCCCGGTGCGGAGGCTACGCGATCCGGATCCCGGCCGACTCGGGGCGCGGCGTCTGGTCCCAGACCGACTCGACCGTGCAGACGATGGCGGCCATCCCCTTCGTGCGGATGCCGAACTCGGCGCCGTGCCCGGCCCAGACGCCCTTGTCGAGCGCGTTCGAGACCTCGTCGTGCTCGTGGATCACGGTCCGGCCGTTCATACGGTATGCCGTGTACGGCGGCGTCGTCCGCCAGACCGCGAGCGACGCTCTCGGATTCTGGCGTAGGTTCTCGTACGTCTGCATGAAGTAGAGCTCCCCCCAGACGATAGTCTCGGGGTCGCGAACCATGACCGACTTGGCCGCCACGCTGGGCGTACCGTCGGCCCCGGTGGTCGCGACGGGAACCGAGTGCCATTCCCTGAGGAGCGCGATGAGGTCGTCGGGCATCGTGGCCATGCATCCTCACATCCGCAGGGAATGTGGGCGGACCGGTATAGAATGGTTTGGGGGAACGCTACCCGTTCTTGAGGGCTACGATGTCGCGGACGCCCTCGAGTTTCCAGACCATCGACCGCTCCTCGCGGACGAGCGCCTCGGGCGCGTCCCCGGGGTCGTGGCCGAAGGCCGAGAGGATCCGCGTCGAAAGATTCCTCCTCCTGAGCAGGTCGACGAAGTCCCCGCGCACCTTCGCCTTCTGCGCCGGATCGGTCACCTCCTCCAGGAAGCCCTGAAGGCTCACGAACGTGAAGGTGGAGAGGTCGGGGGCGTACTCCTCGATCTCGACGGAGACCGCCGGGTTCTCTTTGAAATACTCCACTTTCCTGCCGTACTTCGTGGAGAGGAAGTAGAGACGGTCTCCGTCGAAGACATACACGAACGGGGCGATGTACGGGTGTTCGCACGCGCCGAACGCGATTCGCGACATGTACTGGCGCCGGATCAGGTCGTCGTACTCGGCCTTCGGAACCTTGGGGATCTTGACGGGGTCCATGATAGCACCATTCCGGTCCCCTTCGCACCGCCGGGTATGAAATCTTTGCGCTAGGACAACCGGGTGCTGCCGCCGTGTCCGGGACTCGCGAAACGCGGGCCGGAGAAGACCGGCCCATCCCCCGTCAGAGGTGGTTGAAGAGCCAGACGATGTCGCCGAAGTCGATCCGGCCGTTCGCGTTGTAGTCGAAGTCCTCGACCGGCTCGTTTGCCGCGACCCAGGTCATCTGGTTGAAGGAGAGCGTGACATCCGCGAAGTCCCTGCGGCCGTTGCCGTTCGTGTCCTCGTACAGACCGTCGCCGTTGAGGTCGCGGGGCGGGGCCGTGCCGCCCGGGAACGTCAGGAGCGGCCGCGAGGGGTCGACCCGGACGAGCCCGGGCCGCGAGAGCGCGGTCCCGCCGTACCCGTTCCGGGCCGTCAGGTTCACCGTGTAATTCCCCGCCCGGGCGTAGACGTGGGTCGGGCTCTGCACGGTCGAGTTCGTGCCGTCGCCGAAGTCCCACGTCCACGCGTTCGGCGTCCCGTTCGAGAGGTCCGTGAACCCGACCGCGAGCGGGGCGCTGCCCGCCGTCGCGTTCGCCGTGAAGTCCGCGTCGGGCACGACCCGGATGTAGTCCGTCTTCTGCTCGGTGTCGCTCGAGCCCGCGTACGTCGCGGTCATCCGGATAGTGTAGAGCCCCGACCGGGTATAGACATGGGCCGGGTTGCGGAGGAGCGACGTCCCGCCGTCCCCGAACTCCCAGCTCCAGCCCGTCGGCGTCCCGATCGACCGGTCCGTGAACGCGACCGGCTTCCCGGCCCCGACCGTCCGCGGCTCGGCCGAGAAGGCCGCGAACGGCGCGGAGCCGACGGTCACGTACCCGGTCGTCGTGTTCGACCCGAAGGTGTTGTTGACCGTCAGGTTCACGACCTTCAACCCTTCTGTCGCGTACACGTGGTACGGGTTCCGCTCGGTCGAGGTTCCGCCGTCGCCGAAGTCCCAGCGCCATACCGTCGGGAGGCCCGCGGAGCGGTCCGTGAATGAGACGTTCAGGGGCGGACGGCCCTGCGACGGCGAGGCCGCGAACGCGGCGACGGGCGCTTCCGAGGTCGGTGTCGGGGTCGGCACGACCGTCGGGAGCGTCGTCGGCGTGGGCGTCTGGTCCCCCTCCCATGAGAGCGCGTACGTGTTTCCGCTCCCGGCCTGGTTGATGATCCCGAGCGAACGGTTGCTGTTCGAGGCCGCGATCTCGAACGAGGAGTCCGTTACCGGCAGCTGGTAGCTCGGGTTATCGTAATACCAGCCGAGCATCGACTGGTACCCCTGGTCTCCCGCCGCGTCGACCTCCCGGAACCGGGCGAGCGTTATGTTCGTCGCGAACGCGGACCAGAGCGCCCATCTCTCGGCGCTATAACTGGCACAGTCCTCGAGCCGGATGTTCCTCGCGTTCTTGACGACCTTCCAGCCGTAGGTCGAGCCGCGATCCGTGCAGCGGGTGAAGATCACGTTGTCGCCGCCCTCGACGTAGAAGCCCGCGTTCTTGTTGTCGATCGAGGTGCAGTCCGTCACGACCGCGTTGAAGTGGACGTAGAAGCCCGAGATGAAGGTCGAGGTGTAGGGGTACGACATCGGATAGCGCTGGCCGTTCCGCTCGGCCGTGCAGCCGGAGAACGTGATCGCCTTCTTGACCGTTCCCTTGTCCTCGCCGGGCTCGAAGTGGAACCCCGACTGCCAGTTGTCCTCGGCCCGGCAGTTGATCACCTGGACATCGTAGAGGTCGTTGTCCTCCTGGATATCGAACCCGGTGATGTAATCTGAGAGCGATCCCGCCGCCTCGCCGAAGCCGCAGCGGCGCGCGACGCAGTTGATGAAGCGGATGTTCCGGGTCTCGCGTGGAAGGTTGACGGCGTTCAGGTTGAAGCCGTGGGTGTGCGCGTCCTCGGCCGCGCAGTCGATGAACGCGACGTCCTCGATCGTCTCGCCGTCGGCCCAGATGTAGAACATCCCGTTTCCGGCCGCAGGATGGAGCCGGCCGTCGGGGCCCATGCTCGTGGCGGTCACCTCCTCGACCACGACCCGGCTCACCTTGACCAGCACTGCGCCGCTGCCCATGAGCGTGAATCCGCGGAGGTGGACGTCGGGCTGCGTGACGCTGATCGGCGTATTCGTGTTAGCCACGTTGAGGAGCACGATCCTCGTCGCGCTCTGTCCAGCCCCGAGCAGCTCGCAGCCGCCGTTCGGGAAGATGCTGGCCGAGCAGTTGAACATCCCGGCCGTCAGCCGGACCGTGCCGATATCGTCCGGGAGTGCATCGAACGCGGCGTTGATCTCACGCTGATCGTCGACGCCGTCGCACCGGAAGTCTGCCGCGGCCCGGTCGGCCGCGCTCGCGTCGGCGGCGGCGACCACGAGCGTGGCCGCAGCGGCCGCCGGTGCAAGGACTGCGGCGACGAGGATGAGGGCCAGGAGGAAGCGGGTCGGGGACATGGACGTATGCTGAAAGAGGATGCGCGTCGTCATCATTGTATCTGTGCGAGCCGAAGCTCAGCGGAGCGCACGTTCGACCGCGGCCACGAGCTCGGCGATGGAATAGGGCTTGGGGACGACCCCCGTGAACCCGTGCGCCGCCGGATCGACCATCACCGGGTCGTCGGCGTGGCCGCTCGAGACCAGCGCGCGCACGCCGGGGTCGAGGTTGCGGAGCGCGCCGATCGCCTCCCGCGCCCCGGCTCCGCCGGGGACGGCGAGGTCGAGCACGACCACGTCGAACAGGACTCCCCGGGCGATCGCATCGCCGAACACGGCCACGGCCTGGCTCCCGTCCCCGACGGCGGTCACGTCGAATCCGCGCCGCCGGAGCATCAGGCTCATGACCTCGCGGATCGCCTCCTCGTCGTCCATGAAGAGGACCCGGGGGCGGGTATCGGTCTCGGGGTTCGGTGCGGACATCGGAGAATCGCCGTCTCCCGCCGGTACCCAGCGGGCTCTGGGGCCCTGACGGCCGGGGGAAGTAGCCGCAGTTCCCATCGTTATGTATCGTCTTTGAAATCGTATCTTATTTATGGTCGTCGGCGGAAGTACCATTGACCAGCCCATGCACCCCTGCCTCTTCGCTCTCTGCTGCCTCGCGGCCCTTGGCATGACGGCCGGGTGCATGGTCGGCGAGGCCGCGTTCGACCCCGTCGTGTACGATCATGGAAACCTCACGGTCACGGTCGCGACGGGCGCGCCGATCGCCCATGCGGACCTGCAGGTGACCGTCTCGGCCCTGAGCGGACTCGTCCAGCACGAGGTCTTCGCCGAGGCCCGGTACGTGGACCTCGCTGCCGGCGCGAACCGGTTCACGTTCGGCGTCGACCTTCCCGATGGGTCCTACCGGTGCAACCTCTACCTCTACGACGGCCAGCAGCGGCGGGGCGCGGTCATCCGGGAGCTGACGGTCCGCGGAGGAGCGGGTCGTGCGTGAGCTCGTTCGGGCCGCCCGTGGGGAGGGGACGGCCGACCTCGCGCTCCTGAATGCGGTTGTCTTCAACCCGTTTCTCGGCGAGTGGGAGGAGACCGCTCTCGGCATACACCGGGGCAGAGTTCTCGGGCCCGGGCCGTACCGGGCGCGGCGCGAGCTCGACCTCGGCGGAGCCCGTGTCGTGCCGGGGCTGATCGATGCCCACGTCCATGTCGAGTCGTCCCTGCTCTCGCCGTTCGAGTACGCCCGGCTGGCCGCGGCCCACGGTACGACGACCGTGGTCGCGGACCCCCACGAGATTGCGAACGTGCTCGGCGTCCCGGGGATCGAGTACATGCTCGCCTGCCGGCCGCGACTGCCCGTGGACCTCCTGCTGACGCTCCCGTCATGCGTGCCGGCCACGCCCGTCGACGTCGGGGGGGCGACGATCGGAGCAGGGGAGCTCGCGACCCTCGCCGGACGCGAGGGCGTGATCGGTCTCGGGGAGGTGATGAACGTGCCCGGACTCCTCGGCGGCGACCCCGACCTCGGGGCAAAGGTCGCCCTCTTCCGGAACGTCGACGGCCACGCGCCGGGACTCGGGGGACCCGACCTGAACGCGTACGCGATCGCGGGGGCCCAGAGCGACCACGAGGCCGCCACGGCCGAGGAGGGGCGCGACCGGCTGGCGCGCGGCATGTACCTCTTCCTGCGCGAGGGGTCGACCGAACGGAATATCGCGGCCCTCCTCCCCCTCGTGACCCCGGCCACGGCGCCGCGCTGCGCCTTCTGCACGGACGATCGGCACGCGGACCTGATCCTCCGCGACGGCCTGATCGACGACTGCATCCGCCGCGCCCTCGACGGCGGGCTCGAGCTCGAGCTCGCCCTCCGGATGGCCACGCTCTCGGCTGCGGAGCGGTTCGGGCTCGTCGATCGCGGGGCCCTCGAGCCCGGCCGACGGGCCGACTTCTGCGTCCTCACGGAGGACGATGACTTCTCTATCGCCCGGACCTTCGTCTGCGGCGCCGAGGTCGTCGACCCGGGACCGAAACCGGCCCCGGTGCCCCCGCCAGCGCGGCGGATGGAGTGCCGGCTGCCCGCGCCGGGGGACCTTCTCCCGGCTGTCGACGGGTGCACTCGCGTCATCGAGCTCGTCCCGGGCCAGGTCCGCACGAGGGCGGTCGACCTGTCCGTGCACCCGGGATCGATTCCCGACATCGCCCGGGATCTGCTCCCGGCGGTAGTCTGCGACGCCTACCGCGGCACGGGCACGGGGGTCGGGATCGTCCGGGGCTTCGGCCTCTCGCGCGGCGCCATCGCCTCCACGGTCGCCCACGACGCCCACCAGGTGGTCGCGGTCGGCGCCGAGCCGGCGGCGATGGCCGCGGCCGTTGCCGCGGTGGTCGGGAGCCGTGGCGGCCTCGCGGCCGTCGGGCTCGGCGAGACCACCCTGCTTCCCCTCCCCGTCGCCGGGCTGATGTCCGACCGACCGTACGGCGAGGTCGTCGACGGACTCGACCGCCTCGCAGCGCACGCGGCCAGGCTCGGGGCCGTCCCCGGCGCCTTCATGCACCTCTCCTTTCTCGCCCTGACCGTCATTCCCGAGCGGCGCCTGACCGAGCGGGGCGTCTTCGACCATGCCGTCTTCGGCGACGTCCCGCTCTCCTGCTAGGCGGCCGGGACGAGCGCGAGCGTCAGCCTCAGAAGAGACCGTCCGCCGCGAGCCCGCCGAGGAGCGCGGCCACCTCGTCCTCGGTGAGGTCCCGCCACGCCCGGTACGCTTCGGCCACGGCGAACCGGTCCCCGCCCCTGACGTTCGGACAGACCACCGCGTCAGAGACGTCCGCGACCATGGCCACGGTCCGATCGTGGCCGGTAGGGACCACGGTCACGAGGGGCCCGGCACCGGCGGCGCGGAGCGCGCCGATGACCGCGAGGGCCGTCGAGCCGCCCGCGAGGCCGTCGTCCACGACGAGGACGCGCCTGCCCCGGAGGTCGGGCATCGGTTTTTTATCGAGGAACCGGGCGAGCCGCTCCGCGACCGAGGCCTTTGCCCGCTCGACCGCCGCATCGACCTCGGCGGGGCCGAGGCCGAGCGCGCGGATCAGGGGGCGGTCGAGAAGGACGCGACCGTCCCAGGCGACCGCGCCCATCCCGAACTCGGTGTTGCCCGGGACCTGGACCTTCCTCGCGATCAGCAGCA
Source organism: Methanospirillum sp. (assembly GCA_039679395.1). Taxonomy (GTDB): domain Archaea; phylum Halobacteriota; class Methanomicrobia; order Methanomicrobiales; family Methanospirillaceae; genus UBA288. Next base: position 4,862 of record JBDKUZ010000084.1, on the reverse strand, counting down.
GGATCGGCAGGCGGAACACGCGGGCGATCGGCCCGGCGACGGAGACGCCGCCGGAGGGGATAGCCCCGCAGAGCGCGCCCCCGACGAGGTCGGGGTGCTGCCCGAGGAGGGCTGCGCAGACTCTCCCGGCTTCGTCGCGATCGGCGAATACCCCCCGCCGGCCTGCGAGGGACGGGTCCTGGTAGATGGGTCCCATGATGGGCGTTCCAACGGAAGCGGGGAATAAAAAAGTATCTGGGCGGTACACCGGGCTGTACGGCATCTGCCGTGGCCGCCGGCGAACGCCCGAACCGATTATGTCTTGTTCGTCGCGTTCGCAACGGTCGCGTTCGCCGTCGTCTTAACGGTCGCGTTCGCAGTCGCGTTCGCGGTGAGGTTCGGCGCGTAGTTGTTGTTGATCTTCAGGATCGTGTTGTTCATGGTCGGCGCGGCCGTCCCGTTCGTCGTCGCGTTACCGGCCGGGGGCGTGGTCGTGCATCCGGCCACGCAGAGCATCCCGAAAGCCGCGAGGCAGACGAGGCAGAGGATCATGTGGTTTCTCGGTGACATAGCTCTCCATCCGGTGCCCGTCGTCCGTGGCGGGCATCCCCTTAAAAATTGTTCGGACGAGGCTTTATGTATTATGATTCTCTTCGCAATCGACGGGCATGGATCGCGGCCGTTCCGGTCAACGGGGCTCGAAGACCGCCTCGATCTCGGCCCGGGGAAGGGCCGCGCCCCGGACGCGGAGATGCCACCTGACCGTCTCGAGCCGGAGGAGCCGGCATGAGGGGAAGAGAGCGGCGACCTCGTCCTCGGAGAAGTAGTGGGTGAGCACGCCCGTGCGCCGCAGGCGCGACCCCTCTTCGACCTCGGAGCCGGTCGTCGCGCGGAGATCCTCGCGAGAGAAGACGCGGAGGTGGATGCATCCCCCGGGCGCGGTCACGCGCACGGCCTCGGCCGCCATCGACCGGCGCTCCTCCAGGAGCCCGTGGCCCAGGACGTGGAGGAGCAGGACCGCGTCGAACGACCGGTCGCAGAACGGCAGGCGCCGCCCGTCGCCGCGGACAAGGAGATAGGGGGGTCGCCCGGACGGCGGGCGGCAGAGCGCGAGCGCGGCCGGCGCACGGTCGAGGCCGACGACGGTGCACCGGAGGAGATCGAGGGCCGTAAGGGTCCGCCCGTCCCCGCAGCCGATCTCGAGGACGCTAGCGCCGTCGGGGATCCCGGGGAGGCGCGCTCCGCCGCCGTACAGCCGGCCGCGCTGCCGGTAGTCCCGGTCCCAGCCCCCGTCGTCCATGAAAAGATATCGGCGGCGGGAGCAGTATGTGTATCCCCGGCGGGCCGGTATCGGCCTGGCGGGTGCCAGTCTTTCCAGGTACGGAAAGGAGCGGATATCCCCTCCCCCGCGACGTCGCATGATACCCACCGCGACATCGCCGCACCTTCCGGGAATCGGCTCTCCGGGGGGCTGTAGCGCTCCGAACGCCGCGAAGCCATTCATTTTACCCCGGCCCGGCCAACCATTCTTCACATGGGTCCCGACACGGCACCGAATCGGTACGCGATCCTTGCCGTCGTACTGGCCGGGGTCTTCATGGCCGTGCTCGACGGCGTGGTGGTCGCGATCGCGCTCCCGACGATCACGACCCACTTCGGGGTGAACCTGGACAGCACGCAGTGGGTGATCACGGCCTACCTGCTGACCATGACCGTGCTTCTCCTGCCGGCCGGCCGCATCTCGGAGTACACGGGCAGGGCGCCGCTCTTCATCGCCGGCCTCGCCCTCTTCACCCTCGCATCGGCCGCCTGCGGCTTCGCCCCGACTCTCGCGGTCCTGATCGGGGCGCGCATCGTCCAGGCCGTCGGCGGGGCCATGGTCTTCTCGATCTCGAACGCCCTGATCTTCGAGGCGTTCCCGGTTCACGAGCGCGGGCGGGCTCTCGGGTACCTCGGCTCCGTGGTCGCGATCGGCTCGCTCGCATCGCCGGTCGTCGGCGGGAGCCTGGTCGAGGCGTTCGGGTGGGCGTACGTCTTCTTTATCAACCTCCCGATCGGCGTGGTCGTCGTGGTCGCCGCGCTCCGGGTGCTGTCGCGGGCGCACGTGCGGCCGGAGCGCTTCTCCTTCGACCTCCCCGGGGCGGTCGCGCTCGCCATCGCCCTCGCGGGACTGATCTTCTGCCTCGGCGACCTCGCCGCGTCCCCCGTGCTTGACCCGGCGGCGGCCGCGTACGCCCTCGTCGCCATTGCTGGGACGGCGGCGTTCGTGGTGATCGAACGGCGGGTGAAGGCCCCGCTCGTGGATCTCGGGCTCTTCGCCGAGCCGCTCTACGTCCTCCCCGTGGTCGCGATGCTCCTCTACTTCGTCGCCACGTTCATGCTGAACCTGATCGGCCCGTTCTACTTCGAGGGGGTGATGGGCTTCTCGCCGGCCACGGTCGGCCTCGTCTTCCTCCTGCTTCCCGCGGTCATGGTCGTGACCGCCCCCGTGGCCGGCTGGCTCTACGACCGCACCCGGTTCCCGTACCTCGCCGCGGTCGGCATGGGCCTGGTCGCGGCCGGGTACGCCGTCGCCGGATACGCGGCCTGCGCCCGCCTGTTCGTGCCGATGCTCGGCGCATTCCTGGTGATCGGCCTCGGCTCGGGGCTCTTCCAGGCGCCGAACAACACGGCGCAGATGTCCGCCGTGCCGCGGCGCTGGCTCGGGCTCGCTTCGGCCATCACCGCGAGCGGCCGGAACCTCGGGATGTCGCTCGGCGTCTCCCTGGGCTCGGTCCTGCTCGGCGCCCTTCTCCTCGGCGGCGGCTATGCCGGACCCGTCCTTGCGGCCGACCCGGTCCTGCTCGCCTCGTCCTTCGGGGTGATCGGGGGTGTCGGGGCCGTCCTCACGGCGATCTCTGCCGCGCTCTCGGCACTGCGCGGAGTCCGCGCGGTCCGCGCCATCGAGGCCGGCCAGCCGGTTCAGCCCTGAAGGAGGGACTCGCCGCCGTCGATCCAGACCTCGGTCCCGGTGATCGGGAACGCGGCATCGGACGCGAGGAAGAGGACGAGCGCGGCCACCTGTTCGGGCATGCCGGGGAGGCCGCCGGTGAGGGGGATCTTGCCCTCGGGGTAGATCGCGGGCTCGCGCGCGGTTTCGAGGTCGCATTCCACCGTGTTCTCCCCGATCTCCGTCCTGATGGCGCCCGGGCAGACGATGTTCACGCGAATCCTGTCCTTCGCGAGCTCGAGCGCGAGCATCTTGCCGAGGGCCACCTGCCCGGCCTTCGAGACCGAGTACGCGGTCGCCCCGGTGTTCGAGAAGATCCGGGTGCCGTTCACGGACGAGGTGATGATCACGGAGCCGCCCGTTTTTTTCAACAGCGGCACCGCGTACTTGATCGTCAGGAAGGTGCCGCGAAGGTTCGTGTTGATCGTCTCGTCCCAGTCGCCGGGCTCGAGTTCCTCGATCGGCGCCATAACGCCGTTGATCCCCGCATTCGCGAAGAGCACGTCGAGGCGACCCCACTGGTCGTCCACCGCCTCCGCCGCCTCGCGCATCTGGCTCGCGTGCGCGATGTCGGCGACGATCGGCATTGCCACACCGCCCGCGTCGTGGATCTCGGCGACCACCGCGTCGGTCTCGTCGGCCGTGCGGCCGAGCACGGCCACCTTCGCCCCCTCCTGCGCGAAAAGGAGGGCCGTTGCGCGGCCGATGCCGGAGCCCGCGCCGGTCACGAGGGCGACCCGTCCGTCGAGCTGCTTCATCGCATTCGCCTCATGCCCGGCACCTCGCCCCCGCGGTAGATATACCCTTCGGCGAAGGGATCAGCTTTTATGGACATCCCTCGTACGATCCGGTAGGGAGGGGGAGCATCGACTACTCGAAGATCTACCAATCGCTGCTCGAGGCGGACGAGCTGCCCGGGGACGGCGACGTAGCGGCCGAATGGCTTCGCCGCGGGCTCGAGTTCCTCGAGGCGGGGGAGATCCAGCGCGCCCTCTGGTGCTTCGAGGCCGCGAGCGAGCGCGAGCCCGAGAACGGGAAGGCCCTGCAGGCTGCGGCTAAGGCCCTTCACCGGCTCGGCCGCGAGAAGGAGGCGTTCGCCCGCATCGAGCGGGCCGCGAAGATCGGCTCGGCCCGGTTCGACGGCTGGCTCGAGCGCGGCTTCGGCCTGATGGACGAGGAGCGGCACGAAGAGGCGTGCTGGTGCTTCGAGGCTGCGCTCGCGATCAAGGACGACGACCCGACCGCGTGGCTGATGCGGGGCATGATGGAGAAGGCGGTCGGACGGTGCGAGGACGCCCTCTTCTCGCTCGAGCGCTCCCTCGACCTCGACCCTCAGCGTGGGACCGCCTGGGCCCTCACGGCCGAGGTGATGGAGATACTTGGCCAGCCCCACGAGGCGAGCCTCTGCCGCGAGACGGCGGAGAAGCTCGGGCTCTGACGATCCCTTGATATAGGCGCGGGGCCACTCTCGGGCATGGAGTCCGACGACGAAATCCCGATCTACTCGGTGAAGGAGAACCGGACCGTGCCCATGAAGCGGTGCCGTCTCTCCGACGAGGAGTGGCGCCGGCGCCTGAACCCGACTCAGTACGCGGTCGCTCGCGGCCACGGGACGGAACCCGCTTTTGCCAACGAGTACAACGCGAACAAGCGGCGCGGTCTGTATAAGTGCGTCTGTTGCGGGATCGACCTCTTCTCCTCGGACGACAAGTTCGAGTCGGGCACGGGCTGGCCGAGTTTCTCGCGCCCGGTGGCCGAGACGAACGTGTACGAAGTCCGCGACAGTTCGTACGGGATGGACCGGACCGAGGTACGCTGCCGGCGCTGCGATGCCCACCTCGGCCATGTCTTTCCCGACGGCCCGCCGCCGACCGGAAAACGCTACTGCATGAAC
>JBDKUZ010000083.1:0-2110 GCA_039679395.1 Methanospirillum sp. | reverse complement strand
AAGCGCGGGTCGTCGACGCCGCCGAGGGAGTCGAGCAGCCCGGCCGCGCGCTCGAACGCGCCGGCCCGGCGGGCGACGTCGACCATCACGAGGGTCTCGGCGCCCGGGTCCTCGATGTAGTGCTCGCCCCGGCGCCGGATCTCGTCGAGCAGGTCGAGGGTGCGGTGCCGCGCCCGCACCGCCTCCTCGTCCGCGCCGGCGTCGTCGGCGGCCCAGGCCGCCCAGAGGGCCGTCTCGGCCGCCTCGACCCACCGGTCCGCGTGTTCGAGCAGGGTCGACGCGCAGAGGAGGCGGACCACGAGCTCGGGCTTCGTCTCCTCGCGGAGGGCCCGGTAGCCCTCCGACGCGACCACCTCCGCGGCCCCGGTTGTCGGCTCCTCGAGGGAGAGGCCGCAGTACCCGCAGTGGGGGCACTCCTGGACCCAGTGGGCGATCGTCTCCCGCTGGTCCGGCGGCGGGCGAAGATCGAGGTCCGCCGACCCCTCCCGGCCCGCATCGGCCACGAATCCCTGGACCGAGGTCTTTCCGCAGACCGCACACCGCTTCTCTTCCGTTGCGATCGTCGCCATCACCTCCAGATGGCGGGCCCAGCGGATGAAGCTGACGGCCCGTGCCCGGGGCTCTCGATGAAAAACAGGGGGGTCAGAGCCCGAGCTCGGTCAGCCCGGGGTGGTCGTCGGGGCGCCGGCCAAGCGGCCAGCGGAACGTGCGCTCCTCCTCGGCGATCGGCAGGTCGTTGATCGACGCGTGGCGCACGGCCATCCGGCCGGTCTGGTCGAACTCCCAGTTCTCGTTGCCGTAACTCCGGAACCAGTGGCCCGAGTCGTCGTGCCACTCGTACGCGAACCGGACTGCGATCCGGTTCTTGTCGAAGGCCCAGACCTCCTTGATCAGGCGGTAGTCGAGCTCCTTTGCCCACTTCCGCTTCAGGAACGCCACGATCTCGTCGCGGCCGTTCACGAACTCGGCCCGGTTGCGCCAGCGGCTCGTCTCCGTGTACGCCCCCGCGACCTTGACCGGGTCGCGGGAGTTCCAGCCGTCCTCGGCCATGCGGACCTTCTGCACGGCCGTCTCGTACGTGAACGGCGGCACGGGCGGGCGAATGTCGTCTGCCATGCGCCCTCCATGGGAGGGGAGGCGGATAAGGCTATCCGTCCGCCTACTCGGTGGTCTTCCCGTCGAAGTGCTCCTCCTGCTCGTCGGCCTCCTTCTTCGTCTTCCGCACGACCCCGTCCTGGTGCTCAGGCGGCGAGTAGATCGTGTAGAGCTTGAGGTCGGCCGTCTTCGAGGTGTTGACCACGTTGTGGCGCGCCCCCGACGGCACGACCACGCCGCTCCCGTCCTTGACCGGGTTCTTCACGCCGTCGATGACGACCTCCCCCTCGCCCTCCTCGAACCGGAAGAACTGGTCGACGTCGTCGTGGACCTCCTCGCCGATCTCCTCGCCGGGCTTCAGGCTCATCAGCACGAGCTGGGAGAACTTCCCGGTGTAGAGCACCCGGCGGTAGTCCGTGTTCGTCGTCGTTGCCGTCTCGATATCTGTTACGAATCCTTTCTTCACGGTATCACGTCCTGCGTGCTGGTGATCGACCCCAGGGGGTGATCGGTTCATCGTCGCGGGACAACCATTTCTTTCTAACGATCGGGGCAGGTCCCGGGGGCCGGCACGCCGCTCCGGGTGAAAAAAGGGGCCGGGGTCAGTCGGCGGCCTCGACCCTCGCCATCGGGATGCCGAGCGCGTCCGCCACGCCCGCTCCGTAGGCCGGGTCGGCCTGCAGGCAGTTCCTGATGTGCCGGACCTTGATGAACTCGGGCGCGTCGCCCATGGCGCGGGCCGTGTTCTCGCAGAGGACCCGCTGCTGGGCCGGGCTCATCAGCCGGAAGAGCTTGCCCGGCTGGGTGTAGTAGTCCGCGTCGTCCGCGCGGAAGTCCCAGGCGTCGGCCGCGCCCGAGAGCTCCAGCGGGGGGTCGCGGTACTCCGGCTGCTCCTGCCACTCGCCAAAGCTGTTCGGCTCGTACGCGATGGTCGAGCCGTAGTTGCCGTCCACGCGCATCTGCCCGTCCCGGTGCGACGGGTGGGCCGGCGCGTTCCTCGGGCGGTTGACCGGGA
>JBDKUZ010000082.1:0-45329 GCA_039679395.1 Methanospirillum sp. | reverse complement strand
ATTTCCCACCGCAGGGCAGGTTATCCACGTGTTACTGAGCAGTATGCCGAGGGCTTTCCCCTCTCGACTCGCATGGCTTAATCGAACTCCGATAGCAGTGGCCTCTGGCAGGATCAACCAGAATCACATAGCACAATCTTATAAGGAGTTGGCAGTTGCTTTGCAGATTTCCGCATTGCCAGTACCAATGTCAGAACCAACTCCGGTCGCGCCGGGCACGTTGATTCTCCATCACAGAGGGTGATAATGTATGTAGTATTAGGTTATAAAGGTTTTCATCGTGCTCGTCAACACCGAAGTGATGACCGGGCGCACAATGTTCGCATTGCAGAACAATGCGAGATCATTATATTGCACCTCTGAGCACTTAAACCCTTGTGTCGTGCGCATCCTTGCAGATGAGCACCCATCGGATCAGCGGCCATTCACCACTGTCGCGCCAGAGCGCGAGGTAATAATGTATGGCGCAAACCCATATAAACATTTCCTCAACTCCTTCGCAAGTCACTCCCCGAGAGGGGAGCGAAGGCAGAGGAGCCGCGGAAACCTTTGTCGCGGAGATCGAATTCGAACCCCGCCCATTCAATCGTCCGGAGACAATCGCTCGCACCGGGTGCGAGGTAACAATGTATGGTACCAAACCATATAAAGGATTCCTTGACTTTAACCTTGAACCACTTCCGACCAGGAAGCAAATTCAGAGAGGCCGCGGAAACCTTTGTCGCGGAGATCGAATTCGAACCCCGCCCATTCGATTGCCCAAGGACAATCACTCGCACCGGGTGCGAGGCAACTATGTTGGAATCAAGCCCATATAAATTTTTAGGGACAACATGAGAAAGAATCAATTTCCGGTGCGGAGATCCCGTGTTCAGCCTGAAGGTTTGCGCCTCGCTTCGCCTTCGCGCCCGCCAGGGGCAATCAATTCTCATTCAGTCCGAACTGCCATAGCCCTCTCCAACGGCTAGTTCGCTTGAGATGCTTTACGGAATTCCGCCGACCGATTCCGTGGACATCGTCGTGCGTGCTGTCACGGCATCATTATCAGCATCATTATCAAGAGCAGGCCGGATTTCAATCTCGCCGAAGAATTCCTCCTGCACCAGATCCACTGTACCATCGAGCATCAGGAAGAGGAGGGGAATATAGAGGTCGATCACTCGCCATCCGCTAACCTGGACAAGGAATGATATCGTGACACGATGGCCTCCGGCGAATCCATCCAGACACCAGGCAAGCACCCGATGTGCCGCATCACGATACCCCTCCTCGTGAGCAATGCCGATCACCTCGCTCGGATCAATATATTGCGGGGGTGCTCGGGCGCAGCGTCGTCGCCGCTGTTCGTCCCGTTCCATATACCGCAACACCGTGATCAGATCGAAGAGGGTCTCGGGCCGCTTTCGAAGCCGTTTCCTCTCGAGCCGTCGATGGATCTCCGCTTCAAGCCGAGCGATCGGCTCGACGGACAATGGCTCCTCGAGCGCATCCCAATCGATGACCTCGTCCTCTTCGAACTCATCCTCTTCTTCCTCAGGGGGGTCGAGCAGGTACTCAGACTTCATCCGGAGCAAAAGTGAAGCGTAAAAGAGTGTGCGGCCCGAGATCCTGAGGTCGAGCGTCTTCTGGAGTTCGAGCTCGGAGAGAAAACGGTCGGTCACCTCGACGATGTCGATCCGCCAGGGATCGATCTCCCCCCGCTCGGCCATTCCAACCAGGATGGCAACCGGTTCCTCAATCACCTGTACGCACACCCGTAACAAGAGTGGACTTGTCGGGCCGGACGGTCACACCGACGATCCGGTCCGCGCTGTCTATCATCGGCTTCCGCAGCGAGACAATAATGAATTGTGACTCGGCCGCGATCGACCGGACCATCGAGGCAATCCGCTCGACATTCGAGCCGTCGAGCGACATATCCACCTCGTCGAATGCATAAAACGGCGCCGGCATATACTGCTGAATCGAGAAGATGAAGGCGAGGGTCGTGAGGGACTTCTCGCCCCCAGAGAGGGACGAGAGGAGATGCACCGCCTTGTCTCGGGGCTGCACCGCGAACGTCAGCCCGCCTTCGAACGGGTCTTCCTCGCAGTCGAGCACGAGCCGCCCATTACCGCTCGTGAGCGTGGCGAAGATCCGTGAGAAATTCTCATTGATCGCGGCAAAGGCGGTGCGGAAAGTCTCGAGCTTCTGCGTCTCGAAGTGGGCGATCCGCTCCAGGAGAGTCTCACGCTCACGCGCAAGAACGCCAACCATCTCCGTACGCTCGGTCACGCGCGCGCCGACGCGGTCGTACTCCTCGACAGCAAGCATATTGACCGCCCCGAGGCGTCGGAGTGCAAACTCCGTTGTGGCGATACCCTCCTCGATCTCAGCCAGCGTCAGTGTCGTGGTCTTGCCGGCCGCGCGCTCCCGGAGTGCCGCGCACTCCCCGTCCAGAGTCTTGCCGCGCTCGACGCAGACATCGATCTGGAACCGCACCCGCTCAAGTCGCGCCTCCAGATCGAGCAGAGCCCGCTCCATATCGAGGATGGATGTCTGCAGTTCCACCCGCTGTCCCCTGAGAGTCTCGAGCTCGGCGGAGAAGGTCTGCTGTCGCGCCTCGAGTGCGCGTATCTCCTCCTCGCCCGCAGCGATCTGCACCTCAAAACCACTCACTTCCGCATCGAGCTGCCGATTCTTCTCTTCGAGCCGGGCTCGCTCCCCCGCCAGCTCCTCAATTCGTCGGGTGAAGTAAACCCGCTCACGCTGGGTATCCGCGATATCCGACTCCTTGTTCCGAAGGCGCCGCTCGACCTCATCGAGCTCGTTTCGTGTCCGTTCCCGCTGATCGGTCAGGGCCGGGATCTCGGTCTCTTCAAGCTCCTTCCTGAGGGCGGCCACGCGGCGATTGGCCCGCCCGATCTCCTCCTGCAGCGCATCGAGTGCCTGCTCGATCTCGGCGCGTTCGCCGACCGACGCAGCACCCTCGTCTCCGAGTTCCTTCTCCGCCCGGACGAGCTCTGCCTCTTCGGCAACCATCGCCTGAATGCGCCGCTCGTACTCCTCGACGAGGACACCGCAGCGGGCGGTCTCCTGATCTGCCCGTGCCCGCGCCGCCCGAAGAGATTCCGACTCTGCGGTGAGGCGGCGGATCGACCCGTCGAGTTCCGAGGCCTCCGCCTCCTGGCCTGCGATCGCCGCGAGCAGACGGCGGACCTCGTCCTCGACCGATGCGGCGAACCCTCGCGCAGACCGCTTCTGGAACCCGCCCGTCATGGCGCCGGTCTTCTCGAGTAGCTCCCCCTCAAGCGTGACCATACGGTGACGCCCGAGCAACCGACGCGCCTGCGCGAGCGTCTTCATCACCAGGGTACCGCCGAAGACGAGGCCGAACGCCCGTTCGTACTGCTGGTCGAAGCGAACCAGGTTGACCGCGTAGTCCACGATCCCGTCGCCCGAGACGGGCGGGTGGGAGACCTCGCGAAGGCGGTTCAGGGGCAGGAACGTAAGTCGCCCCGAACGTGTTTCCTTGAGGTAGGCGATCGCCTGGCTCGCCACCTCATCGTTGTCGACCACGACGTTGTTGAGCCGTGACCCGGCCGCCGTGTTCAGGGCCTCCATGTACTCTGGAGGCACCCGGCCGAGGCTGGCGATGGTACCGTGGACGCCGTCCATGCCGAGGACTGCCTCGAGGGCGCGGCCGCCGGCATCCCCGTGAACCTGCTGCTGCGCCTCGCATCGCATCAGCGCCTGCTCGTTCGAGCGCTGTGCCTGCCGTAGCCGCTCGAAGGTCGATCGCTGCTCAAGCAGCGTCCGTTCCGCTTTCGAGAGTGAAGCCTCGACTCGCCGCCGTTCATCCGCATGCGTCGCCGCAGCGGTTCTCGTCTCCTCGAGAGCAGTCCGATCCGCGGTGACGGACGCCTCGATCTCAGCCCGCCGGGCCGTAAGTCGTTCGCGCTCGCGTGTTCGGGTCCGGCTCTGCTCGATCAACCGGTCCTGCCGCCTGAGCAGATCCGCCCGCGCCGCCGTCTGCTCCTCGAGAGATCCGAGAAGGGCAAAGAGCTCGGCCTGGGCCGAGGCCGTCCCCGCCTGGCCTTCAGCGAGACGCCCCTCGATCCCGCGAAGCCGAGTCTGCACGGTCGCCTGCTCCATCGCGAGGTTCGTGCGGTCGATCGAGAGGCTCCGGACGAGGGCCTGCGCCGCGGCGGTCTTCTCCTCCATCCGCCGGACATCGGCGTAGGCCCGGTTGATCGCCTGGAGGTTCTCCTCTCGCTCGCGCCGATGGGCATCGATCGAGAGCCTGCTCGACCGGATAGTCCCCTTCACCTCCTCGAGCTGGCTCAGGAGTTTCAGGTACTCCGCGCCGCTCCGTCGATGAATCTCCTCGTCGAGGGCCACGAGGTCACCCTGGAGGTACGAGAGATTGTGTGCCTCGTGCGATCGGTCTTCTTCAAGCCGTGCCGCCTCGATCCGGTGCCCCTCGGTGAGCGAAGCGAGCGTGGTCCGCTCCTTCTCCTTCTCGGCGAGTTCGGCCGCTGCGCGCGAGTCTTCGTACTCGGCCAGCTGGCGTGTCAGCTGCTGATGGACCAGCGCCTGCTCCCGCTCGATTGCCAGTTCCTCGAGTCGTCGGGACGCCTCCCTGAGCAGAAGCTCCTCGCGCTCGACCCGATCCTTGACTACCTCCAGTTCGGTGAGCGCCTGGTTTCGCCGGAGGTCGAACTCGGCCACGCCGGCGATCTCGTCGATCACGCGCCGCCGCTCCAGGTCGCTCATCTCGATGATCCGTGTGATATCGCCCTGCATCACCACGTTATATCCGTGGGGCCGAACACCGAGCTGTCCGCCAAGGAAATCAGCGACCTCGCTCTGCTTTGAGAGCCGGTCGTTCATGTAGAAGTAACTGTAGTAGCCGTTCTCGGTCCGCTTGATCCGCCGCCGAATCCGGGTGCCATCCGAGAATCGCAGCGCGACCTCTGCCGTGGAGCGACCGCTCGAGATATTGATGAAATCGGTCAGTTTCTCGGCGCGGAGCGAGTGGGACGACGAGAGACCGAGTACGAAGAGGATCGCGTCAATGATATTCGACTTCCCCGAGCCGTTCGGGCCGGAGACAACCGTGAAACCCTGGGAAAAAGGAATCCGGGTCTTCCGGGCGAATGACTTGAAGTTGTCGATCTCCAGCTCGCTGATGAACAAGGACGCGGGCCTCTAACGTTTCTTCGGCGGACGAGGCGGTTCTTTCTCGTCGGCGAAGATCACCGCGTCCACGTGCCGTCCGCTACGGTCTCCGGCTTGCCGAGAACCCTGTCGCCGATTCTGGGGACCGTTGGATGCAATGATGTACTCGTTCTTGCGGCGCAGCTCGGGCTTGATCGTCCCGTCGGGTTGCATGATCAGGTCCATCTCTCCGGCAGGGAGCGCCGGTGCCGGTGCCGGCTCGGCAACGGCCACCGGTCGGGGCTGGGATGCCGGGAGCGGCGAGAGCTTCCCCGCGTTCCTGGGGCGGACAAGGATCGTGGGCGCGGACGACGGCGGCTCCACGGTCCGTCCAGTCCCTGCGCGATGGGGTGCGGGTACCTCGTGCCGCTCCGACGTTTTAGCCAGTTTGAGCGTGAGCGCCTTCAGGTCCAGGACCTCCTCGGTCAGGCCCTTGACCACGGCCTCGAGTTCGCGAACGCGTCGCTCGAGCGCGCCGATGCGGGCGTCCTCGGGGATGGGTGTCGGCTGGACCGGGATCCGATCGACCTCGCGCATCTGCTCGAGCACTCGCTCCTTCTCCTCCAGCTCGTGCTCCAGATATTTGATCTTCGCATCCTTCATGGCCATGCGTGCCCTCAGATGAAAGATGCGACGGGGAAGGTTATATTATTTACAATCCGCATCAGGCGGCGCGGGCCGAAGAAACACTCATACATGCCGGGCTCCCAGATTGTTTATATGTCGTACCTTGCCGATGTGGACCCGGAGCTCGCACGTATCATCGAATGCGAGCGGGTCCGCCAGGTGAACGGGCTCGAGCTGATCGCCTCCGAGAACCTCGTGAGTCGAGCCGTCCTCGAGGCGATGGGCTCGATCATGACCAACAAGTACGCCGAGGGCTATCCCGGCAAGCGGTACTATGGCGGGTGCGAGTTCCACGACCAGGCCGAGAACCTCGCGCGCGATCGCGTCAAGGAGCTCTTCGGTGCGGAGCATGCGAACGTTCAGCCCCACTCCGGCACCCAGGCGAATATGGCCGTCTACTTCTCGGTCATGGAATGCGGCGTCGACCGGATGATGTCCATGTCGCTGACGCAGGGCGGCCATCTCTCCCATGGCTCTCCCGTTTCGTTCAGCGGTAAAATGTACGAGGTTCACCAGTACGGCGTCGATCTCGCGACCGAGACGCTCGACTACGGCACAATCGCGGAGCAGGCCCGGAAGGTGAAGCCGAAGGTGATCGTCTGCGGGGCGTCGGCATACCCGCGCGAGATCGACTTCAAGGCGTTCCAGGAGATAGCAGACGAGGTCGATGCGTACTGCATGGCCGACATCGCCCACATCGCCGGTCTCTGCGCCACCGGGGTCCACCCCAACCCGACGGGCGTGGTAGACTTCGTCACCTCGACCACGCACAAGACGCTTCGCGGTCCCCGAGGCGGTTTCATACTCTGCGGGGCCGATCGGGCCCAGCAGATCGACAAGGCAATCTTCCCGGGGATACAGGGGGGCCCTCTGATGCATGTGATCGCTGCGAAAGCGGTCTGCTTCAGAGAGGCGCTCAAGCCCTCGTACCGCGACTACGCCCGGCAGGTCGTGAAGAATGCGCAGGCGATGGCCGCGGTTCTCGACGAGGCCGGCCTCCGACTTGTCTCCGGCGGGACCGACAACCACCTTATCCTGATAGATCTCTCGAACCGTGGGATTACCGGGCTCGAGGCAGAGGTCGCCCTCGGCAAAGCTGGGATCACGGCAAACAAGAATACGATTCCGAACGAGAACCGCTCCCCGTTCGTGACGAGCGGCCTCCGCATCGGCACTCCCGCCGTCACCTCTCGCGGCATGAAGGAGGAGGAGATGCGGCAGGTCGGCGCGTGGATCGCCCGCGTTCTCGCGGATATCACGAACGATGCCGCCATCCGGGAGGTCGGGCGCGAGGTCGAGGCGATGGCCTCCCAGTACCCGCTCCACCCGGCATAACCCAGATATACGACAAGACGGAAGGAGACAGCATGGTAAGAGTTCTCGACGGCAAGGCAGTCTCGGATCGGCGGCTCGAACTCCTCCGCGAGACGATAGACGAGTCCGGCCTTCACCCTCGGCTTGCAACCGTGCTGGTCGGCGACGATCCGGCCTCCGCGCTGTATGTCCGGATGAAACACCAGGCGTGCGAACGGGTGCATATCGGATCGATCAACGTAACCCTCCCGGGTGATGCGACAACGGAGCGGGTCGGAGAGGCCGTGCGGCGCCTGAACGCGGACCCCGAGATCAACGGGATCCTGGTTCAGCTCCCGCTCCCGGCAGGGTTTGACCAGGATAAAGCGATCGGTGCCGTCTCGCCCGTCAAGGATGTCGACGGCTTTCATCCCTGCAACCTCGGCCGGCTCTTCTCCGGGCGACCACGCTTCTCTCCCTGCACCCCGGCCGGGATCATGACCCTGCTCGCGGAGTATGGCATCGATCCGGCCGGTCGGCGCGCCGTCGTTATCGGCCGATCGATCGACGTGGGGAGGCCGATGGCCGCACTCTTGTTGAACGCCGATGCGACGGTTACGGTCTGCCACAGCAGGACCGCTGATCTCGCGGCCGTGGCCCGTGAGGCCGACATCCTGGTTGCGGCCGTCGGTCGCCCTCGGTTCGTGACGGCCGAAATGGTCCGCGATGGCGCGGTCGTGGTCGATGTCGGGACGAATCGGGTGGATGGGAAGCTCGTGGGCGACGTCGATTTCGAGGCCGTGCGCGAGCGCGCGGGGGCGATCACGCCCGTGCCCGGAGGAGTCGGGCCAATGACGATCGCGACCCTGATGGAGAACACGTTCGCGGCAGCGAGACACCAGGCATGCGGACCTGCACCATAGGCGGGGTCCGGGTCGGCTCGGGGGAACCTGCGCGCCTGATGGGCGTCATCAACGGCAGCCCCGAATCCTTTTACTCGGGCTCGTACTCTTCCGCGGCTTCGGTGCGGCAGGTCGCCGAACGTCAGGTTGCCGCGGGCGCCGCGATCCTCGATCTCGGCGCCCGATCGACCGCTCCCGGCAGCCCCCCAATCACGGCAGGTGAGGAGGCCGCGCGCATGGACGCCCTCCTCGCGGAGCTCGACGGCGGAGGATTCGTAATCTCTGTCGATACCTCCCGTCCTGCGGTTCTCGAGACCTGTCTCGAGCATGACATCCATATGCTCAACGACATCGGCGGTCTTGCCGACCCGATGCTCGCCGCGCGTGCGGGAGAGGCAGGCCTCGCCGCCTGCGGTATGGCCTCGTTCTCGACCCCGGGCGATGCATGCGGTGTCGAAGCAACGCTCGATGCGCTCGCCCTCGTCGTCGCCCGGGCCGAGGAGGCGGGGATTGAGCGCCTTGTCCTCGATCCGGGCGTCGGTCTCTGGACGCCTGCGCGGACGGTCGAGCACGACTGGGAGCTCTGCTGTGCGTTCGACCGGTTCACCGATCTCGGTCACCCCGTCCTCGCGGCGATCTCGCGCAAGACGTTTCTCGGGAAATTGACCGGACGTGGCCCGGAGGAGCGCCTCGCCGCCTCGCTCGCCGTCACGGGATCTCTGCTCGCGAAGGGAGCGAACCTCGTGCGAACACACGATGTCGCCGAGACCGCAGACCTGCTTCGGGTACGGGACCGGCTGGAGGCCTGCTCGTGACGACCGCCTTCGCAGTCCACGCGCTCGGCACATCTATCCTCGTCCCCGGTGACGACATCGCGGGTGCGCTCCTCGACGCAGTCGCCCGGACCGATGCGGGCGCGTTCCGCGACGGGGACGTGGTCGTGGTCGCCGAGACTGCGATCGCCACAGTCGAGGGGAGCGTTATCCGGCTCGACGAGGTCGCCCCCTCGGCCGAGGCCGAGGCGCTTGGCCGCCGGTACGCCCTCGACCCGCGGGTCGCCCAAGTGGTCCTCGATGAGTCGGACCGTGTCGTGGGCGGCATCGACGGCTTCCTGCTCTGCCTCAAGAACGGGACGCTCCTGCCGAACGCCGGGGTCGACGGCTCGAACGCCCCGCCGGGACACGTCACGCCCCTGCCGCGAAACCCGGACGACTCCGCCATGCGGCTCAGGGCGGACCTCGAGTCCCGGGCAGGCGTTCGCCTCGGCATTATCATCGCCGACTCCCGGACCCATGCGATGCGACTCGGGTGTTCGGGAGTCGCGATCGGCTGCGCGGGGATCCGGGCGGTGATCGACGAGCGGGGGCGGACCGACCTCTTCGGCAGGGTGCTCCAGGTAACCAAGCGGGCCGTGGCCGACAACATCGTCTCGGCGGCAGAGCTCGTTATGGGCGAGGCCGACGAGGCGGTCCCTGCCGCGCTGGTTCGGGGTCTCGACCTTCCCATCGGGGACTGGATCGGTGTCGAAGGTATCGCGGCTGACGAGTGCCTCTTCATGGGGGCGCTCCGACCGAAAGACCAGGAGGAGTGAGGGTGGCGGGCGTTCGCGCGCTCCCTCGCGTCGTTGTCGGCGCCGCAACGAGCGGAGCCGGTAAGACCACGATCGCGGCGGGACTGATGGCCGCGCTCACAGCGAAAGGCCTTGTCGTCCAGCCGTTCAAGGTCGGGCCGGACTTCATCGACCCGACGCATCACACTCGCTGTTGCGGTCGGGCGTGCCGGAACCTCGACCCGTTCATGATGGGCGAGGAGGGGGTGCGCGAGACCTTCGCCAGGGCCAGTGCCGGGGCCGATATCGCCGTGATCGAGGGGGTGATGGGGCTCCACGACGGACTCGACGGAACTGCGTTCGGGTCGACGGCTCATGTCGCCCGGCTTCTCGATGCGCCGGTGCTGCTTGCCGTCGACGCGAAGGGAGCTTCGCGGACGGTGCATGCGATTGTTCGGGGAGTGGCCGGGTATGATCCCACCGTGCGGGTGGCGGGCGTCGTCTTTAACCGAATCGGCAGCGCCCGCCACCGCGAACTGATCGACCGGGGGCACGAACTACCCGCGCTCGGATGGATCCCGCGCGAGGATTCACTTGCCGTACCCAGCCGCCACCTCGGGCTCTCCCTTGCAGACGAGCTCACCTCTCACGACGCGTTCGGAGACGTGGTCGGCGGGCATGTCGATCTCGATGGGGTAATCGCGATTGCGAGATCGGCCCCGCCGATCTCGGCTTCGTCCCCGGCTCCAACCATCAAGGGAGGGGTTGCAATCGGAGTCGCTCTCGACCAGGCGTTCTGCTTCTATTATGCTGACAACCTGGATCGGCTTCGCAAGGCAGGCGCCCGCCTCGTCTTCTTCTCTCCCTCGAACGATGACCTCCCTGATGTGGACGCGCTCTACATCGGCGGCGGCTACCCCGAGCTTCATGCGGCTGCGCTTGTGGCCGGTCCGGCTCGGCCGGCGATCGCCCGGGCCGCGGCCGACGGGATGCCGATCTGGGGCGAATGCGGGGGGCTCGTGTACCTCTCTCGGTCGCTCGATGTCGACGGACGATCGTACCCGATGTGCGGCGTCCTTCCCGCCGAGTCCGCGATGACCGGGGGCATCTGCGGGCTCGGATACGTCGACGGCACCTGTGTTGCGGGCCCCCTTTCGGGTCTGCATGGCGCCGGCCTGCGGGGCCACGAGTTCCACTACTCCGGTTGCTCGCCCGACGCCGACGCGCGGTACGCCCTCTCCCTCTCGCGCGGGCGCGGTCTCGGCGGAGGCCGGGACGGGCTCTACGAGTACTCCACAACCGCGGGGTATACACATGCATACTTCTCGGATCGCTTCTGTTCCGTATTCCTCGCCGCTGCGCGGGCGCACGGCCGACGCTGACCGAGACCATTCCATATATACCCGCCTCGCCAACTATTCAGCGGGGTGACACCTTCATGCACACGAGATTCGCCGTCTCATCCTTCTGTTTGATTGACATGCCGCTCGAGATGGCGCTCGGCCGGCTCTGTGAGGTCACGGACTGTGTCGAGGTCATGGACGAAGGGTGCCACCGCCTCAAGGATATCTCCGTGCTCGAGACCTTCGACCTTCAGTACATGGTCCATGCGCCGTCGCGCGGAGTGAACATTGCGAGCCTGCTCGAACCGGTCAGGCGCGCGAGCGTCGAGGTGACGGTCGAGTGTCTGGCGCTGTCCACAGAGATCGAGGCTCCGGTCGTGGTCCACCCGGGGTACTATGCCTGGCGGCAGGATCGCAAGCGCGCCGAACGGCAGTTCCGCCTGTCGCTCGCGGAGCTCCTCTCCGCTGCGGAGGACCTCTCGGCCACGTTCTACATCGAGAACATGGGCGACTGGGAGCACTTCCTGCTCAAGACTCCCGATGAGTTGCCGTTGATCGACGGCGCCGGATTTGCCCTCGACGTCGGGCACGCACACCAGAACCATGTTCTGCCCGAGTTCCTCGAGGTGCCGATCAACCACTTCCACCTCCACGATAACGACGGGACGACTGATGCGCACGCCGCAATCGGCGACGGGACCATCGACTTCTCAGCGGTGATGGCAGCAGTCCGCCGGAGCGGCGCACGGCCCGTGATCGAGGTCGGAGATTTCGAGGGGATCCCGCGTAGTATTGCAGCCCTCGAGGCTCTCTGAAACGGTCAAAACCTTTTTTACGATGCGGGAACCATGTTAGTGATACGTTCCGCCTCAGTGGCTTAGCCGGCATAGCGCGTCCTTGGTAAGGACGAGGTCGCGAGTTCAAATCTCGCCTGAGGCTTACGGCTTATTAGTTCAAATCTCTGAAAGCCCCATGTTCCGGCATGGAGCCCGACCCCCCCTTTTACCCCGCTCAGGCCCGCATGACGACCCCGCGAGCGTACCGCCGGGCGTTCGCCGACGGCCGGCTCACCGTTGACGACCAGCAGCTGATCGAAGCGTTCATCAACGAACGGCAGGCCGTCCGGCACATCGGGCAGCACCGCATTCTCAAGATCCGGTACGACCTGATCTCGTGGCGGCGGTTCATCTCAGTGCCGTTCCGCGAGATGGCCGTCGGCGACCTCTACGCCGGCCTGAACGCGATGAAATCCGGCACCAACGTCCGCGGCACGCCCTTCAAGCAGAACACCAAGCACGATCTCATCATGATCCTCAAGCCGTTCGTGCTCTGGCTCATCGAGAACGGGGATTCGACCATCCCGGCCGAGAAGGTCCGCGGGATCCGGCCGCCGCCGATCGACCACAACACGACCGCGCCGGAGGGGCTGCTCTCGGCCGACGAGATCAAGCGGCTCCTGACCGGCTGCCGTTCGGTCCGGGATCGCGCCATCATCGCCGTGCTCTACGAGAGCGGCGCCCGAATTGGCGAGGTCGCCCGGCTGCGGTGGCGTGACATCACGTTCGACGACTACGGGATCGGCATCCACCTCCACGACACCAAGGAGAACCAGGTCCGCTACGCCCGCTGCACCTGGGCCCGCGAGATGCTCGCCGCCTGGAAGAACGTCTACCCGGCCGAGATCACGCCGGACGGCTGGGTCTTCCTCTCGTCGCGCAAGCAGGCCATGAACTACGCGCAAATTCGGCAACGGGTCAGGATGGCCGCCGAGCGCGCCGGCCTCGAGAAGCGCGTCCACCTCCACCTCTTCCGAAAGAGCCGCGCCACCCATCTGATCCAGCAGAACTACCAGGAGTCCGTGATCAAGAAGATGCTCTGGGGCAACCTCGGCACCCAGATGTTCCGGACCTACGTCGTCCTCTCCGAGGGCGACATCGACGCCGAGATCCTGGGACGGGCCGGCATCGAGACCCGGCCGGCGAAGCCGGACCCGCTCGCGCCGATCCCCTGCCCGCACTGCCACGCCGTCTGCGCGCCGACCTCCCGATTCTGCTCGGACTGCGGCCAGGCCCTCTCCGCCGGGGCCGCGCAGCAGCTGGAGACCGCGAAGGGCATCATCTGGCGGAACCCGGAGACGGTCCTCGAGATCGCGGCCGAGGTCCAGCGCCGTCTGGAGGCAGCATCTCTCCCGGCCGGAGATACAGCCGGGCAGGCCGCCTGATCGGGCGGACAGGGTCGAGTCCTCTCTTTTCACACTTCAGGGAGAAGGGATACGCGGCGCCCCTCTCCCCAACGGGAATCCTGAGCCGGCCGAGCAGGCCCCGGACCCTCTGAACCTCGAGGCGGCGAGAGGTCTGCGAGCAACCGTTTCCGAATAGCCCGGCAGGCCCGCTCCACCTGGGCGGGCGAGAGCGGGCACGGCTCGTCCGCCTCCATGGAGTAGGGGTTGGCGGGGGCTGTCTTAACTGGGATCGTCGAGGTGTGAAACTGTTCTCGGCCCCATTTCGATCGCTTCGAGCTCCTGCCGGATGAGCCGGGAGAGGAGCCGTTCGCCCGCTGGAGACGCAAAATACCGCTCCAGGGCGTCTGGCTCGGGCTCCATCCCGTCGACCGTGATCCCCTCCACGTCGAGCTTGAGCAGGATCGCATCGACGATAAACGCGGTCATCGAGGGGTAGCGCCCCTCCTCGACGAGCCGGTCGACCGTGTCCTTGATCCGCTGATCAAGCCGGAGCGTGGTCTGCGTCCCCGCCATGCACGACATTCGCTCTGGGATGCAAATAATCCTTCGACGCGATCAAGGTAATATTATCCGTATTCTTGTATGATATCATTGTGTAATACAATGGATGACCTGACAGAGAATCTCGCGATCCGCTGTTCTGCGGCGGACCTGGAGATCATAGACCGGCTGCGGGAAGATCGCAGCCGAAGCGCGCTCGTGCGGATCCTCGTCCGGAAGGCGGGCAGGGAGGCGGCAGTATGTGCGTGACCGTCTCGCGCGCCGGCATCCCGCAGATCGCGCGGGAGCTGGGGATCGGTGAAGAGAACGCGGACGTGCTCGAGGCCGTCGCTGTGAAGCGCGGGCTCTGGCGGATCGAGGAGGACGACGAATGAACGGCAGCGCCCCACCCACAACCATCACGTTAGAGAGGGGAACGACTGCCGTGGAGATCTGCGTCGGCATCCCTCAAGAGGCTGGCGTTACGATCGTCGTCAGGGCCGCGGCCCCGACGCCGGCGGCCGACGACGCCCCTTCGGGCGTGGCCTGGCGGCGGCGGACGGGCGGCACGCCCGTGGTCCACGCCTTCGCCGTGAACGCCTACGTCGACGTCCCGCTCTGCGGCTCCTGCCTCGGGGGCGGCCGGCTCGAGGAGCTCCCGCCGCCGCCGGCGAACCTCGGGCCGTACCGCCGGTGCCGAAAGTGCCTCGCAGCCGTCGGGAGGCTCGCGTGAGGGCCGTCGTCGGGTCCGCCGGCAGGGCGGACGACTCGGACGAGATCGAGATCCGGATCGCGGTCCCGGTCCCGCGCGCCTACCGCGTGCTCGCCGCGGACGCGCGGCAGGTGCTCGCCGGCTATCAGGCGGTCCTGTACTCGGTGGAGGGCGAGCCGGTCGGCGACGTCGCCATCTCCGCGAGTGGCCGGGTGCTCCTCGGCGCGTCCCGCGCCGGGCGCGGGTTCGTCCTCGACGGCGAGGCGTTCCCGGTCGAGGTCGCGGCGTGGATGGTCGTCCGCGACCACCTCCGGGCGCACTATCACCGCCACGACGGGCCTGTCGAGGTGCTGGAGGCGGACTGATGGGCGCGGACGGCGCGCTCTACTGCGGGCGCTGCGGCAGCCGGTACCTCCGACGGGCCGACCCGGAGCACTGTTCCGAGTGCGCCCGGGGGATCGGGACGGCCGAGGCCCGGCAGTCCTGGGCCGAGTTCCGGCGATACCTCTGCGAGGACTGCGCCGATCGGGCGAGGTGGACGTGATGCAGTGGTCTGACCCGACCGTCTGCGCCCGGTGCAAAGAGGAGATCGGGCCGGCCGAGCTGCGGTACGGCCTGCGCATCTACCACCGGCCGCTCTGCCTCCGCTGCATCGAGGAGATCGAAGCCCGGAGGGGACCGGCATGACTGGCGGACCCTGCCACCGCTGCGTCAGCGCGAAGCCGATCAAGGGCATTGGCGGGCACTGGTGCCGGCTCCGGGACGCGCCGGCCCACGGCAACGGCTGTTACTGGTTCCACGACCGGGACGCCGACTGCCCGGCCCGCTGCCCCATGCCGGACGGCAACGGGACGATCTGCCTCGAGACTGGCGGGCTGCTCCCGGCCGGGCCGTGCCCGCTGGACTGCGGGTATCGCCCGGTCGCCGAGAGGAGGCGGCGATGCTGCCCATCGTGATCAACTCCGGGGGCACCGCGCGGGTCGTGACGATCGCCGAGGCCCTGTACCACCTCGGGTACGACATCAAGCGAAAGGGAGGCTGGCCGGAGCGGACCGAGGAGGAGCTGCGCCTGCAGAAAGCTATGCGGCGACGGGCGAGCCGGCAGGGTGGGACCGGGGGCGAGCCTGGAGCGGGCCGATGAGGTCCCCGGCCATGCGCGGCCGTCGCCATCCCGGACCGGACCGCACAGTCGACCAGGCCGAGCTTGCCCGGTTCAGCGCCTGGCTCGTCGGCCGCGGTTACGCCGCGTCGACGGCCCAGGTCTGGGCCTCCTTCGTCCGGACAGCGTTCGCCCACGGCGTCGAGGGCCCGGAGGGCGTGGACGCGGCGTTCGGGTGCTACGGCCGGACGACCCGCTGCGGGTACCGGGCCGCGCTGCAGGAGTTCCGCAGGTTTCGGGAGGCCAGTTCATGCGATGGAAGTTCGTGAACCTCGAGAGCGGCGGCGACATCCAGATCGTGACGACGATGAGCGAGCGGGACCGGTTCATGCGCTACTGCAACGACCAGCGGATCCGCTGCGGTCTCATCCGGGTCGACGAGACGGGGGTCGTGGTCGAGAACCCCGCGATCGGGGTCGAGTGATGGCCTCTCTCTCTCTCTCTCTCTCTCTCTCTCTCTCTCTCTCGTACTGCTGGGTACCAAGAGTACTACTTGGTACCATTGGTACCAAAGTCGCGGAGGTGGTGATGACCGGTGAGAATTGATCGCCGCGGCCGGCTGCTCGCGCAGACGACCTTCTGGGCACCGGTCGAGCTGCTGGATCTGGTCAAGCTCAACCGGCTGAACCTCACCGACTTCTGCGTGCAGGCGCTCATGGAGTATTTCGGTCTGGACCCTGTCGCCGACGAGCACCAGGACCAGATCGTCGATGCCGCGCACGTCGGCGTCACCCGGCAGCGGAAGGTCATTCAGGAGCGCGAGGCCGGCCGCGAGCGTGCACAGTCGGCGGTCCGGGCCATGCGGGCTGAGCACGACGCGGCCCGCGCCCGGCAGTCCGCGATCGCGGACGCGCTCCTGCAGATTATCGGCGACGATCCCACGGGACGATACCTGAGGACGCTGCCCGAGAACGACCCGCACGGCGACCGGGTGGACGACTGGGATGCGCTGGTCCGCCGGGTCTCGCGCCTTTGCGGCGCGGCGATCGATTCGGCCGAGGTGGCGGCCGGGGTGCGGGCGCTGGTCGCGAAGGCGTGACCGGCCGGCGAAAAATGGGTTAGAGGTGGGTGAAGAGCCAGACGACGTCGGCGAGGTCGCTGCGGCCGTTGCCGCTGGAGTCGGACGTCACACCCGGTTCGCTGGCCGCGATCCCATGGCTGTCCCGGCAATGATTCTTTCAAATACCGGCATAACCATACAATCCATCACCAATCGCCCTGACTTCGCTCCACACTGGAAGTCATGGAGAAAATCGTTGCCGGCGTCGTCGCCGGCGGGATCGCCGTCACCGCGGGTGGCGGCGTCACCATCGTCGCGGAGGGCTGGCCGCAGGCCGCCCTCGTCGCGCTGGCGGTCGGGGCCGCGTTCGGCCTCGGCACCTTGAGCGCCGACCGCCGGGTCTCGGCCGTCGTCGCGGTCGTACAGTCGTTCTGTTCGGAGATCACGTCGTACTACGCGGCCCGGCAGGACGGGGAGATCACGGACGCGGAGGCCCGCGAGATCGCCGGCCGCGTTGGCCGGTTCGTGGCGGACCTCGAGGCCCTGGCCGTCGAGCTCTGCCGGCGGGAGGGGCCGTGATCGTCGTTGCTGCGCGGAACGCGCCAGCGACCGAACGGAACGCCGCGGACGCCGTCTGCGACGGCCGGACGGACGTGGCCGTGCTCGCCCGGGCGCTCTCAGTCCCGGACCGGGAGGTCGTGTTGTCGGCCGGGACGTTCGACGCGAACGCCGGATTCACGGCGGCGGGGAACCGCTACCTCCGGCCAGCCGAGAACGTGACCGTCCGCGGCGCGGGGCCCGGGCTGACCCGGCTCGTCGCGGGGCGGGAACCGTGCCGGATCGCGATCGATGCGCCCGGCGTCACGCTCGCGAACCTCGGCGGATACGGCTACGTCGGGGTCCAGGACACGGCCGACCGGTTCTGCTGCGAGGACGTCTACCTGACCCACGCGCTCGATGGCGCGTACGTGCCGTTCGGGAAGAAGGGCGGGTGCACGGCCGCGTTCATGGTCTGGGGGCGGAAGGACCATACGGTCCGGGACCTGAGGTTCCGCCGCTGCTCGGTCGAGCGGTCGTACCACCACGCCTTTTCGATGAACCTCGCAGGCGCGAACGAGGGTGGCGGTTTTGCGGACGTCCTCTTCGACCAGTGCCACGCGATCGCGGCCGGCTCGGGAATGGAGCGATGGTCCTGCGGGTTCGACATCCCCGACGCCGGCGACATCGAGCGCATGACCGTCCGCGACTGCCAGGCGATCGACTGCTGGCAGGACGGATTCCACCTCGACGGCAGCTGGGACGGCCACCGGCAGCGGGCCGTGGACGTTCTGTTCGAGCGGTGCCGCGCCCAGGCCTGCGGCTGGCGGTCGGGGACTGGGCCGGCCGAGCTCTACCAGTCCGGGTTCTACGTCCAGTCCGCCCGCCTCGTCGACTGCGAGAC
The DNA here is from genome assembly GCA_039679395.1 of Methanospirillum sp. Lineage (GTDB taxonomy): Archaea > Halobacteriota > Methanomicrobia > Methanomicrobiales > Methanospirillaceae > UBA288. The sequence goes on along the minus strand of JBDKUZ010000082.1, from coordinate 27,382 downwards.
CGAACGGTGCCGGAAGGCGGGCTTCCTCTGCAAGAATGAGGAGACCGGCAGGTTATCGCTAATAGATTGTTCGGACACGGGTTCGGCCTACGGCCTCGTGATCGAATACGGTGGGAACGGCGCGAAGGTGGAAGGGTTCATCTCGGACGGAGCCACGCGGCGGGCGCTCCAGATGGTCGGGAACGACGCGGAGGTGGGGATCACTATACTGGGCTTTGCCGGCTCGCACCGGCCCGTCCTGCTCGGGATCACCGAGCGGCTCGATTTCGTCGATGCCCCCGGGCACATCGAGGACCTGAAGCGTTACCGCAGTCGTGGTTACACTATGCGCGGCAACCGGATCGCTGTGGTCACGGATCATCCCGAGGATCTGGTCGAGGTGCATCCGCCATCGCGCGGCTCGGTCGACCTGGGCGGGCTGACGGTCGAGCGGTGCCCCTCCGCGGCCGGCGGAAGGGGAGAGATGCCGGTTAGGTAGTGGTAGTAATTCTGAGAGTACGGCTTCGTATGAGAAATAATCGCTAAAGAGAATTCAAGGCATCATCCGCCTCACCGACACCATCAGAGGCAGCCGTCTCCCAGGATATTTTCCCTGAAATCAAATGTCCTTTAACTTGAGCGGCCTTCCAGCAAAGGTCGATCCGATTGCATTATCGTCGAGCAAGTCAACATCAAAATATTCTAGATCGAGGATAATTATGGGCACGATAGAACATACGATCGGGAATCGATCCACATTCGTCAGGTTCAACACCGTTCCTCCAACGGTGATGCGCAAGGAGTGCCAGAATTATTTTAAAATGGCTTTTGTTCATAGATATTTGATCCTTCCAAAGTTCAGTTATATCGCACTCTTCGGATTATTGGCTATTCTGCTCGTCGCATCGATTGCGTATCCCGTCACAGGTGCTGAGATACTATTTGGCAGCACCTCGGGGGGTACCATCGAATCTCCGGGAAGTACTGATGAATATTCATTCCCTGTCGAGTCAGGCGACGAGATCTTTGTACGGGCGCATTCGACTTCGGACACTCTCTCGTCTCTTTCAATGGAGGTCAATGGCACGAGCGGCGCAACAACCACGTCGTTGAGGAACGCCAATGGACTCGGGCAAGTCAAGGTTCTTCATGTAACGACATCAGGGACCTGTTCGCTCGTCGTTGGCGCAGATAATGACCAGACTGGCGACTACAGTGTCTATCTTCAGCGTCTGAATGACCCCGTGGGAAGTCAGTCCCTCGTGTTTGGGACGGCAACCAACGGCTCGATAACTACCTCGGCAGATATGGTCACGTATGCCTTCTCAGGCGCTGGCCAGGATGTCATCAAGGCATGGATGGCCAGTGACTGGAAGGAGTACGGGAAGGACGAGTTCCTGTATCTGTTTCGCACCGACGGAGTGCTTGTCAGCTCGTCGGCCACATTGGACGGGGCCATTACCGGGACCCTGCCGTCCTCCTCTGAGTACGTCCTGCTGGCGGGCGGGGACGGTTCGAGGTGGGCAAACGACTCCGGCTCGTTTGATCTCTTCACGCAGCGGGTGAATAACCCGGGTAACGCAGTGGCACTGGAGTATGGCACGACCATCCAGGACTCCATCGACAACGTCCTAGCCTGGAAGACATACGCGTTTTCATTGAACGCCGACGACACTATCTTTGTCCGGCTCTCGCAGAACTCGGCGCAATCCGGCAATGAATGGCTTTACGCGTTCGGCCCGGACGGGGCGGATCTTACCGGACAGGGAACTGAGGGGCCAATCGCCCAGACATTCCACGCCACCCAGACCGGCACGTACACATTCATCGTTGGCGCGTCGTGGTATAGGCTCGCCCAGACTGGAGGAGGCTACTCGCTCTTTGTCCAGCGATTGAACAATCCCGTGAACAGCCAGGCTCCCCTTGCCTTCGGAACGGCACAGACGGCGACCATCACGACGAATGGAGAGATGGATACCTACACCATCTCGGGGACGGAGCAGGACGTATTAACGGTCTGGCTGTTCGGGGATTGGTGGAATTCTCGAAAAGGCAATCTTCTCTATCTCTATCGCGATGATGGGCTTCTCGTAGCTCAGTCAAGGATCGACAGCTGGATGGGCTCTGACGGAAATGGTTGGACAGCACGAGGATACGTATCTACCCCCCTCCCATCTCCGGGAAATTATGTGCTGCTCGTGGGCGGGGCGGGCAGTAACTGGCAGATCTCAGGAACCTACCAGCTCTATGCGCAGTGGACGAACCGGCCGGCCAATGCCACACAGATCGCCTTCGGTGACTATATTGCCGGATCCATCAGCACACCGGGAAAGGTGGACGCCTATACCTTCGCCGCACAGCAGGGCGACCCGATCTATGTCTCGCTCTCAACTGGTCAATCAGTAAACCGGTGGCTCTATGCCCCAAACGGCACGGAGATGGGTCTGGGTGGGGGGGAATGGTGGCAACGCGAGATATCGCTCATTGTTCCTGAAACCGGAGCCTATACAATCGTCGTGGCGGACGATGGTGGAGACCAATTGACGGGAGACTATGGATTATACCTTCAGCGACTGGCGTCCCCGGTGAATGCCGCACCGATCGAGTTCGGCCAGCCCATCAACCGCTCGATCGATAGAATGGGCCAAACCTACGTGTACTCCCTGAGCGGTAATGCCGGAGATGTTATCGTTGGCCGCGTGGGATCCCTTCAATTCCATCCGGTAGTTCGGGTATACGATCCGTCCGGCACGCTGCTCGGTGATTATGCTGACGAATGGAATTCTGATTATAGCACTCCGAATCTGCAGGAATTCACACTCTCTCTGCCGGTGTCCGGCACCTACACAATCCTCATCCCCGAGCTCTTCGGAATGAATACAGGCGGTTACGGGCTGACGATCCAGCGGATGAACCATCCCGAGAATACGGTCAGCATCGGGTTCAAGGAGACTGTTGCCGGGACGTTCAACACCTCCGCGGAGATCGACACCTATGTCTTTGGTGCGCAGAAAGGGGACCTGCTGCACGCTGGCTCCGATTCGCAGTTCACCGACGGCAACGTAGCCTTCCTCCGGTTCTATTCCTCGAACGGCACCCTGCTCGCAGCGTCGACCCCGGATTCTTGGTGGCAGGGACTATCCCTTAAGGCTCCGGAGACGGGGAGCTACAGCCTCCTCGTTGTCGGGAACAGGGGCGGCGGCACCGGGCCGTATACGCTGGATCTCTCGAATGAGCGGCCCGTTCAGATGCTCGCCGGTCAATCGTACCGCGGAAATATTTCGGCGGACGCTCGCACCTCATGGGATTACTATTGCCTCGATACCTCTGGGGGCGAGGACCTTCTCGTGCAGGTCATTCCCGACACGGCATCTGCGGACCTGGAGCTGTACGGTTCCCTGAACAGCCCGCCGACCACGACCTCCTTTGACTTCAGGCAGAACGAAAAGACCACGAGCGGCATGTACGAGCTGCTGATCTCGCCGACCGAGAACGGGACCTACTGGTTCGGGCTCCGTGCGACGGAAGGCACGACGGGATACACGATCCGGGCCGTCGGTAACGGAGGCAATCACATCTCGAACATCTATCCGGCTGTTGTGGACACGGGTGTCGAGACCCGGATCCAGGTCTACGGCCTCGGGTTCGTTCCCGGCATGCAGGTCCGGCTGGCCAACAATGGAACCACCATCGCCGCCGCCGGCTCAACAATTCTTGCGTCGACCACGATGATTGTCTCACTGTTCGATCTGTCGGCTGTATCTCTGGGGACGTATGATCTCGTCGTGGAATGGCCGGATCACACCATCCAGACGGTCCCGTCGGCGATCCAGGTGAAGGCGCTGCCCGGCGGAGTCCGCTACCGGGAGAAGGAGCTCTCTGTCGGGGCGGGGCAGACAGTCACCGTCCCGTACAACCTCGTCGATAGCCCCCGGAACCTATTCGTCACTCTCCAGAAGATCAAGTACGGCGGGGACCCCCATTATAACTGGCAGGGCACCCTCACCGTGAGGTGCGATGGTGTCGTGGTCGGGACGGATTCAGGGAACCAGGACCATATGGTCCATCTCGTCAACCCGATACCGGGTAACTATACGATCGACGTTAAGGCGGAGTCGGAGGCGGGACAGGCCATCCTCACCGTCTGGGACGAGCTCCCTGTTCTGACCCCCGGCGAGTGGGTCGTCGACAGGGTTCTTCGCCCGTACGGATCAGTATACCACCAGATAGATATCCCCATGGGAACGGAGACGCTGAGGTTCGACGCACAGGCGATAGGCGGCTACAGCCGGTTCATAGTCTACCACGGGAAATGGAAGAACGGGACCGCATGGCTCAGTTCGCAGGGACCGGATGCTTCGCTGACAATCGATGACCCGCCGTCCGGTCTATACATTGTCGAGTTCCAGGACACCCAGCAGGTCACGGGGGACGACCAGGCTCGCGACGTGATGGTGCGGGCATCTACGATGGGTTCAAACGAACCGTTGCCGTGGTTGCCACCTGAGATCTTTTCAATTACACCAGCGCAAGCAGGAAACGCGGGCACCGTCACGTTTACTCTTGAGGGTCAGAACCTTGACCCCAACGCTTCAGTCTCTCTGGGCGCACCATGGCAGAATAATATCAGCGCAACCGTCGTCCAGGGGGAGAAGTCTCGCACGAAAATACTCGCAACATTCGATCTATTCGGTACCGTACCTGGTCGATATTCCATGGCCGTCGTCGCCTCCGACGGAGTTACTATCACCAGACCAGATGCGGTTGAGATCGTCGATGGTGGCGAGGCAGATCTTCAGATGGAGGTTATCGGACCGTCAGATGTACGCATCGGCCGATGGATTACCAATTCCGTCCGCTTCACCAACACAGGAAGTATCGATGGGCAAGTGCCCGTTGTAAAAGTGGAAGCACCCGAAGTGGGAATGGGGTTTACGAGCATGCGGCTAAAGAATGGATTCGTATATGATGATGGAACGTTCGGCTACATCGATCCAGCTCCACAACGACTGAATTGTACGGATCCGGTCGGGGCTCCGGTGACCCTCGCACCCGGTGGTGTCTTTGTGATGGAATGGGAACAGGCACTGCGGGATACTGGTGAGAAAAAGGCGAAGGTAACCGCGCTCGGATCTAATCAGATCCACGTCCCCTCCACCATCACCAGTTCGATCGATGCGGCATTTCCCGCACCGGGCATTCCTCTGACCTTCAGCCGCATGTTCCCGGCGACCTATACGAAATACCGGGGGCCGTTCGGATATGGCTGGGTGCATTCGTTCGACATGCATCTCGAGAGGGTCGACCGGGCGAGCTACGTCCTTCGGGTCGGTGAGATGGATTCAACCTTCTTCCGCGCGACATGCGAGGGCACGTTTATCAACGATACCTCACAGGCCCGGTTGGTCCTCAATGGAGACGGTACGTGTTCCATCAAAGAAGATGACGGGTCCGAGATGGTGTTTACAGCGCCAACCGGCGCCGGGTCTCTTAATCCTTTGGGTTTTCTTCTATCCGTACAGGACGATAACGATAACCGGATCACATGTGACTACTCGGGCGGGCGTCTTACTACCATCCGGCATTCAAACGGCAAATCGATCCAGTTATCGTACGATTATCCATTCCGCGACAACCTGATCACAGCAGTTACGGATCCTTCTGGGAGAACGACAACGTTCCGTTATCGTCCAGCAGAATCTTTCTATGTAGAAGACAAGTACGAGGTTCTCTCTGACGTCATCCACCCGGATGGAACGACTGTTCACTACGATTATGAACCGTTGTTCCCGCGGGGGGTTGGATCAATCGGGACCTCATCGACGAACGGTGGAGGGGGTATGGGGGGGGGTGTTTTTCTCATTCTCCCCATTAATAAATACGATTACTTTACTCTTACCAAGGTTGTGTTGCCGAATGGTGAGCAGCAGGTTTTCTCGGTATCGAACCAAACCGGCAGACTGACCGAGAGTTTTACCCTCGGGTCGGATGGAAACACGATCCAAGGCAACCGCTATAACGGTATGAAAGTGAGCTATGACGATTCCTCTGGGACTACATCCTTCACTAACGACATCGGCGCTACATCGAGTACCACATTGAATAATTTCGGAGGAACCGTCTCCCAGCGCAGTCCTTCCGGCAATGAGATCAGATGGACGTACGGGCCGAACCGACTGGTTTCATCGAAAACAGATCCCATGGGCAATACGTTCGTTTATCGATACGATGCCCATGACAGACTCCAAGCAATCACAGATCCAAATGGAAATACCGGGATGCTGGAGTATGAAGGCGAAAGTGACCGAGTCGTCAGTGTAACGGATAAGCGCTCGAACACACATACTTATCTTTACCAGAATAATGACCCGGTCCGCATCACATTCCCGGACCAAACCGTTGTTTACATGGATTATGATTCAGTCGGCAACAAGATTCGGTCAGTATCAAGAAATGGCGATACAATCAAGTTCACATATAGTGTTGACGGGCAGCTCTTGAGAAAAGAGTACCCGGATCAGACAGCAACAACATTCACATACGATAGTCGCGGCAATCTGCTCACTGCTACTGATAAACATGGTACCATTCGCATGGAATATGACCAAGCGGATCGGCTCGCCAAAGTCCAGAACCCAACCGGAGAGTCATTCCAGTACAAATATGACCAGCTGGGCAGGTTGATCCGGCGCGTTGACAATTTCGGGACTGCGACTAACTATCAATACACCCCGGCTGGTTTACTACTTCGAATCTTTTCCGATGACAACAGAGAGATTGTGACATATTCCTATGATTCGGCAAATCGCTTGGTCCGGAAGGGTCTACCAAACGGACTCCATACCGAATATGTCTACGACACTGACGACCGACTGTTAGAATTAGTCAATTATCATGCCAATAATTCGGTGCTGTCGAAGTTCACTTATCAATATGACGGCAACGGAAATTCCATCTCGATGACCCGAGACAATCAGCGTTGGCAATACGAGTATGACTCAATGAATCGGCTCATAGCAATTGTCGATCCCGCAGGACAACAGCTGACGTACAATTACGATGCTGCTGGTAATCGGATTTCAGTCGTTGACCGTGGAATCGTCACGAATTACCAGACCAATCAGATGAACCAGTATCTTGTCTCTGGTGCCACAAGTTATCGCTACGATAACAACGGGAATATGATTGAGCACACTACGGGTAATCAAACTTGTTCGTATGAGTACGACATCGAAAACCGGCTGGTAAGCATCGATGATGGAAATAATCAATGGAGATTTGAGTACGATGCCCTGGGTAACAGAATCAGAGTCACAGAAAATGGGAATGTAAAGAGGGTGACTGTAGAGCCCATTGGGTTGCATAATATTGTGGCTGAATACGATGCTACTGGAAACCTGACGGCCCGATACACCTATGGATTGGGATTATTATCCCAAATCGATCCTCGCGGCCAGGAACAGTATTATCTCTTTGATAAATTGGGCCATACCACGGAAATAGTCAACGTAAGTGGCAATGTACAGAATAAATATCGGTATTTGCCTTATGGTGAAACGCTGGATGAGACGGAGAGCATACCGAATTCATTTACCTATCTTGGAGAATACGGAGGTGTCGGTGATTCATCGGGATTGTCATTCATACATCTCCGGTATTATTCACCTCAACTCGGCAGATTCATAACAGAGGACCCAATTTACACACCACTGACCAACCCGTATCTCTATGCGAATAATAATCCGGTGGATAATATCGATCCAACTGGTGGAGCAGCCGTAAACACGGACGGTATCGAATGGGAGGCCTTCAAACAAGCTTGGGCGGAGACATCTCTTTCCGATAAAATAATCATGACAACATACGGCATTGAAGTGGGCTTAGCGATCGGTTGTTACTACTTTCCAACTGCAGCCTCAGGGGTCACATCCGGAGGCTTCCTTGCTGAAACGAGCTTCTATCAAACAGAAATGATGTATGAAGGGGTGATTCGGGGTTGCCTCAATCGCCAACTACTAGCCCCCCTCATGCCCTACGCTCCAATCATCACAGGAATTGGAGGAGCCCTTGAGCAACTCTTAGGACCGAAAGGACCTATCTTTCCTCCATATTCGTTTCCACCAATTGGAGGATTCGCCCTTGGATATATAAATGACCATCTTTCTGAGAATGGGATGCCCGGTAATTTCTTGACTGATATCTCAGTAAAAATTGCGCAATGGCTCATGGATTTATTCGGTCGCGATTCGCTCGATCCCGAAGATAAGTTCGGCCCGGCTGGTTTCGACTTCAACAATACGCCCTACTCCGAGCGGCAGAACTGGCTCCCAGAGACAAAGCACCTGGATTACCACGTTGACTTCTGGAACGCTGAGAACGCGACGGCACCGGTCTGCGACGTCCTCGCCTTTGACCAGCTTGACCAGGACCTGGATTGGTCCACCTTCAGGTTCAACGAGGTCGGGTTCATGAACTGGTCCGTCCCGCTTGATGGTGCTCCGTCATTCGACGTCTACGTCGATACCCGCCCTGCAATGCCGTACTATGTGCATATCAACGGTGCGATAAATCAGAGAACCGGAAACGTCACCCTCGAGTATCACACGCTGGACGCCACGACACTCGAGCAGCCCGAGGATTCGCTGGCCGGTTTCCTGCCACCGATTACCAGCGAAGGTTCGGAGCTCGGCTGGTTCGACTACACCATCAATCCGAAGGCGGACCTCCCGACCGGAACGCGGATCGAGAACCGCGCCTGGGTCAACTTCGATTACAGCAAGTACATGCCGGCGCCCCCGGATGGCCCGTGGGTAAATACCATCGACAGAGGAGCACCGGCGAGCCGGATCACCTCCGCGACTGTGGTGAACAAGACCGAGCTCCATCTCCAATGGACCGGTAACGACGATGCCGGAGGGGTCGGCGTGTACGATTACCGGGTCTTCGCCTCGATTGACGGAGGACAATACCTGCCGATCGTCGAGTCCTCGACCGAATCATCGGCGGTCGTGTCGGCACTGCCCGGTCACACCTACCGGCTCTACACGGTGGCGATGGATTACGTCGGCAATGTAGAGGACGCGCCGCCCGGAGCGGACCAGACGGTTGCCGTCCCCGAGACTGCGATCGCCGACTTCACGGCCACGCCGACGAACGGCTCGGCACCGATGACCGTCTACTTTGCCGACATCTCGACCGGGGAGGCAAATAAGTGGTCCTGGTCCTTCGGCGATGGAGCGACATCGAACCTCGAGTCTCCCTCACATATCTACCAACAACCCGGGATGTACGACGTCTCGCTCAGAGTCACCGGGGCTGGCGGCGCGACCGATACCATCTCGCGGAAGGCTTACATCACTCTAACGGGGTGGGCGCCTAACACGCAGACCCCGACCCCAACGCCGGTACTTGGGCTGGTCACTGTGCCCGGCGGTACAGGCCTGCCGCGCGACCTGAATGGCGACGGGAGATATGAAGACATCAACGGCAACGGGAGGAAGGACTTCGCGGACGTCGTCCTGTATTTCAATCAGATGACGTGGATCGCCGCGCACGAGCCGGCCGGCGCGCTGGACTTCGACTACAATAACAACGACCGGATCGACTTCGCCGACGTCGTCTGGCTGTTCAACCACCTCTAATCCCTTTTCCTCGCTGAGACCGAAGCACCGTTCGAGCCTATGCCGCGATGCCTACCATAAGCTCGTCCATTGCGACAGGAACATCAGCCCTGCCGGCAATCAACGTCTATGCGATGGAGCCTGATCGCGCGCTCCCTGCCCGTCGCCGCGGTCGTCCCTCTGGTCGGGTACGCGTACGCGGTCGAGGTCGTCTCGCCGTACTGGCCCGTGTACCCGATCGAGTGGCGCGTCGTCGCCGAGCTCGGCTTTCTCGTTTCCGCCTTCGCCGTCCTGATCTCCGCCGTGCTCGCGGCGCACTTCGACCGCCGCTGAGCCGGCTTGTCGATCCGCGATCACTTTCACACCCCGTTGATCCCCGCCTTATACCATCAGCGTCGAGGATCTGATCGTCCGCCGCCACCGAACCCCCGGCGGCGGCGCCACATCGGAGTGTTTTCATGATCAGCAACAGACGCGGCCCCTCCACCCTTCCCCGGTACCGGCGTGGCGGTCGGACGGGGCGATATGATTCCACGGGAAACCATAGGGTTATCCATGAGGCTGCCGGCGACCCCGGGGGCACGGTATGAGCTGCCGCTCGGAGCTCCCCCTCGTCCTCGTGCGCTGGCGGCGCTTCCGCCGCGCGCTGAAGGCACCGGACCAGCCCGCGATGGAGATCGTCATCGCGGCGCTCGAGAAGAACGGGCCGGCGACCTTCGCCGGGCTCGACGACCCGCTCGAGGCCGCGATCCTCGCGGTCCTCCTCGAGTTCGCGCGGGAGGTGGAGCGCGATGCATCCGTGCTCGCAGGCCGGTGCGGCGCCTGAGGACGGCGGGGCTGCCGCACTCCCTGGCCGGCTCGCCGCCGTGGAGGCGGAGATCCGCGACGACCGCCACCGCCAGCCGGCGCACGTGGTCGAGGCGATCGCCCGTCTCTGGAGCGCGGGGGCGGGCATCACCGCGATCGCCATGGCAGCCGGGGTCTCCCCGTACATCGTCCAGGATCGGCTCCGCCGGGCCGGCGTCCTGGACTACCGGCACCGGGACCAGCGCCGCCATGTCCGGGAGGTCCTCGAGCGGCAGGGCGCCCAGTTGATCGCGGCCTACGAGGCGGGCGCCCCGGTCCACGCGCTCGCGGCCGGCGCCGGGATCAGCGGGTCCACGCTCAGGGAGTTCCTGGCCGCCGAGGGAGTCACGATCCGGCGTTCCCGCGGGCAGGCGCAGGCGGTCCTCGAGGCCCGCGGCGCGGAGCTGATCGCCGCTTACGAGCGCGGCAGCACGCTCAAGGCCGTGGCCGCGGAGGCCGGGATCAGCGCCGCGCAGCTCCGGGCGTATCTGGTCGAGCACGGCGTCGCAATCCGCACGAGGCGCGGGCGGGCGTGGGCGCTCCTGGAGGCCCGCGCCCCCGAGCTGATCGCCGCGTACGAGGAGGGCGCGACGCTCGAGATCCTGGCGGCCAGCGCCGGGGTGTGTGAGACGACGGTGGGACGGTTCATGACCGCCCAGGGCGTCGTGCTCCGCGGCCGCCACCAGCGGGTCCAGGATCGGCTCGGACGGCGGCGGGCCGACCTGGTCGCGGCCTACCAGCGCGGCGCGACGATCGCGGTCCTGGCGGCCGAGGCCGGGGTCACCCCCAGGACGCTCAGCGCGTTCCTCGTGGCCCAGGGGGTCCGGCTCCGCCACGACCACGGGTGGTACCGGCGGAGGCGCGGTCCCCGGACGGGGCGGGCAGGGCAGCGATGATAGTGGAGGATTAATTACGATTGCCTTCGATTATGCTCAATGATGAGCGATCTCCGCCAGGGATTCCAGACCCTCTTCTCCCGGGTGCTGCGCCGGAAGATTATGAATGGGGACGAGATCCTCGACGGATCGCGGGTATGGTTCATCTCAGACATGCACTTCGGCCATCGGAACCTGCTGAAATGGTCCCGAGGAGACTCTTTCAGAAACCTCCACGAGATGCACTCGCGTCTAATCCACAACTGGAATCGGGCTGTCGCGCGAGACGACCGTGTCTTCTGCCTCGGCGATTTCGGGGACCGACGGTTTATGCGGCAGCTCAACGGAGTCATCACCCACGCGAAGGGGAATCACGACCGGCGGAATTGGAACCGCCAGTACGTCCTCCAATACCGGGGGAAACGGTTCCTCGTCCTGCATGACCCCAATAATGCGACGACGTGGTTTGATGGCGACTGGATCATCCACGGCCATACCCACATCAATACGCCATTTGTCGATATCGGACGCCGGCGCATCAATGTCTCGGCTGAAATGATCAACTATGCGCCGATCTCGATGGATACGATCTGGCGGATAACCGAGGAGAGTTCGGGGTACAGAGACGATCGGTGGTTTCTCTGACCACGTGGTTCATGCCCTCGCCTTCGACGATCTTCCTGTCACAACGCATAACCCATACTACACCGACCACTACTATGATCGAGAATGGATGAGACGCGCCTTGCCGAGTTCGTCGCCTACGCTCAGGGACTGAAGGGCGACGAGAAGGGCGAGGCGCAGCCTTTTCTTGTGCGGCTCTTCCAGGCGTTCGGCCATGCCGGTGTTCACGAAGCCGGCGCTACCTTCGAGCACCGGATCAAGATCGACGGCCGCACGAAGTTCGCGGACCTCTTCTGGCCCGGCCGCGTGCTGATCGAGATGAAGAGTCGGAAAGAGGACGATCTCGATAAGCACGTGCCGCAGGCGAAGGCATACTGGTACAACACCTACAAGGATCGGCCCGAGTACGTCATTCTCTGCAACTTCAAAACCTTTGACGTCTACAACTGGAACTTCCAGGGCGAACGGCTCGACCGGGTGCCGCTGGAGAATCTGCCGGAGATGTGGCGATCGCTCGCGTTCCTCGCGCCGGGGCAGGTCGAGCCGATCTTCGGGAACAACCTCGTCGAGCTGACGAAGGAGGCGGCGGATCACGTCGCGAACCTGTACCAGCACCTGATCGACCGCAAAATTCCGCTGGAGACCGCGCGGCGGTTCGTGCTGCAGTGCCTGGTCGCGCTCTTCGCAGAGGACACCGGTCTCTTTCCCGATCATTACACCTTCTTATCAATAATCGAGGACTGCCGGAACGGGCAGTCGAGCTACGACCTCTTCCCCCTGCTCTTCGCGCGGATGAACTCGCCCGAGCCGGCGACGGCGGGCCGCTTCAGGGGCATCCCGTACTTCGACGGCGGGATCTTCGCGACGATCGAGCCGGTGGAGCTGGACGCCGAGGAGCTGACCCTGCTCGAGCGGGCGGCGAAGTCGGACTGGTCGAAGGTCCAGCCGTCGATCTTCGGCAACATCTTCGAGGACAGCCTGGAGGCCGGATTCCGGCACGCGAGCGGGGCGCACTACACGGCCGAGTCGGATATCATGCGGATCGTGGAGCCAACCGTGCTCCGGCCGTGGCGGGAGCGGATCGCGCAGGCGCGGACGCTCGGGGAGCTGGAGCAGATCGGTGAGGACCTGGCGCGGTTCCGGGTGCTCGACCCTGCCTGCGGGAGCGGGAACTTTCTGTACGTCGCATTCCGCGAGCTGAAGGAGCTCGAGCTCTATCTCTTCGAGACGATCCACGACCGATACCCGTCTGTGAAGATGGGGGAGTTCCATCCAAAAGTCACGGCACGGCAGTTCCACGGCATCGATACAAACCCGCTCGGTGTGGAGATGGCGAAGATCACGCTCTCGATGGCGAAGAAATTCGCGGCGGATGCGTTCAATACATTCACGCAGCAGTGTCGGTTCCTCGATGAAGCGGAGTCGCCGCTGCCGTTCGACAATCTCGATAACAACATCGTTGTCGAGGACGCGCTCTTCACGGACTGGCCCGAGGCGGACGCGATCATCGGAAACCCGCCGTACCAATCGCGGAACAAGATGCAGACGGAGTTTGGTCGGGCCTACGTCCAGGAATTGCGCGCCGCCTACCCGGATACGCCAGGCTACGCCGACTACTGTGTCTACTGGTTCAGGAAGGCGCACGATGTGCTGAGGGGCGGTGGGAGGGCCGGGCTCGTCGGAACAAATACTATACGCCAGAACTACTCGCGGGAAGGCGGGCTCGACTACATCGTCCACAATGGCGGGACGATAGTCGAGGCTGTTGGGACGATGCCATGGTCGGGGCAGGCTGCCGTCCACGTCTCTCTTGTGAACTGGATCAAAGGAACGCCACCACCGGGGCCATATACGCTCGCGATCCAGAAGGGAGATGATAAGGGCGGGCCGTGGGACGAATATCTCTTACCGACGATCCCATCATCCCTATCACCAAAAGTGGACGTCACGGGGGCAGTCACGCTCCGGGCCAATATCGTCCCGAAGCACTGCTTCCAGGGGCAGGCCCACGGGCACGCTGGGTTCCTGCTCACTCCGTCCGAACGAGAAGCACTGCTCACTGTGGAGCCTGCGGCGGTAGAGGTGACGTATCCCTTTCTGACCGGGGAGGACATGCTCGGCGAGATAGATTCCCGGCCGAGCCGGTACGTGATCGATTTCCAACCGCGGGACATCTACGCGGCGAAAGCATACGCGCGGACCTTTGCGATCGTCGAAAGTACAGTTCTACCCTCGCGTAAGGAAGCCTTCGAGAAAGAGCAGAAGCAGAACACCGAATTACTAGCGAATAATCCCAGAGCAAAACCAGACCGCCATTACGAGGATTATTACAATCACTGGTGGCTCCTTCTGTACGGACGAGAAGAACTGATCAAGCGGATAGAAGCCGACCCGCGATATATCGGATGTAGCCGCGTTACCAAGCGTCCGATATTCGAATTCATCGATTCGGCTGTGAGGCCGAACAGCCAGATCGTCATCTTCCCGTTCGCCGACGACTACTCGTTTGGCATCCTCCAGAGCAGTTACCACTGGGCATGGTTCACGGAGCGGTGCTCGACGCTGACGGAACGGTATCGCTACACGCCAAAAACCGTGTTCTACTCTTTCCCCTGGCCCCAGTGGGGCGCCGTCACGGCCGACGAGGAGGAGGCGTCGGCCCGCCCCGCGCGCTCGCCCGTCGCCGCGGCCCTCGCCGTCGCCGAGGCGGCGCGGGAGCTCCGCCGCGTCCGCGCTGAGATCCGCGCGGCGCGCCCGCAATCGCTCCGCGAGCTCTACCGCACACTCGAGCTGGGCGGTGCAAACCCTCTCCGAGACGCACAGGCTGCGCTCGATAAGGCCGTGGGGGAGGCGTACGCGTGGGGCCTTCCCCCGGCCCTCCGAGGCCTCGAGCCGCTGGCGCTCCTCCTCGCGCTCAACCAGCGGTGCGCCGCGGCGGAGAAAGAGGGCCGGGAGGTCGCCGGCCCGGGCCTGCCGGCGTTCTGCGCCGGCGACGGCCGGTTCCTCTCCGACGACTGCCTGCGGATGCCCGGATGAAAGCAAATCTTTCCAATATCGTCCGTCCCATCTCTCGGTAGAGAATATCCCATGGATCTGTTCACACTCTCCCTCGACGACGTGATCCGGTATCACATCCGCCTCGTCGAGGTGAGCACGGACCCTGCCGACGTGGGGACCGAGGGGCAGATCCTCGACCGGGGCTACCTCGAGTTCACGGTCGACTGGTGCGCCGGGATCGCCGATCCCTTCGAGCGCGCCGCATTCCTCCTGTTCCAGTTCGCGGCCGGGCACTGCATGCTTTCCGCGAACAAACGCTTGGGCTACATGCTCGCCGAACTCGCGCTCCTGCGGACCCCGGACCGGTACCTGATCGTCTGCCCGGACGAAGAGCGGGACCGCGTCGTCCGCGCCGTCGCCAAAGGGGAGATGACAAAGGCCGAGGTCGAGCTCTGGCTGCGTGCGGTGGTGAAAAAAGAACGGGATTTATCGGGCCAGCAGCTCTAGCGTCCGCCGGTTCTTCCGCATGAGCATCTCGAAGTCCTCGTCCTGCGACGGATGCCCGCACCCGTCAGGGTGCCTCAACGTCGGATGCACAGGGCTCGGGAAGGTGATAACGGACTGCGACAGATCGTAGGCGCCCGAAACCCGGACGACCGCCATCGCGGCGCTCGACGTGTGGACCCGATACGGACCGACCGGTCTGACTCTCGTCCCATCTCCTAGAAAGCCGGTCGTAGTCAGTTGCGGATACATTATTCCTCCCCTCCCTGGATCCCTGGGTACGTCACCCAGCCTTGTGACATAGGGGCGATGTTGATATTAATGTTGAGGTCCGGCATCCGGACGGCACTGATGAGCTGGGCGATCCGGACTTCACTTCGGATTAGCCGGCTCTCGATAACAGCCGAGAGGATATCGCATGTCACGGGAGGCAGCGATAGCAGCTGGATCTGCTGTAGGTTGTGCTGGTAGATCTGCGCCACGAACTCTGGCGGGGTATTGGCGGGAATCTGCAGTTGCTGAACCGGGAGAATGGCCTGAGAGAGCTGGGGATCGGCCATCACGGCGTCGAGCGGATTGAACGGTTTTCGCACCTCCATCTCGGTCTCGATGTCCTCCCAGACCTTCCACATCAGCGGCTCAAGATCCTCTGGGGCGAAGACCACGTGCAGACCGATCTCTTTGGCCTCGTTCCGTCCGACTGGATACCCGTGGTGAAAGAAGGATTTGTTGAGAACATCCGAGATCGTCTTGACTTGGCTATTATCTTCCATATGGGTGCTGAGCAGCTTCTGCCCGAGCGACTGCGTGAGCTTCGAGCTCCGCTTCGATCCACCGATCGGCAGGGCCCCGACCTCTTTTGCTACCAGTTCGAATGCCCGCTCCTTCTGCTCCTGATCGGAGATGCCGACGTCCGTGCGGACAAAGTCCATGAAGGCGATGAGATCCTCCGAGGCGAAATCCATCTTCTCCTGTCGCCCTTCGTTGCTCCTCAAGATCTGCAGCTGCGGGTCAACCGGCCCGAGGTTCGAGAACGGATGCATGACGATTTCGTTCGCCCCGAGGGCGAGCAAAGTCGCGGCGCTGTATGCCTCGTACGGGATAAGCACCCCGATCTCCGTAAACCGTTCGCGGAGCAGCGAGATGATCCGATACGCGACGATGGGGTCGCCTCCCCTGCTGACGATGAGGAGGTCGACCTTCTTTTCGTCCTTCGGTATCGCCAGGATCTGTTGACAGAATTCAGGGATCACATCGGAGGCGATGCCGGCCTCCGCATGGTATCGAGAGCTGGTAACGTACGTGATGAGGGGCCGCCCTCGAATCTCTTCGATCCGGCGGTACAGCTCGGCCCTCTCTGCATAGGCCATACAGTATCGCTCATCTCGGCAGGTTATTAACCTGATGAAATCTCCCGCCGTCGCCGAGGCGGCGCGGGACCTCCGCCGCGTCCGTGACTTCGGACCCCTCCCCCTCCTCGCGCTCAACCAGCGGTGCGCTGCGGCCGAACGCGATTGCTGGCGAGGGCCGGCCCGTGCTTCTCGGCATCACCGAGCGGCTGGAGTTCGTCGACGCGCCGGGGCATGCGGAGGACCTCGCCCGGTACCGGGCTCGAGGCGATGGGATGGAAGGCAACCGGATTCGACTTGTCATGGACCGGCCGATGGAGGTCGTCGAGGTCCATGCTCCTTCAGCTAACAGTGTTAACATGGCCGGCGTCACGAGGGAGTACTACCCGCCGGTGTCGGCAGCGGGCTGGGGGAATCGGAAAGGTTCGGCGTCTTCACAGGAGGCCAATCCTGGGTCCAAGGCGCCGGACGCTAAGGGCATCACATGTTGGCGTTGGATCCTGGTATTTCTGGCGTCTTACTGATTATCGGAATATTAATAATCTTGAAATTCATTTCGTAAATCATGGAGGTGAGAAATGTCTAAGACAGAAGTATTCTGCTCCAACTGTAATACCTGGGTTCCGTCGGTATTTGCCTTTGTAAGTATTGAAGCATTCAATACCTCGACGATTAAGGACGTCGGCCAGGTTTGCCCACATTGCGGCTCGACGATCGCAGTGGATAGTAAAACGAATATGAGGTTCATCGAGTAAATAGAGTAGATATTTTCAATTTTTCAGTACGCAGTTTTGATCATTTGCGGTAGCGACCGGCTCGCTTCCCGCTTCGTTGCTCGCCATTATGGCGAGTGGCTGAAAGAAAGGACGGGACGCGGCGGCCCCCCGGGAGTACCAGTCTCGGAAGATAGACGCCGCGCCCCATCCATTCTGAGTCTGCGTCCTCATCAGGCTATCGACGGCGCCCCGTCACGCCGGCAGAAGGGCGGCCCTTCAGCAATCGTCAACGCCGGCTCGCTCCCGCTTTCGCTGCTCACCGGCACGGTGAGGGGGCTCGCGCCGCCCCCTCCCGCCGCGATGCTTGCGGCACCCTCCCCCGCGACGATCGGCGATGCCTCTGGAGGATCGCGGACAGTCGGGGACGACCGCCGCCGGGCGAAGGTCGGCGGCGGGCGGGTGGGCGGGCGTGTCACCGGTCGGCCGGCGACAGGAGGGAGCCGGCCGGCGGCGCGGTCGCGTCAGCGACGGCGCCGAGGTGACGCCCGAGCGCGGCGCTTCAGCGCGGCGCGACGGGCTGACGGGCGGGCAGACCGGGACACGGCGGACGGCAGCCACACGGCCGCGACGGAGTCCCCGAGCCGTGCGAGGGCGAGCGCAGCGAGCGGAGGCGACGAGCGGCGGTGTGGCGTCGGAGAGCCGGGGATCGCCGTAGTCCCGGCAGCGATCCGGCCGGGGGTCGGCGAGCGTCGCCGCACAGCCAGATCTCGGCGGTCCGCACGCCCAATCCTGGCGGGGGCGGGTGGCGGGTTCCCGGCACGGTCATGCGGTCAGCGATACGGTGGCTGCGGAGCCTCAGCGTCTGTTGACCGTGCCGGTGGCGGGCCGACTGCACCGCGTGCGCTGGGGCCGTGGTCGCCGTGGGCCTAGTCACCGAGCGGTTCGACCAGGACGACGCGCACGCGCTTTCCGAGCCAGGAGACCGGGACCGTGACGTGTGCAGTGTTTCCCTGCTTCGTGGCGATCTTCTCGAGCACGGCATATCCGTTCAGCTTGATTTCCATCGGGTCCATGCCCAATGGTTGCCCTCAGTCCTCTTAATGGATTCGGCATGGTATTGATTTGTTAATCCATTGTGCAAACGTTTATTATCTTTCGCGCCCTATAGGTGAACAGGGAGGGCGTAAGCCCCCCGGGAGTACCACAGATGGAAACCTACGAAACGATCGGGATCGCCGTGCGACAACACGACGCGATCCGCCTGTCCATCAAGGCGGGCGAACTGGCCACCTACTACATCGCCGCGGCCACGGTAGGGCGACTCTTCGAGGGCGCGACGGTCCCGCTCTACCAGCTCCGGCTCGCCGGGGACTTCGTGATCCCCGAGCCGGTCCGCGGGTGCATGGCCGAGGTCAGCGCGACCGGGCGGAGCGTCCTGGTCCGGCTCGGCCAGGACTGCCTGCAGATCCCGACGCGGCAGCTCCAGGTCCACTACCAGCGCGGCCTGGGCGAGACGTCGAAGATCGTCCGCAGGATCGAGGGGGCCGCGGCCCCCTCCGCCGCGACCGCGGCGCCGGCATCCCCCGTGGCGGTGGCCTGAGATGGCCCGGCAGCGGACGCACGAGGAGACGCGAGCGTATATGCGCCACCTCTGTGCGATCATCGCAGCCGGCCGGCCGGCCGTGCGGCCCATGACCGCCGCCGAGGAGGCCGACCGGGCGATCGGGCGGGCGCTGATCAGCGTCCAGTCCGGCGCGGACTTCGGGTACATGACCGGCGCGCGGCTCGACGACTACCGCCGAATCCAGGCCCTCCGCGACGCTCTCGCCTCCGCGCGGGCGCTCGGGCTCGATGATCTGGGCGCCCGGACGGCACAGGCGGTCGATATGGCGCGCGGGATCGCGGAGCCCTGGCGGGGGCGGTGGGAGTGACCGAGCCGGAGTGCATCGGCTGCGGGGTCCCGGAGACGGACTGTCGCCGGTGCCCGCGCCGCGACGACTGGCCCGACGAGCCCGACGACCGCGGGCGCGGCCGACCGCTCCGGCCGAGGTGGGACTGATGCCCCACCCCGTCAACGCCTGCGCCGATTGCAAGTACGTCTGCGACAAGGGCGATCCGTGCTGGCGCTATCTCGGCCCCGACGAGGACCGGGCGTACGATGCGGACCAGGACCGGCGGATCTGCGAGGGGGACGCATGAGCCTCGAAAACCCTACCGCGGCCCAGGTCGCCGACGCGGCACGGCGCCTGTACAACGTCGCCACGAACTACGCGCTCGACCGCCCGGGAAGCCCGCTCGGGGCCGCGCGCGACTACTGGGACCCGGAACTCTGGGACGTCTACGAACGGCTGTGCGCGCTGCTCGGCGTCGAGGTCGAGCGATGAGGCGCTGCCGCTCCTGCTCCTGGTGGCAGCGGCCATCGCCGCGCGCCCCCGAGGCCCACGGAACCTGCACCGACCCCGACTGCCCGCGCGTGATGACCGCGCCCGATGCCGAGTGCGACCGGAGGCGGCGGTGATGGAGTCCTTTTTCGGCCCGGTGATACACGCGTACACGCGGGCCGACGCGATCCGGGACGGCGAGCTCGTCGACGTGACCGCGACCGCGGCCGAGATGGGCTACCGCGTGCCCGTCGCCGTCACCCGTGCCGCCTGGGTCGGCGTGGTCGAGCCCGACGACACGCCCGGGCAGTCGGTCGAGGGCAGGCTCTGGGATGTGCTCTGGATGCTCCACTACGCGATCAAGACCGGGCCGCGATCCAGGTCGGCCATCCGGTTCCAGCTTTACGCCCTGATCGGCGGGGTCTCTAGGCTGGTCACCCTGAAGGCCGTGATGGGGCCGGGAGACGAGGCCGAGCCCGTCCTTACGATCATGTGGCCGGACGAGGACTAGCCCTCTCTTTTTCCGCGCGCGGACCAGCCCGCCTCGTGAAGGCGAGCGGACCGGACCCACACCGACCGCCGCCCGGTCTGTCGTGGATGTCGCGCCGCGCCGTCACTCCATCGATTACCGAACGCTCGCGTCCGTCGCGGACGCCCAACACCCGCCCCCCGCCCCGCGCGATCTGCCGCGACGATTTGGCCGGGCGGTGACGCTCGCCGACCTCCGGCCGGCTCGCTGCCGGGGACGCCCGCCGGACCGAGGCATCTTGTTGCGCCGAAGGCGCCATCGGGAGGAGGGGGCCGCGCCGCAGCGCGGCGGGAGGGGCGCCGTTCGCCCCTCCCCGTTCCGGCGCGCAAGCGAAGCGGGAGGCGCGCTGGCGAACCGCCGCGGGACGCGGGCAGCCCCTTCGACGTTCGCCGAAGCCATTAATCATTTAATCCGGGCACAGTGGATCGGCACAGAAGTGCCGGAGCATATCATGGCGAATTTCACCCCCAAGTCGGTGGTCAAGTCGGCGGTGCGGACGCTGACGACGCCCATCGCGACGCTTGCGGCGTTCTCGGAGGTCGTGGACGACATCCTGACGAACAACCCGCTCGGCTGCACCGCGTATGAGTCGGGCGGCCAGTCGATGCCGGCCGTAGAGAAGACCCGCGAGGCGTACACCGCCCGGTTCATCTACGAGGACAACGAGGCCGTCACGATCGCCACCACTGCGGTCAAGTGCCCGACGGTCGCGGCCTACACCGGAGTCGTGACTGCGGTTCCGGCCGCGACGGCGATCAACACGGCGATCGGCCAGACCGGCGTGCATGTCATCGACGACGACGCGTTCTCGGCCACGGTCAAGTGCCACGACGCGAACGGCGAGCTCTACAATGTCTCGTTCTCTCGCACGGCGGTCACGGTCTCGGGCTACGAGGCCGACGCGATCCTCACCGCCATCGAGGCCTGGGCCGACGCAGTGCCGGCACTGGCCTGAGACCCCTCCCCTTCAACCATCTGCCTGGTCACTTCATCGGGATTCGGTCAGCAGCGGCGGGGCTGGAGCACCCCGCCGGTGCTATTGGCGATTGGACCGGGGCCTCGAGCCCCGTTTTTTCTAAGGATGTGAACTAAGATCGCTAGCTCTCGCCTGAGGCTTGTTGATTTACTCTAAAAACCCAAATTCCTTTTGAACGATAAACGCGACTCTGGCCGAAATATCCGATCGCAGTCCGATCTTTTCTGATACGAAATTACCAGATCGCATATTATCTCTTCATCGTAATTTATATTACTCTGGATGTAGCGCTTATCTGCTCACT
This sequence comes from Methanospirillum sp., assembly GCA_039679395.1. Taxonomy (GTDB): domain Archaea; phylum Halobacteriota; class Methanomicrobia; order Methanomicrobiales; family Methanospirillaceae; genus UBA288. The sequence continues at coordinate 5,682 of JBDKUZ010000082.1, read as the reverse complement.
ATTTGAAGGACTACCCAGACAGGGCCCGGGGTCAGATGAATCGACGACCCCGGCTTTTACCATGGGGCTATTACCGGCCCTTCGGTACTGGAAGAAATTTTTGAGGCCCAACGGATACCTGGTATTATCTGATTGTACCTGGTTCACTGGCTCCCCTTCGGATGAATGCAGGAGCTTTTTGAATGAATCATGTCCGGACATGCCTTCCGAATCCGGAACAGAAGAAATAATTCGGTCGGCAGGATATTCGATAATTGGCTCATTCCGGCTGCCAGATGCACGCTGGTGGGATCACTACTATTCTCCGTTGATTGATCGAATAGAGATGTTGAAAGAGAAGTATGCAGGCAACACTGATGCGCAATTAATTATCCGGGGGTTGGAAAAGGAGATGGAAATTCGTCGGAAATATTCGAAGGAATTCGGATACAGCTTTTTCATACTTGGATCACCTATCTCGGATATCTCAAGCAAAAAAGAGGGATAATTCTACCATTAGATCAGAGATAAAATTAATCCAGCATCTCTATCACCGGGGAGATGGGCAGCGGAATGTTCACCATCCCGCCGGTTTCGTAGCCATCGTCAGCAGTCTCGCTGCCAGTCGCTGCCAGGTACACCGCATTGCGTGGATCCTGAGAGGCATCAATGGGGCGACCGTCGATCCCCTGCGATGTATATCGAGAGTTCGGAAGGGCTAATGAGGAGATGTTCCGGAGAGTACTTCTCTGCAGGATCTTCTTATCTTAACCCGTACCTCCACAGATAAACAGGCTCCGCCCTTCAAGAGCGAAACCAGGTTGCCCGGCGGCCGACCCACGGCAGGAAGAGAACCGTCCGACTCACCATCGCCGAAAGGCAGGCCCGGTTGGATTCACTATAAAACCGCGAAGTACCGCAACGGTGTCCGTGCTCCGTCGAAATGAGCGCACCCTATGGAGGGAGAGGCACCATCCGCCTCGCGATGCCGCCTTTTCCGTCAGTGTCCACGGCAACGTTAACAAGAAAAGAGATAGAGGAGCGTACCCGGATTGGTAGAAAATTTATTTTAATCCGGCTTTCCATCTCGCTTCCGGATACCACCGCACGAATTTGCCGGCAGGCGGAGTGATGCCGTATGCGCGGCTGCCCGGCTTGAGCGTTGCCTCAGGTCCCGTTACCGCTCGCGGAGCGCCCGTATCGGCCGCAGTCCCGCCCGATCCGAACCGGGTACCGATGAACGACCCTGGATTGCCGATCGCGTAACGCTTACCAGTGCCGAACGTCGGTTGGACACCGGGAGCGATCGCCGTCGGGTTGACGATGCCGGTAGGGTTCCCGGTAGAGACAGCTCCCGGTACGGATGTCGCGATCGGCGCGACGTATACCGGGGACGAGGTAGAGATAGTGGATACCGATCCGATCGACGTTGGGATCGGCGGCGGGGATATACCAGTTGGGATCGATGTCGGGACTATCGGCGTCGGGATTGGCGTCTGCTCTCCAGCTGGTGGTACGACGGGCGTCGGTACTCCAGGTATCGGTGCTCCTGTCGCCGGAATCGTTGTCGGGACTGCTACTGTCGGTACCGACGGCGGAACGACACCGGAGGACGGCGTGCCGACGGTCAGGGTGCCGGCTGTCGCTGCAACCGGGTACAGGTTCCCGTTCCGATTCTGGACGCCCATGCCAGGGTCCGGGGTGATCACGATGCTGGTGCTTCCTGTCGCCGTGCCCTTCACCGTGAGAGTGGCAAGGAGCACGCCCGTCCCGCCCACGGGGACCTGCTGCGACAGGTCTACACCCTGTAGGATCACCCGTCCGGCCGGGAGACCCGACGCTGACTTCAGCGAAGCCCAATCGGGAAACGCAACAGCCGTAATCGAGGCGACCGACGGATCGCTGAGACTCACGGTGATCCTGTAGCCGGATATCCCGTCAGAGGCCGAATCGAGAACGATCGGGATGGATGCGGTCTCTCCCACCGATCCGATCTGGAAAGATCCGGTGGCGAGGTTCACTCCGGCGACACCCGATACGAGCGTGCAGAGACATGCGACGACCAGGGCGGCCCCAATGGCCACGTGAGGTCGGTTGTCGCTCCGAACATTCATGTGAAGCTACCCGTGGCGAGGAATGATAAACGTTGCGCTCGTGGCAATGCGTTCAACCATATCTCAATCGAACACCCACCCTTCATCGATTTCTGAGGCGGTAGCGCTCTGTGAGATCCACAACTGATGGAATCCGGATCTCTCGGTAGAGGTCCTGCGAGGATCCCGGGGAACCTTCCTGGGTCCGACCCACTTCGAAAGGAATGCATTACGTGCTGAATCGGAAGACTTGATCATCTTCCGCCGGAGATCAATGCTGAAAGATATTTGTTGAGGCGGGCCGGACCTCCCCTTCCTACGGTGACGGCGCGATGGAAGAATGGCTCTCAAAAAAACAGCGCGGATACAGTCCCTTCACGGAAACCGCCGATCCGACCCTGATCGAATGTCCTCTTGCCCAGATCCATCCTCTGCCGGACGAATACCGGCATTAAGAAGCCTATTTACCTTCCCCAGTCGAAACTGGGCCATAGGAAGGCCCTAATGGACGCTGTTGCCCTCGCCGCGCTGCTGCTTGCGTTCGCGTTCACGTTTACGAACGGGTTCCAGAACGCCGGCACGATCGCAGCGACCTTCATCGCCTCGCGATCGGCCACACCCCGTCAGGGAATTTTTCTTGTCGCGGGCATGAATGTCCTCGGGGCCCTCCTGGGAGGCAGTGCAGTGGCATTCACCCTCTCGGGTCTTATCGAGGTAACCGAGCCGGCGCAGACGCTCGTCGTACTCCTTGTCGCCCTCGCCTGCGCGATCACATGGAATCTCGCCGCCTGGTCGCGGGGCTTGCCCTCGTCCTCGACCTATGCCCTTATCGGGGGCCTCATCGGAGCCGCTGTGGCCGGCACCGGGATCGGGTCGGTTGACTGGGGTGTGGCTGCCCTCATGGGTCCCGCGCCTGCGCTCGAGGGTATGGTAAAGGTACTCGTCCTGCTCGCGGCCGCGGTCGGCATCGGCCTTGCCGGCGGCTATGCGGTTCAGCGGATCCTTGCAGTGCTTCTCAGGAATGCCAGGCGCCGTGCCGCCCGGAAACGGATCGTCGCAGCGAACTGGATCGCGGCCCTCGGCATGGCTTTCTTCAGCGGGGCGAACGATGCCCAGAAGCAGCTTGGCGTCGTCGCGCTCGTCCTCTTCGCCGCAGGCGGAACGGCAACTCTCGAGGTCCCGATCTGGGCGAGGATGCTGACCGCCCTGCTTCTCGGGCTTGGAACCCTCGGTGGAGGGTGGCGAGTCATGAATACTCTCGGCCACCGAATCTTCCGAATCGCGCCCGTCCACTCCCTTTCGTCGCAGGCATCGTCGGGGTTGACGAACGCCGTCTCGACCATCGCGGGCGTACCCGTCGCTTCGTCGCAGATCGTCACGAGCTCGGTAATCGGCGTGGGCGCGGCCGAGAACCCCCGTCGACTGAACTGGCACGCGGCCGACGCGGTCGTAATCGCGATGCTCACCACCATCCCGGCTACGGCAGTACTGGCCGCGCTCGTGGTGTTCCTCGTCGCACCGCTCGCAGGGATGTGAACGACCATGATAGAGCAGGACGAACGGAAAAAGCGGCACGAGCGCCGGAGTATCATCGACCGGATCTTTCCGCTCGAGCACGACTTTCTACAGATGCTTGTTGAGCAGGCCGAGCAGACGCGGGCAGGGGTCGAGGCGTTCGTCGCCTGGCTTGAGACGGGATGCACCGGGACGCCCGACGAGGTCCGGCGGATCGAACGTGAGCAGGATCGTATGCGGTACGAGTTGGAAGAGGCGCTGATCGATGCATTCTCTACTCCGTTCGACCGGGAAGATCTCTACAGCCTCTCGCGGCAGATGGATTATATCCTGAACTTTGCCTCCGAGACCGCACGTGAGATGCACGCCTTCGGTGTCGCTCCCGACCGGGCGATCGGACGGATGGCGCATCTACTCCTCGAAGGTACCAGTGCAGTGGTCAGGGGGGTGAGTTTCATGACAACAGACGAACCTCGAGTCCGCGAGAGCATCCGCGAGGGTCGAGCAGCGCTCCATCGGATCGAAGACGCCTACATCGACGGCCTTGCGGAGGTCTTTCGGGGGGGTGATGTCATGGAGGCGCTCCGGCGCCGCGAGATCTACCATCACCTGCGCGATGGCGGACGGGCCCTTCGCGGCACGCTCGATGTTCTGCACCGTGCCGTCGTCGGGTTGAAATGAGAAAAAGGGGAAATCTGCTATGCTCCGTCAGTGGAGGCCAGCTGCCCAGCGCTGTCCCGGGTACCAGCGCTGGAACTGATGTGTCGGCGGAACCAGTGGGTTTGTGGTTCCGGACTGCGAGCTCCTGGACGAACCGGCGCTGACGGACGTGGATGAGCGGGAACTGCTCAGTCCGGAGCCGGCAGCCCCTGGCTGGAGTACGTATCGCTTGGAGCCGAATGCCGATCGGGTCGGCGACACTGCTGGCGCAATCGTGGCTGGCGCCTGAGTCGGCGCAGTCGTGATAATCGCAGTCGGCACCGCCGTCGGTATGACGGTCGGTGCGGGGGTTGGCGCAACGGTCACCGGAGCCTGTGTCGGGACAGCCGGCGTGATCATCCCGGTCGAGACGAGCGCGTTCGCCCAGCGTTGGGCCATCTGTACCTCACCCTCCGTGTTCGGATGCACGCCGTCGGCCTGCAAGAACTGCGTTGTCGACCACGCCGTGTTCATGTCCACAATCACGATCGGGGAGGCGGCAGAGGTCGTTCGCTGCGCGTAGCTGAGCAGATTATCATTGTACTCGTCGAGGCCCGAGTTCGTGTTTCGGAACGTATCGGAGGTCGGCGCGATCTGAGCGAGCAGGATCCTGACATTCGGGTTCTTCTGGCGGAGCGATGTGACGATCCGGTCGATGTTTCGCATCCGATCGTTCATCGGCACCTGCTGTAGCACGTCGTTCGTACCGATGTAGAGCAGCACGATGTCGGGCGTGTAGCTCGTCAGCATCCGGTCCATATCGTTTGCCAGCAGCTCGGTGGTATAACCCGAATAACCGTCATGGTCCTGGTCGAATACGAACTTCTGGAAGTTCGGGTCGGTCGTTGACCCGACGAAGTCCACGTCATACCCACCGTTGCGGAGCATGGTCCAGAGGTAATATCGGTAGCTCGGATACGGGGAGTCCGCCTCTTTGCCGCCATGGGTGATCGAATCGCCTATCGGGGCGATCTTCACCGAGGCGTCCGCGTGCTCCGCTCCGGCAGCGATTGCGCCGGCACAGGCGAACATAGCCAGGACGATAATAAAGACATTCAGTTTCATGCAGTTCTACCCATTTGTGTCGAAGCACAATCGGCGTCGGGATTTGCCGCCGAGGATCAACTCTCTTGAAGAGATAAACTCAGAGCAAATTTATGGATTTCGATCACTTCGGAATTTATCGGTGTCTTTTCGAATAATGACCCGGGCTGCCTCGTAAAAGGCGCAGGTAATCACGATAGGACGGTAAAAAAAAGGTGGTTGGGTTTACTCTCTGCGGAGGACGAGGACCGCGACCGCGCCGAGGCCGACGAGGGCGACGACCGCACCGAACCCGGGCGACTTCGTCGGGGTTGCGGTGGCCGTGCCGTTGCTGGCCGTCGTTGCTGCCGTT
>JBDKUZ010000081.1:0-16003 GCA_039679395.1 Methanospirillum sp. | reverse complement strand
GTCGAGGAACGAGAACCCGCGGTGCCGGATGCCGGACGCGACGAGTTCGTGGAGCTGCGGGAGGCGGCGCGAGTACCCGCGTCCGACCCAGGTGGCGCCGGCCGCGATCATCAGCTCGATCGGGTTGAGCGGGTACTCGGGCGTGCCGAGCGGGGTCGAGCGCCCCGGGAAGCCGAGCGGCGAGGTCGGCGTGTACTGGCCGGTCGTCAGCCCGTAGACCCGGTTGTCGTGGACGATCAGGGTGAGGTCGACGTTCCTTTTCGCCGCGAAGAGGAGGTGCTCGAGCCCCTCGCCGTAGCAGTCGCCGTCGCCCGCGCAGACGAGGACGACGAGCTCGGGGTTCGCGATCTTGATCCCGGTCGCGACGGGAAGGGTCCGGCCGTGGATCGCGTAGAACGAGTTGATCCCCAAGTAGTCGGCCATCTTCCCGTGGCAGCCGATCCCGGTGACGAGCACGATCCGCTCGGGCGGCGTCCCCCCGGCGATGAGCCCGGCGACGACGTCTTTCAGCGTGTGCTCGATCCCGAAGTTTCCGCAGCCGGGGCACCAGGTGTTCTCGGCCTTCGTGATGAGGTCCGCGGACTCCATTCAGATCACCTCCGCGAGCCGGGCGGCCATCTCCTCGACCGTGAACGGCCGACCATCGTAGCGGTGGACCCGGGCGCCGGCGGGAAAACCGGCGAGGCGCATCAGTTGTTCGAGCTGCCCGGTCATGTTCTCCTCGACCACCACGATCCGGTCGAGCCCGTCCACGGCCTTCCGGAAGGCCTCGACCGGAAACGGCTCGAGAACGACCGGCTGGACCACCCGGACCGGAAGGTCTGCCGCGGCCTCGCGCACGGCCCCGACCGTCGAGCCCCACGAGACGACTCCGACGCGGGCCCCCTCGCCGCCGTACACGGCGACGGTCTCGAACGCTTCGAGGGCCGCCGCGAGCGCGGCGCCCTTCCGCATCCGCTTCTCCTGCATCGCGACCGTGGTGGCGCCGTCCTCGATCGTGATCCCGGCCTCGTCGTGCTCGTACGAGTTGACCTTGACGACCGCGCCCGGCGTTCCCGCCGGGAGCATGGGCGAGACCCCGCTCTCGGTGACGCGGTACCGGAGGTACGGGTCGAGGGGAACGTCGCCGGGAGCTTCCGACGGCGGCACGAGCGCTGCCGCCGGGTCGAACGCGCACGAGTACCCGCCCTCGCAGAGGGTCTTGTCCACGAGCAGGAATCCCGGGAGCTGGAACCGCCAGGCGAGGTCGAGGACGCGGGCGGCCCAGACGTAGGCCTCGTCCGCGTCGCCGGGCGCGACGATCAGGCGCGGAAACTCGCCCTGGCCCGCGTGGCGGGCGAAGAGGAGCTCGGTCTGGCAGGAGTAGGTCGGCAGGCCCGTCGACGGCCCGGGGCGCTGGCCCAGGACGATCGCGACCGGCAGCTCGGCCTGGCCCGCGAGCGAGACCGACTCGGTCATCAGGCAGAAACCGCCGCCCGAGGTGCCGACGGCGCACCGCTTCCCCGCGTACGCGGCCCCGAGCGCCATCAGGATCACGGAGATCTCGCTCTCGGGGTGGACCACGGTCAGGGCCGAGTGCTCGGCGAACTCGGCGAGGAAGTGAAGAATGTTCGAGGTCGGGGTCATCGGGTACGCGATGTACGCGTCGAGCCCGCCCTTCACGAGCCCGAGCGCGACCGCCTCGTTCCCGGTCAGCACCGGGAGCGGTGTCATCGCGCCGCGCTCGATTCGGAGCCGCTCCTCGGCCCCGTCCCAGGCGCGGCGGACGACCCGGAGGTTCACGTCGATGAAGGCCGGCGGCACCTCCTCGCGGAAGACCTCCTCCACGACCTCCCACGGGATGCCGGCCACGCGGCAGAAGGCGCCGACGAGGCCCGAGTTGCGGGTGATGGCCGGGGCCTTCTCCTCCTTGACGATCCGGTCGAGGTCGACGCCGACCCCGTCGGCATTCTTCACGGCGTACGTGTCAAAGACGATGACGCCGCCCGGCGCGAGCTGGGCCGCGTGCTGGTCCACGGTCTTCTGGTCCAGGGCCAGGATCACGTCGACCCGGTCGCGATGGGTCCGGACCGGGTGGTCCGCGGACCGGACGATCGCGAAGTTGTGCCCTCCCCTGATCAGGGACGGGTAGTCGTAGTACATGTAGACGTAGCGGCCGAGCTTGGCCATCACGTGATTGAGGATCGCGCTCGCCTTGTTGATCCCCTCGCCGGCCCTGCCGCCGATCAGTACCGAGAACTCCTGCACGGGTGTGCCTCCACCCTTCAGGAGGCCCGGGGGATGAAAAACCTTCGCGTATCGCCCGACCTTCCGCCAGGGAGGCGTTTCGGCCCGGGCGGCCGGCGGATACTTTTTTCCGAGATGTGCGCGGGCACAGGGTGATGCACACTCCGGTAGTGCTCCGGCACGGCGAGAGTCTCTGGAACGAGGAGGGGCGCTTCACGGGCTGGACCGACGTGGACCTCTCGGCCCGCGGCATCGACGAGGCCCACCGCGCCGCGACCCTGCTCATGAAGGAGGGGTTCGCGTTCGATCTCGCCTTCACGTCGGTCCAGAAGCGGGCCATCCGTACCCTCTGGATCGTGCTCGACGACATGGACCTGATGTGGATCCCCGTCGAACGGTCCTGGCGGCTCAACGAACGGCACTACGGCGCGCTCCAGGGGCTGGGCAAGGACGAGATGCGGGCTCGCGCGGGCAACGAGCAGGTCCGGGCCTGGCGGCGGAGCTTTGCCGTCCGCCCTCCGCCGCTCGAGGAGTCGGACCCGCGCCACCCCCGGTTCGACCCTCGGTACGCCGCTCTCGAGCCGGGCGAGCTGCCGGCCGCCGAGTCCCTCGGGGATACCCTCGAGCGCACCTTGCCGTACTGGCATGAGGCCATCGCCCCGGCCATCGCGGCGGGGAGACGGGTGCTGATCGTGGCCCACGGCAACAGCCTCCGTGCGCTCGTGAAGTACCTCGACCGGATCCCCGACGAGGAGATACCGCTCGTGGAGGTCCCGACCGGAACCCCGCTCGTCTACACCCTCGACGACAGCCTGAACGCCGTGGCGCACCGGTACCTGGGCCGGGCGGAGTGACGGCACGCCCGATGGTCTCGTTCGAGGAGAACGGCGGCGCGGCACTCTCCCCGACGTCTCCCGCCGGGGGAATGCAGCGGCGGCCCCGGGTCGTCGGATCGAGAGGTTTTGTGCTCTCCGGCACCCCCGAGTAGCCCGGGATGACATGGATGCAGGCGCGTAACGGCTTCCTGGCCGCGGTCTACGGCGGGTATTTCGGGGCCGGCGTCAGCGTGATCGTGCTCGCGGTGCTCGGCCTCGTGTACGACGACTCGCTCACCCGGCTCACCGTCCTGAAGCAGGCCCTCTCCTTCAGTATCAACGTCTCCGCCGCCGTGTACTTTCTCTTCTCCGGCCTGTCGGACTGGCCGTTCGTCCTGGTGATGGGGCTCGGCGCAATCGCCGGGGGTTTTGCCGGCGGCTCGGTGGTCGGCCGAATCCGGCCCGATACCCTCCGCTACGCCGTCGTCTGCGTCGGGGTGGCGGTCGCGGCCATCTATCTCCTCAGGGGATGACGGGCGCGGAACGGCTCGTCCGGGCCGGGCATACTCTCATATAGCCTCGCCTCCATCCCATCCTCGCCGAGGTACATGCCATATGGATCTATTCGAGGAAGCGATGCGAAAGATGACGGCGATGAGCCCCGATGAGCGCCAGGGGTTCATCGATGAGAACAGGCAGCGGTGCAGCTGCCCGGGCTGTCCCACGTACAACGACTGCATGCGGGGCAGAGACGAGCGTCTGTTCTGCATTGTCGGGAAGAGCGGGTGCGAGGTCGTCCAGCAGGGCTGCATCTGCCCGACGTGCCCGGTTCACGCCGCCCTCGGGCTGAAGCACACATTCTACTGCACGGACGGCTCGGAGCAGCAGCGACGGGCGATGTAGGACCGGGACACCGGGAGAGGCGTTCCGGGCCTCGCGTGGAAGCGATCGCGAGGTGGGCGGAGCACGGGACGGGGCCGTGACGATCGCTCATCCCGATAGAACCGCCCATCGTCTCGGTGACCTGAGGTGACGGGGGAGGTCGGCGTTCAGCGCATCGGGCCCGCGGCGCGGGCCGCTGCCTTCTTCTCCCGGAAGGCCCGCATCGTCTCGCCGATCCGCTGTCCGAGCCATTGCTCGTCGAACCCGGAGGGATAGGAGACACGGACCTGGTTCGAGACCTCCCAGTCCTCCCAGGGCGTGCCCCCGGCGACGCGGGCGTACAGCGGCGTCCCCGGAAGCGGGAGCGGCACGGTGAACGAGATCTCGTCGAGGGGCAGGGAGAGGGCGAGGGAGAAGGTCCGCTCGACCGACGCGGGCGACTCCCCGGGGTAGCCCACCATGAAGAAGCCGGCCGTGCCGATCCCCGCGCGCGAGAAGAGCCGGACGGTCCGTACCCCGTCGGCGACGGTGACGCGCTTGTTCATGAGCCCGAGGGTCTCGTCGCTCCCGGACTCGAGCCCGAGGTAGACCCGGACGCAGCCCGCGCGCCGCATCAGCCGGGCGATCCCGGGCGTGAGCCCGTCGACCCGCGAGAGGCAGGTCCACTGCATGGGGACGCCCCGCCGCACCATCTCGCGGCAGAACGCCTGGAGATAGTCGCGGTCGAGCGTGAAGCAGTCGTCCGCGATCCAGAGCGCGTTGTATCCGAGAGCGACGAGCTCTCCGATCTCCCGGAAGACCCGCTCCAGGGACGGCTTTCGGAAGACGTCTCCCCAGACCGGCTTCGAACAGAAGTCGCACGCGAACGGGCAGCCCCGCGTGACCATGAGGCCGGTCTGCCGGAGGCCGACGCTCTTCTCCATCGCCTCCTGGTAGCGGCGGTGGTCGAACCCCGAGCGGTCGGGGAGCGGGAGCCGGTCGAGGATGGCCGACGGGTTGTGAACGGACGGCGACGACCGGACCGTACCGTCCTTTCCGAGGTACAGCAGTCCGGGGTAACGCCCGGGGTCGAGGGTTTCAAGGTCGTCCGGGTTCCGGCAGGAGGCGAGGTAGTCCCGGCAGAACCGCGGAAAGACGAGATCGCCCTCCCCGCGAAAGACCGCGTCGAACGCGCCGGCGAACATCCCGGGGTTGACCGTCGGGAGCGGGCCTCCCGCGACGAAGAGCGTCTCCGGGAGCCGGCGCCGGAGATGGGAGAGCAGGTCGAAGGCGTTCCCGCTCATGCTGACCATGACGGAGATGCCGACGATTGCCGGACGGGAGGCGGCCACACGGTCGACCGCCTCGTCGAACGCCGCGAACGTGCAGTCCTCGACGCAAACGCCGATCCCCATCTCCGCGAGCTGGCTCGCGAGGCAGGCGATGCCGAGCGGCGGAAAGAGCTTCTCGACAGGGTCCCGGCTCCTGAAGTACGGGTAGACGAGGGAGACCCCGGATGACGATGTCATGCGGGCGCCTCCCGTGCGATGCCGATACGGTAGCGCACCTCGGGGAACTCGCGCGAACCGTTCAGGGGGCCGAGCTCGATGCAGAACCCGGCCCAGGAGTGATCGCCGTTCCGCTCCCTTCCCCAATAGACGGCGACCGGCGGGGCGCGACCGGTCGACGGGCGATCCAGGGAGAACCGGACGCCGTGCGCGCGGTCGACCAGGGAGACCGGCATCCTCTCGCTCTCGACCTTCTCCCAGCCCGGCATCCGGGTCCCGGTCGCTCTCCCGTCCTCCGCGGCCGTGAACCATGCCGCACCGAGCTCGTTCAGCAGGCAGAGGGTGTCCTCCTCCCCGGCCTGCAGCTCCGGCACCACCCGGACATCCACGTGGTCCGGCGCAATCCTGTACGAAAACGCCACTCGCCCGCACGACGGGACCGTTTCGAAGCGCGGGTGAATGCCAAGGATCGCCCGCACGGGAAAGACCAGATGCAGGAGGGCGGTCTGCAGCCGTGGAAGTCTCATGTAGACGCCGACCGCGGACTCCATGAACCGGGTGAGGCGGTCCGAGGGGAGGCCGAAAACGGTCCACCGCATGCGGGTATCGAGCGAGAAGGTGCGCCGGAACACCCCGTCGTCGTCGACGTCCGTCCAGGTGCGGGAGAAGTACGTGCACCGCCGGTTCCGGAGCGCGGCGCTGCCGATGCCCATCCCCTCGCCGGTCAGGTTGCAGTCCCCATAGTAGACCAGGAGACCCCGGGCCAGGCCCCTGCTGATCCCTTCCCCGGGGTACCCCGCCCCGGTCACGATCCGTAGCCCCTCCGTCACCGCGGGACAATGGGCAACGCGGAATATAAACCCTCGGTGGAGAGGGTCCGTCGATCGGCACTGCCGCCGCACGCCGTCGATCGTCGGGAGCCCCGGCACGGCCCGACAAGCCCTGTCCGTCGAGGTGCCGGCTCGTGCCGGCGTCTCGGTACGGAGGGTTCCGCGGTCCCGCCGAACGTTCCCCCGACCATCACCATCCCACAGTTACGGCCCGGATAGGCACCCCCGGTCTCGGCTCACCCGGCCGTGGGGTGCCGAAAAAGTGGGACCGGCCGCCTCAATAGCCGCCGGACGATCTCGTGGTCGTCGTGCTCATGACCGTCGTGCCCGTCGTGCCCGTCGTTGCCGCCGCGGATGTCGACGCGGCGGTCGTCGCCGAGGTCCCGGTTACCGTGACCGTGACGCTGTCCGTGACAATCGGTATGACGGGGGTATGGTCGTTGTTCGCGAGCTGGACCGTGAAGGTGTGCTGCCCGGGCGTCACGTTCGTGAACGTGTACGTCGTCCCCGAGACGTGGGCCCAGACGGCATTCGGATCGGTCGGGATCGCGGGCTGGCCGGCCGTGCTCGGGATCGGACTGACGTCCATGTAGAAGTGGACGTGTCCCTGGCCCGGAACGCTGGCCTGTCCCTGCTTGTCCACGATGGTGAAGTTGCCGACCATCGCGGTCACGGTCACGTTTCCGGCGGGCACGGTCGTCCCGTCCTGCGGCGAGACGATCATGATCGTGGGCGCCGCCCCGGTGGTCGTGGTGGTCGTCGTTGCCTGTCCGCCGCCCGTCGTGGGAGCGGTCGTTGTCGTGTTCGTGGTGGTGGTGGCGCACCCGGCGATGAGCGCACCGCAGAGCAGCAGGGCCGCCACCGCGAGCACCGGTAGGTATCGTCGCATGCGGGGAGAGACGAGGTGCAAGTATAAAATGTTTCTTGAAACGCGGCCATTCATGCCGCAATAGCAAAAAGAGAGATAATACGGCGTCCGCCATGGGGGGCGGCCGTCATGCGCCGGGGCCCTCCGGTCTCCGGCCGGGCCTGTCCCGACGAGCGGACCGGCCTCCCGGGGACGAGCCCGGAAGAAACGGAGCCCCGTCGCCGCGATCGACTCCTCGAGGAGGACGGGCTACTTCCGGCGGGAGCCGACCGCGGAGAACAGTCCTCCCGCCCGGACCCCTGCCTTCGACGTTCATGCGGGAGCTCCGCGTCGCGGTGGAGGTCGGCACCGGGCCGCGGGCGGACCGGCGGACATGAAAAATGATCGGTCAGTCGAAGAGATCCCCGAGGAATCCCTTTTTCTTCTTCCTGTCGCGATCGTCGTGATGATCGTGGTGATCGTCATGGCGATCGTAGGAGGCCGGGTACGCCTGGCCCGGCGGCCCCGAGTTCCTCTGCATCGCGGGCGGAGCGGACGCCGCCGCCCGGTCGACGATCTGGTCGAGTTTCCCCTTCTCGAGCCAGATACCCCGGCACTGCGGGCAGTAATCGATGGAGACCGTGAGCCGCTCCCCCATCGCCAGGTCACAATTACAGACAGGACACTTCATGTTCGATCGTACAGGGTTCGGAGGGACTCCGATATGGACCTTCCCCTCCGACTCTCCACGCGACAGGACGCACACGGCGACTCCGACCATGGGCGCCGGAGCGGGCGAGCAGCGCCGGGGACCCAGGCCCGAGCATGGGAACTACCTCCTCTCCCCGGGCGCCGCCCGGGCCGCCGGCGCACCCTTTCGCCGGGGATGCCGGAGCACCTTGGCGACCTCGAACCAGAGCACGCCGGCCACCCCCGCGGCCACGGCCACGGCGAGCTGGACCGGCGCGACCGGTCCGAAGCGGAAGAGCTCGGCGAGGAACGGGACCGAGAGGGCCGCGGCGAGGAAGACGAGCGCTCCCGCCGTGACGACCCAGTATGCGCGGTTCGGCCGGCGCAGCGTGGCGAGGATGCTCTCCGTCCACGAGCGGTTCGTCGCGATCAGGGAGAGGTTGGCCGCGACGATCGCCGTGAAGGTCAGGGTGCGGATCGACGCCTCGCCGAGCCCCGTCCAGACCCCGGCTCCGTAGATCGCGAGGACCGTGCCCAGCACGACGAGCCCCTGCGCCAGGGCGATGGCGACCGTGTGCCGGTCGAGGATCCGCTCCTCCGGCGGCCGCGGCGGCCGCTGCATGATCCCGGGCTCCTCCCGCTCCGCCTCGAAGACGACCGAGCAGGCCGGGTCGATGATCAGCTCGAGGAAGACGATATGCACCGGCAGGAGGATCAGCGGCAGCCCGAGGAGGACCGGCGCCAGCGAGAGGCCCGCGATCGGGGCGTGGACCGCGATGATGAACGCCATCGCCTTCCGCAGGTTGTCGTGGATCCGCCGGCCCATGCGGACGCCGGCCACGATCGAGGCGAAGTTGTCGTCGAGCAGGACGACCGAGGCCGCCTCCCGCGCCACGTCCGTGCCCCGCTCGCCCATCGCGATCCCGATGTCGGCGGCCCTGAGCGCCGGCGCGTCGTTCACCCCGTCGCCGGTCATGGCCACCACCTCGCCGCAGGCCTCGAGCGACTCGACGATCCGCAGCTTCTGCTCGGGCACGACCCGCGCGAAGACCGAGGTCGCCTCGACCGCCGCGAGGCACTGCTCGGTCGGCATCGCCTCGAGCTCCGCCCCGGTCAGGACCCCGCCCTCGCGGTCGAGCCCGATGGCGTCGGCGATCGCCCGGGCCGTGGCCGGGTAGTCGCCGGTGATCATGGCGACCCGGATCCCGGCGGTCCTGCACTCGGCCACGGCAGCAGCCGCGTCCGGGCGGACCGGGTCCACGAATGCGACCAGGCCCAGGAAGGCGAACCTGAAATCGTGCTGGACCGGGGGCAGGTCCACCTGCCGGAAGTAGGCCTTCGCCACGCCGAGGACGCGGTACCCGCCGGAGGCGAGCTCCTCGGCCTCGGCCCGCGGGCTCGCCGTATCGCCGTCGTCCAGGTGGCAGAGGTCGAAGACCGCCTCGGGCGCCCCCTTGACCGCGATGATATAGTCGCCGCCCGAGGGCGACCGCCAGACGTTGGACATGGCGAGCAGCTCCGGGGAGAGCGGGTATTCCTGGAGGAGGTCCCAGTTCGCGTGGAGATGCTCGGTGCCGGAGAGATCGGTGCCTCCGAGGCGGTGCAGGGCCTGTTCCATCGGGTCGAACGGGTCCCTCTTGCTGGAGAGGATCGCGAACTCAAGGAGCTCGTGGAACGGCTCGGGGAGGACGTCCGCGGTCCCGGAGATGCAGTCGAACTCGTCGCCGTGCGCGCAGAGCCGGGCGACGGTCATCCTGTTCTCGGTGATGGTGCCCGTCTTGTCCACGCAGAGGACTGTTGCCGACCCGAGGGTCTCGATGGCGGGCACGCGCCGGGTCAGGACGTTCTTCTTCGAGAGCCGCCACGCGCCGAGGGCCAGGAAGATCGTCAGGACCACGGGGAACTCCTCGGGGAGGATGGCCATGGCGAGGGCGATCCCGGCGAGAAGGCCGTTGAGCCAGTCGCCCCGCGTAAGGCCGTAGACGACCACGACGACCAGGCAGAGCCCGAGCCCGATCAGGGCGATATCCCGGACGATGCCGGCGGTCTCCCGCTCGAGCCGGGTGTCCTCGCGCCGGACGGACTGCAGCGCCTCGCCGATGGCGCCGATCTCGGTCCGGGGGCCCGTCGCCACCACCTCCGCGACGCCCGTGCCCTGGACGACGAGGGTGCCCGAGTAGAGCCAGGGCCGGTCGTCGCCGCCGGGGCGCCGCTCGCCGGGATCGCCGGTCGCGGGGTTCTTCCGGACCGGGACCGACTCGCCGGTGAGGAGCGACTCGTCGGCCGAGATGGTGACGCCCGAGAGAAGGAGGGCGTCGGCCGCGACACGGTCGCCCTCGCTGACGACGAGCAGGTCTCCCTCGACCACCTCGCGGCCCGGGATCCGCTTCGGCGCACCGTCCCTGACGACCAGCGCCCGGGGGCTCGCGAGGCTCCGCAGCGCCTCGAGCGCTCGCTCGCTCTTCCGCTCCTGGTAGACCGTGATCCCGATGACGACGATGACGAACGAGAGGAGCAGGGCGCCCTCCTCGAGGTCGCCGAGGACGAAGTAGATGAGCCCCGCACCGACGAGGAGGAGAAACATCGGCTCGCGGACCACCCCGCCGACGATGGCCGAGAACGGGCGGTTCTCCCGGGCCGCAAGCTCGTTGTAGCCGTCCCGGGCGAGGCGCGCCGCGGCGTCCGCATCGGAGAGCCCGGGACGGCCGGCCGGATCCGGGGTCGACATGGTCCGGCACCACTGAAGAGGGCGCTGTCCCCTAAAGGACTTTCGGCATACCCGCGGGGGAGACCGCGGCGACGGTCCCATGCGCGCCTCTCATGGAGCAGCCCCCGGGTCCGGCCGGCCGGAGTCCGGCGCGATTACTCGCCCGTCTCCGCCTCGCGCTCCAGCAGGCCGAAGACGTTCCCCTCGGCGTCGGCGCAGTACGCGATCTGCCCCAGGCCGGGCACGGTCTTTCTCCCTATCAGCACCTCGCCGCCGGCGCGGATGACCCGCAGCACGTAGTCGTCGATGGAGTCCACGCCGATCGAGTTCGTGAAGGAGGAGCCGCCGATCCGGGGCATGATCGCGCCGTCGATCCCGGGCTCCCCCGACCCCCCGGAGCGAAGGAGAAGGTACTGGGGGTTCTCGGTCCGGCCGATCTCCCAGCCGAAGACCTCGCGGTAGAAGGCCGCGGCCCGCTCGGGGTCGTCGGCGTGGCACTCGAAATGAACGACACGCGGCATTGCGATCTCTACCCCTTCCGAACCAGGGGAACTTGAACCTTTTGCCCGCTACTTGTACTCGCGGCGGGAGTAGGTGTACTTCTGCGACTCGCCGCCCTTCCGGACGATGTAGACCCACTGGTAGAGCGAGCGGAGGGTGCCGAACTGGTCGTACCGGCGCATGGAGAAGCCGACGCGCAGCCGCCGGTCGAAGAGGACGCGGCCCTCGCGGACCATCCGGCGGGCGATCTCCAGGTCGTCGCCGGCGTCGATCGTCCTGTACCCGCCGATGCGGAGGAAGACGTCCCGGCGGAAGGCCGAGTTGCACCCGAGCGTGTAGTAGAACCCCAGCCGGGACCCGATGGACGAGAGCAGGTTCGCGAGGCCGAGCGAGAAGCGGTTCTTGACCGTGTCCTCGATCGGGGAGACGGTCCCGTAGGCCATCACCACGCCGTCGCGGAGGAGGTCGTCGCGGGCCCGCTCGACCCAGTCGCGGGGGAGCACGCAGTCCGCGTCGGTGGTCGCGACGAGCGGCGCCCGGGCCGCGTGCACGCCGTCGTTCCGGGCCCCGCCGACCTTCGCGCTGGTCTGGACGAAGACCGAGTCCGCGTACCGGCTCGCGATCTCGCGGGTCCGGTCCTTCGAGCCGCCGTCCACGACGATGACCTCGTACTCCTCCCGCGCGAGGGTCTGGTCCGCGAGCGAGGCGAGGCAGCGCTCGATCCGCGCCTCCTCCTCGTACGCGGGGACCACGACCGAGATCGACGGCGTCGTCATTTCGCCTGCTCCTGCAGCCTCTTCAGGGCCGCGATCTCGTCCATGGTCTCGCGGTGGAACGAGAGGATCAGGTCGCCGATCATCCCGAAGACGAAGATCTGGATGCCGACCGTGATCAGGAGCACGGTCAGGATGGTCAGGGGGAGGCGCTCGATCCCCTGGAACCACTCGTAGAGCACGAACGCTCCGACCAGCAGGCCGGCAAGCGCGAGGGTCACGCCGATCAGCCCGAAGTAGAAGAGCGGGTTGTTCATCCGCGCGAGCCGGTAGATGGTCACGGCAATCCTGTACCCGTCCCTTAGTGGGTTAAGCTTTGTGTCGGTCCCGGCGCGGCGGTCGTACGAGACCGGGACCACGCCGACCCGCTGGCCGTTGCGGACGGCCTCGACCGCGATCTCGGTCTCGATCCCGAACCCCTGCTCCCTCAGGTTCATCTGGTCGATCGCGGCCCGGGTGAACGAGCGGTACCCCGAGAGGATGTCCGCGAGGTACCGGCCGTGGGCGAGGCGGAAGAGCCGGTTCAGGAGCCAGTTGCCCGTGTAGTTGAGGCGCGAGAAGGCCCCGCGCTGGGCCGCGCCGAGCCGGTCGCCGATCACCTGGTCGAAGCCCTGGCAGAGCGGCTCGACCATCCGGTCCGCGTCGTCGGCCGCGTACGTGCCGTCGCCGTCGAGCATCAGCACGTACGGCGTCCGGATCTCCCTGAACGCCTCGATCACGGCGTTCCCCTTGCCCCGGCCGGCCTGGACCAGGACCTCCGCGCCGGCCGCCGTGGCGAGCGCGGCCGTTCCGTCCGTGCTCTTCCCGTCGACCACGAGGACGCGCGTATACCCCCGGGCCACGAAATCCCGGACCAGGGCCTGGATCGTCGGCGCCTCGTTCAGCGTCGGGACCAGGACCGTGACCGCGTCCCGGTCGATCGTCATCCTCATTATATACCGGCGAGAGCGTCATAAGTGCTTTGATGCACGTCGGAAAGCCCGGGCTCCGCGTGCTCGGGATCGCCGAGAGCTACCGCGGGCGGCACGACGAGGGCGCGGTCTCGCACCTGGCCGGAGTGGTGATGCGGCGCGACCGCCGGATCGACGGCTTCGGCACGGAGAAGGCCACGGTCGGCGGGAGCGACGCGACCGATGCCGTGGTCCGGCTGGTCCGGTCCGTCGGGCGCGACGATGTCCGCCTGGTCATGCTCTCGGGCGCGGTGATCGCCTGGTTCAACGTGATCGACGCGGCCGCCGTGGCGAAAGAGACCGGGTGCGCGGTGGTCTCGGTCACGTACGAGGCGTCGCCGGGGCTCGAGAGCGCGATCGCGCGCCACTTCCCCGGCGACGCGGACCGGCTCGCGGCCTACCGCCGACTGGGCGAGCGGGTGCCGGTCCCCCTCTCGACCGGCGCGACGGTCTACGTCCGCCCCTTCGGCCTCGACCTTCCCGACGCCGCGGCGCTCGTGGACGCGTTCACCCTGGACGGCGGCGTCCCCGAGCCCCTCCGGGCGGCGCGGATCATCGCACGGGGTCTGGGCCGCGCCTGAACGAGTCGCTCGAGATGACGCAGCCCGTCCCCGAATCGATGATGTCGACCCGGACCGTCTGGCCGGGCATGAAGGTCCGTTCGTTGAAGTCGATCAGTACCGAGGCGCCGGCCTCCCAGGTTAAGCCCCTGCATCCCTCTCCCCCCATCGTTTTGAACCCCGAGCGGTGGAACCCGTCGGGATAGTCCTCGCCGTGAAAGGACTTCATGGTGCACTGGACGCGCTTGCCGTCGCTGTAGAACGCACCCGTGATCTGCCGGTTCGGGAGGTCCTTCGTCCCGAAGTTCCGCAGGAGCACGCGGCTGGCATAGGTGAGCTTGGTTCCGGCCTCGTTATAGTCGTGGATCTCCTCGATCTTGATCACCGACGGCGGGAACGGGTCGCAGAGGTGCGGCAGCCAGGAGAGCAGGGCGAGAATGATCGCGGCGAGGATCACGGTCACGGCGACCATGAGCACGATCCCGACGAGCGGGGAGAGCGCGTCGTCGGCCCGTGCCGGGTCCATGATGAACGGTCATCCCCGTCAGCAAATATAATTAGTGAAACGATCGCGGCGACCGGCATCTTTTTCCCCGTCGCCCTGCGATACGCTGAGTGAGAGCATGCGTATCCACCTCCTCCTCATCGCGGCCCTCCTCGCCGCGTTCACGGCCGTCCCCGCCGGCGCGTTCGAGGCCAGGTCGCTCGACGTGACGGTCGACCCGAGCGGGGCGGCCGACGTCGTCATGACCTACCAGCTGAACTGGGTCGAGCGGTTCATCGTCTACCCGGCCATCCCCGCGCCCGAGTACGCGCTCGAGGCCGCCCTCGGCGCCCTCTCGGGCCGGAAGGTCCGCGTCGGCGAGGCCGGCCCCGACGGCGCCACGTTCACCGTCCCGAAGTTCGCGACGATCACCCACGGCCGGGACGGGACCGTGTACGCCACGCCCGCCGTCGACTTCACGGCCTTCGACCGCGCCCTCCACCGGTACTGGTTCGCCTCCCTGGTCTCCCCGGACTTCTCGCCCGACGCCATCACCCTGACCTTCCCCGACGGGTACCGGGAGCGGTTCGACGGCCGGGCCGGGCTCCCCGCGGTCACGCATCGCGCCTGACCCGCCGATGTTCATCCTTTTCCACCTCCTGACGGGGGTGCTCCTCGGGTACCTGCTCGCGGACCGGCTCGGGACGAGGGCCGTGGTCCTGCCCTGCATGTTCGGAGCCCTCCTGCCGGACCTGGTGGACAAGCCGCTCGGCATTCTCGTCCTCGGCGGCGCGCTCGGCGGGGGGCGGATCTTCCTCCATACCCTCCTCTTCCTCGTCGCCCTCCTCCTCGTCGGCGCCCTCGCGTACCGCCGGTACGGCCCGGCACTCCTCGCCGTCGGCGTGGGCGTGGCCTCGCACCAGGCCCTGGACTTCATGTGGGCCGAGCCGAAGGCCTGGCTCTACCCCCTGCTCGGGCCGTCGCCCCCGATCGAGACCGGCGGCTGGTTCATCCGCATGTTCTTCGCGGAGATCGGCAACCCGATCGAGTGGGTCTCGGCGGCCCTGCTCCTGCTCCTCCTCCTCCCCGTCCTCTGGCCGGCCGGGACGAGCGCGATCGCGGCCCGGTACGGCCGGCTCCTCCGCGTCCTGGCCCTGGCCGCGGCCGTGCCCGTCACGATCCTCGGCCTCCTCCTGGTCGGGGGCGGCGTCTTCCGCCGGTTCTCGGGGATGGCCGGCAGCGACACCGTGCTCTGGTTCGCCCTGATGGGCGGGGCCTTCCTCCTGCTCACCGCGTACGCGCTGTACCGCCTCGCCGCCCGCCTCTCGGGCGATGCCGCCTCGATCGGGCTCAAATAGCTACGGCGCCCACGTTCTACGATCGACCATGTCCACTCCGTCCAACGGCCGCCTCGCCCACGACCTCGCCGAGGTCGGCCGGCCGCCGGCCGATCTCGGGGTCGTCGTCGCCTGGACCGCGCTCACCCTCCTCTCGGTCTACCTCCCGCTCATCAACGAGACGCCGCTCCGGATCCTCTTCGGCCTGCCGATGATCCTCTTCGTCCCCGGCTACGTCCTGATCGCGGCCCTCTTCCCCCGGAACGACGACCTGGACTGGCTCGAGCGGATCGCGCTCTCGTTCGGGCTCTCGATCGCGATCACGCCCCTGATCGGGCTCGTGCTGAACTACACCCCCTGGGGGATCCGGCTCGACCCGATCCTCGCCGCGCTCTCGCTCTTCGTGGTCGTGATGGCCGCGGCCGCCGCCGTCCGCCGGCTCGTCCTTCCCGCCGGCGACCGGCTGACGGTCCCGCTGGGCGAGGTCGTCGCCGAGGCCCGGGCCGAGCTCTTCGCGCCCGGCCAGTCGAGGCTCGACCGCAACCTCTCGATCCTCCTCCTCGTCTCCATCCTCGCGGCGGTCGGGACGACGGCGTTCGTCATCGCGGTGCCGAAGGAGGGGGAGCACTTCACCGAGTTCTACGTCCTCGGCGCGAACGGCAAGGCCGCGGACTACCCGACGGTCTTCGCGGCGAACTCGTCGCAGTGGGTGACGCTCGGCATCGGGAACCACGAGTACCGCGACGTCTCCTACACGGTCGAGACGCGCGCGCTCAACCAGACCTTCGACCCGGCCACGAACACCTCGACGATCGACCGGGAGACCCTGCTCGGCTCGTACCGCGTAACTGTCCCGAACAACCAGACCGACGAGCACCGCGTGACCTTCACGGTCCCCGACACGGGCTACAACA